>JAYOVN010000045.1:0-16693 GCA_038151515.1 Gammaproteobacteria bacterium | reverse complement strand
ACAAAAACTCTTTATTTTCGCCATTAATGACGGTTTCCACTTGCAGTCTGGCCACAGTTAACTTCCTTGAATTCGTTGGTTGGCGATACCAATCGCGCGGCGACACAGAACCGCCACGACTTTGCAGCGATACTCGGCGGTGCCCCGTTTATCACTGATGGGTGATGCAGCGTCCTTACAGGCCTCCCCTGCGGCATGAACGGCAGCTTCGTTGAGATCTGTACCAACGATGGCATCAGCCGCAGCCGATACTAATTGAGCGGTGGGGGCCACCGCGCCAATGGCCACTCGAGCGGCAGTGCACAGACCATCCGTTACCGTAAGCGATACCCCAACGCCTGCCACGGCAATGTCCATTTCCGTTCGCGGCGTGAATCGCAAGTAGGCGTCCTTGGTATTCACGCTTGGCATTGGCAGCCTCAGTCCAAGCAAAAACTCGCCCGGAGCCAACGCATTCTTTCCAACACCCACCAAGAAGTCTTCGACTGGCAACTGCCGAGAACCAGACGATGTAGCGATATCACAGACCGCTCCCGCCGCGATCATGGCTGGAATACTGTCACCAGCGGGTGACGCATTACAGAGGTTGCCACAAATTGTGGCTCTTCCCTGAATTTGGGTCGACCCAATCAAATCTGCGGCTTCAAGCAACCCCGGCAAAGCGTCTTGCAGGGCCTTCGTTTCATTGATGACCGCGCTCGGAATGGCAGCGCCAATGTATATGCCATCTGCACTTACCTCTAGGCGATTGGTTTCCGCAAGCGCCTTGATATCGATAATCGTCCGCGCTTGGTGGCCCGCCGAGCGCATTTGCACCAACACGTCTGTGCCCCCGGCCAAAATTTGCGTCGCTTGGCCTTGCTCGGCACTGCTGGCAAGCAGCGCAACGGTTTCGGCAACACTACTTGGTGCTGCGTATCCATAGCTCTCCATACGTCCCCCAGATACTTCGTTACGATCGCAAGACGTTACCACGTCATTGCCAGAGTCGGAATCGCAGCAGCACGGTTGTCCGGCTTTTTTTCAATGAACACATTTTGTGCAACCATTTTGTCTGGGCGTTGGCAGGCCACAGCGAACTCGGGCTGCTAGACTGGGCGAAGTAACGGAGTAAAACCCATGGATGCAACAGAACAGCAAACGCTTATGCAGGATCACTACGTGGTACTGCAAAGTTTTTACGACCACGTGATGGAGCGTACTGGCTTTGACGCCATTGCTCTAAGCTCGGGAAGCCAAGGGTTTTATTTTCACGACGACCAAGGACCAGCCTTTCGCCCCAACCCGATCATGGTTCAGTGGCTTGAACAGCAATACTTGGCAGAAAACTGCTGGTTGATTATCACCGCTAACACCCGACCCGTGTTGTTATTTTTTCAGCCCGAGGATTTTTGGCACGCATCGACCCAAGCCCCAGACCACATGGCCAACTTTTTCACACTGGAAGTGTTCGCTGAAGTGCAGCCGCTCATGCGGCGCCTTGATGAACTGCTTTGCGCCGGCGGCGCTCGGAAAACGGCCCAAATCGGCGAGCACGAAAACGCGATCAATCAGGGATGCACCCTGAATCCACCCAATGTCATACACGCCTTGCACTTCCAACGCGCCTGCAAGAGCGAGTACGAACTGAAGATTATGCGCGAAGCGTCAACCCTAGGCGCTCAGGGTCACCTCGCGGCAGCGGGCGCGTTCGCCCAAGGTGCCAGCGAATTCGAAGTACATTTAGCTTTTTTGCAAGGCAGTAGCATGAATGAGTGGCAGCTACCCTACGGCAACATTGTGGCCCAGAACGACCACGCAAGCCTATTGCACTATCAATATCAGGAAAGGCAGGCCCCGCAGTTTCAAAACAGCTTGCTCATCGATGCGGGAGCCAACGCAAGCGGCTACGCCAGCGATATCACTCGGACCTACTTAGGTTCGCGATGTTATTCCGCCGAGGCAGCGGATCTTTACGAAAATCTGCTAACACGAATGCAAGGGCATCAAGACGACCTGATTGCCCAGGTCAAACCCGAGGCAAACTACGTGGAGCTTCAAAGCGCTATGCACCGCTCGTTAGCGCAAATCTTGGTCGATACCAAGCTGGTCACATGTAGCCCAGAAGAAGCCTTTGATGAGCAACTCACCGTTCCTTTTTGCCCCCACGGTTTGGGACACTTGCTCGGCATTCAGGTGCACGATGTTGGCGGGCAGCAGCTAGATATCGAGGGCCAGATCGCTCCCCCACCCGAACCCTATGCCTCTCTCAGGCTGACCCGGCCACTGGCCGAAAACATGGTGATTACCGTAGAGCCTGGCCTGTACTTTATTCCCATGTTGCTGGCGGCCAAACGTGCGGAAAACGCGCCGATCAACTGGCAAGCGATTGACCTGCTGACACCCTTTGGCGGCATCCGGATAGAGGACAATGTGCGCATCCTGCCCAAGGGCAGTGGTGTCGAAAACTTAACCCGAGACGCTTTCGCCAGGGCACAAGAGGTGCAATCTTAGCCCTTTTACCCAGCCAAACGAGATAGATGGGACGAAAACCACGGCCACAGCTTTGTTGTCCCAATAAAGCCAGCCCAACCGATTAGCCACAGGACTTTTTGTGAACACCAGCACCCAACAACCCCTGACACCAGAAGCATTGTTCACCGAACCGGGCATGCGACCAACACCGCCAAGTCACTACAAAATCTCCCCTTGTGGACGCTATGTGACCTACCTGAAAGGTTCCAAAGAAGCCACCACCGTGCTGGACTTGTGGTGCTTTGACCGCTCAAAAAACGATCATACAAAATTGGTTAGTGCATCCAAGCTGGATGCCAGGGCGGACGAAAGCGTCACCGAGCTAAGTGATGTGGAACGAGCAGAGCGCGAACGCAGAAGACAATTTACCTTTGGTATTTCCCAATATCAGTGGCTAGGAAAATCCCGTGCCTTGGTGTTGTACGCCGATGGGCAAGCCTATACCACGCGTGTTGGCGACAACGGCAACGTCGATGCAATTCAGGTGATCACTGAGCCGGGCCAAAGGCATAGCGGCTTTAATCCAAGCCCAAGCGGACTGCTTTTGAGTTACGTAACCGACGGCGACTTATATTTCACAAACCTTGTCGGCTCTCAACCGGCTATCCGGATCACCACAGACGCTAGTCCCTGTGTGACCAATGGCCTGCCAGATTTTCTTGCGGCAGAGGAAATGCATCGCTTCAAAGGCAGTTGGTGGTCTGAATGCGAGCGGTATTTAATCTACTGCCGAAACGATGAAAGCCCTGTTTCCATCAGCCACAGACTGGAAATCGACGGCAATGGCAGCAGAACCGTCGAACAACGATACCCTTTTGCAGGTCAGCCTAACCCCTTGGTGACATTGTTTGTTTTTGACACCCACAAGGGCACAACACAGCAAGTCTGGCAATCTGAAACAACCGAGCAAGATGTGTACCTAGCCCGAGTGGACTCCTGGGAGGACGGCCTATTCATACAAACTCAGGATCGTTTACAGCAAACATTGACCCTACGACGCTACGGTTTTACGGACGGAAGCTGGCATCAGATTTACCAAGAGCGCTCAGATACTTGGATCAACCTGACAGATGACCTTCACTCAACTGGCGACGGTGAATTTGTATTCTCAAGCGAGGACAAGGGACAACGCCAAGCACTGGTCCTGTCGCCCTCTTCCGAGCCTCGTCGCCTAGCCGGCCCGGCTCACATCAACCAAGTGCTCAGTGTCAACGGCAAGGGGTTGCTGGCATCCGGGTGGGATGAGACACCCATCGAGAATCACTTGTACGAAGTGTTCTTAGACGGCTCCGGTTATCGTTGCCTCACCAAGGGTCCAGGTGTCCACGACGTGGCGGTCGATCAGGGCCACCAGCTGTTTGTGGATCGTTACACCGACGTGCAAGTCCCGTTAAAAATTACCGTTGCCAGTCTGGATGGCAGCAATGAACAACTCCTGTACGAAGAACTTGTCGACCAATCTCACCCCTATTTCCCTTATTCCTCGGCCCATGTGACCGCCGAATTTGGTCACATCACCGTGGAAGGTCATCCTCTGCATTATCGACTGACCCCGCCAGCGAATACTAACGGTTTGCATCCAACAATCGTCTACGTGTACGGCGGCCCCGGCGCCCAAAAAGTACGTCGCGATTGGGGCACCCTGCTGCTACAACTGTTCGCTCAACAGGGCTTTGGTGTGCTGGAACTGGACAATCGGGGGTCGGCGAACCGAGGCAGCGTTTTCGAGGCTCCACTGTACAAACGCATGGGTAGCATCGAAGTAGATGATCAACTACAGGCGCTAGCGATTCTAAACAGCACAAGTTGGGCAGACCCTCAGCGGGTTGGCGTTTTTGGCCACAGCTACGGCGGTTATATGAGCCTCATGTGTTTGTGTCAGGCTGGCGAGCATTTCAAAGCCGGTGTGGCCGTGGCCCCTGTCGCTGACTGGCGCCTGTACGACACTCACTATACTGAACGCTTTATGGGCCTGCCTGAGGACGATGCTGCCGCCTACGACAACAGCAGTGTAATACCGCACCTGCACAAACTGGAGCGTCCCTTATTACTCATGCACGGTATGGCAGACGACAACGTGCTTTTCACTCACAGCACTATGCTGATGTCTGAACTGCAAAAGCTCGGAAAACCCTTCGATCTGATGACCTATCCCGGAGCGAAACATTCTATGCAAGAGACGCATATATCCATCCACAGATTCGACGCGATTTTGAGTTTTTTCCGACGCAATCTTTGAGCTTCTGACCGCTTTAAAGCTGAACGCAGCAAGCCCTCGATATCAGGCCCCGCATCCGAATAAGCGAACAAAGTTGTCGCTGGTTTGCTTACACAGAGTTTCAGTGGATGTCTGGCGCAGTTCGGCTAAGAATGCGGCGGTGTGAGTAACGAAGGCCGGCTCGTTGGTTTTTCCCCGCTTGGGCACCGGTGCCAACCAGGGCGCGTCAGTTTCTACCAGCAAACGATCCACCGGCACCTGGCGGGCCACATCACGAACGTTGTCCGCATTCTTAAACGTCACGATGCCTGAAATCGATATGTAAAACCCCAGATCCAAGGCCTGCTTGGCCATGGCCCAAGATTCGGTAAAGCAATGCAGAACGCCAAAAGCACCTGAATGGGCCCGCAGTAGATCCAAGGTGTCACCCTCGGCGGCCCGGGTATGAACAATGGTCGGCAACTGATGTTTGACGCCAAGACCAAGTTGCAAATCAAAGGCCTCACGTTGCCGCGCTTGGACATCCAGGTCAGTGCCGTGCAGATAGTCCAGTCCAGTTTCCCCGACAGCCACCACCTCCGGTGCGGCCAGGGCGTCTTCAATCCAATCCAAATTACCGCCAGCGGCATCCGGGTGCACACCGGCACTCGCCCAAACATCATCGTGACCCGAGGCCAAGGCCATAACACCGGCAAAACCCGGTTCGTCTACACTGATGCAAAGACAGCTCGTGACCCCAGATTCTCGGGCACGAAGGATCGCCTGTTTCGGATCCTCCAGATAATTCAAATGGCAGTGGGAATCGATCAGCATTTATTCTCTCCAACTACTTGAGCGCACATCACGTATTAGGTGCTTTGCTGTTGCCGGCGCTGTAGCGCCTCGACTTGCTGCCAAAGATGGAACAGTCGCTCCAAAATCAGTCGGCTGTTAGCAGCACTGGACATCTCAATCATTCGCCGACCGTCGCTAAGCTCATCTGCGAAGGCCAGCAAAGCCCGACTCGGTTGCTCTGACTGGCGATGAATCAACAAGCGGTACCATGCGGCCAGCAACTCAGGCACGTCGGCAGCCAGCACTTGTTCCACAATGGTGCTGAAATGCTGAGCTCGAGACACTTCTTGCAACAACTCGCTGATACCCAGTGACTCGCTGTGCTCCAGATAGGCGATGGGCGCATAGCCTGCCTCAACGAATTTCTGTTGGGAAAACGCCACCCCTTGGTCGCTCAACCACTGCTGGGCTTGGGTCTGAGAGGGGTTCACCTGAAAACGTTGGCAGCGGCTGCGAATGGTTGGCAACAACCGACTCCAATACGGTGTGCAAAGAAGAATGTGGGTATTGCCCGGCGGCTCTTCCAAGGTTTTCAGCAACGTGTTGGCTGCGTTGTTGTTTAGCAAGTGTGCATTGTAAATCCCAACTACCTTACGGCCTGCGATTTGGGGCGTCTGCACAGCAAACGCATTGAGTGCACGCACTTGATCAATTTTGATCAACACGCCATCGGGCGCGATCCAGCGAAAATCTGGGTGGGCGATATCCTCAGGATCTTTGTCACCTCCAACACCCAGAAGCATGGTGACTGCACGGGCCAACAGAGATCGACCGCCCCAACCTAGCGGGCAGGATAGGCCAATGGCTGCAGGCAAGGATCCGTTATCGGATCGAGTGGCGAGTGCCGAAATCACGTCCTCGTGCCAAGGGTACTGCTCCATTAGGAAGCACTACTCGCAATAAAATCGCCGACGCAACGCTCGACCTGCGCACGAACCTCAGCCAAGGACTGAGATGCATCGATAGTTTGGAATCGCTCGTGCGCAGCGGCTCGGGCCAAATAACCTTCTCGAACCCGCAAGAAAAAAGCCCTTTGCTCTGACTCCATGCGGTCTTTTTCGCGATCGGCAATACGCAGCTCTGCCACGGCAGGGTCTAAATCAAGATACACCGTCAAGTCAGGCTGAAGATCCGCCTGCACCCAGGATTCCAACACGTCAAGCTTGGATAAATCCAGCTGCCGCCCATATCCCTGATAAGCAAAGGTTGCATCAGTGAAGCGGTCGCAAACCACCCACTGCCCCCGATTTAGGGCAGGCACAATGACATTTGCGAGATGTTGAGCACGAGCTGCAAAGACGAGCAACAACTCGGTCAGGCCACCCACAGATTCGTCCCAAGACTCAAGCATTGTGGCCCGCAATGCCTCAGCCATAGGAGTACCGCCCGGTTCACGAGTGCGAACGAACTCTATATTGGCTTGCGCCAAGGTCGCGCAAACGGTGTCCACGTTGGTGGATTTACCTGCTCCCTCGGAACCTTCTAGCGTTATGAATCGACCTTTCATGGACCGGTGTTATGTCCCTTTTCCTGATAATTGGTAGCGTCGAACGGCGGCGTTGTGTTCGGCCAGTGTACGGGAAAACTGACTGGTGCCATCCCCCCGAGCAACGAAGTACAGATAATCACCGGGCGCTGGATGCAACGCTGCCTCAATGGAGGCCAATGAGGGCAGCGCGATGGGTGTGGGAGGCAGGCCCTGATAACGATACGTGTTAAAAGGAGAATCAACCCTCAGATCCCGACGCCGAAGATCACCATCAAAAGCCGCGCCAAGGGCGTAAATCACGGTTGGATCTGTCTGTAGACGCATATTCTTTTGCAGCCGCAAATGAAATACCTGACTGATCTGTCGACGATCAGACAAACCATCGCTCTCTTTTTCGATAATCGAAGCAAGCACAAGGGCTTGCGCGGGGCTTTTTAACTGCACGCTCGAGTCTCGCTGTTCCCACGCTCGGTCCAGGGTTGTCAGCATGACATCGTGAGCGCGTTGCAACACGCTGATATCCGACGCGCCACGGGGCACGAAATAGGTATCGGGGAAAAAAGCCCCCTCTAGGAAAGGCAACCCGAGCTTCAACTGATCAGCGAGACGAGCAGTGCCCTCAATGGACTGGTCTAAGACAGCTTCGCTTCGCAGCTTTGGTAACAGTTGGGCCAGTGTGGCACCCTCAGGAATTCTAACGGGGTGTTGTTGCACCTTGCCGCTGGCAAAGAGTGTCAGCAATGCTTTGGCTGAGAGGTTTTCTGCCACATCGTATACGCCGGCCCTAAGACGTCGATCGTAACCTGACGCGCGCGCATAAAGCCGAAACAGCAGGGCATTGTTGATCAGGCCTCGCTGCTGCAACACCGTTGCCAGCGATCTTAAGGATGCGCCGTTGGGTACTTCGACCACCGTAGCCGAATAAACTCCCTCACGTTCCGGCCAGACCCACACCTCACGGATACCAGCCGCCACACAGAGGATCAATAAGCTGATGAGGATCAGCGGTTTTCGTTTGTGACCGGCTAAAAACCGAAGACTAGGTAACCCAGCCATGGGTGCTGCCTAAATTTTGCCGAAAACCAGCGTTCCATTTGTACCGCCGAATCCGAAGGAATTGCTCGCCGCCGCACGGATATCGACATTTCTGGCCTGATTTGGCACGTAGTCCAAATCACACCCTTCGCCTGGATTATCCAAATTTATGGTCGGAGCAATTACTTGGTCTTCAAGTGACTTAATAGTGAAGATCGCCTCCACTGCCCCGGCGGCCCCAAGTAGGTGACCGATCATAGACTTGGTAGAGCTGACCATTAGCGATGTTTTATCCCCAAAAATTGCCTTCACGCCCTTGGTCTCTGCCACATCACCAAGGGGTGTTGACGTCCCGTGTGCGTTCAAATAGCCGAGATCTTCCGGGTTCAGTCCAGCATCATTCAGGGCATTTTGCATGGCCGCAGCTCCGCCCTCGCCGTTCTCTGCCGGGCCCGTAATATGAAAAGCATCTGCACTCATACCAAAGCCAAGAACCTCAGCGTAGATATGCGCCCTTCTTGCCTTAGCTCGCTCATATTCTTCAAGTACCAGCACCCCTGCGCCCTCACCTAGCACAAAGCCGTCTCGGTCACTGTCCCAAGGCCGACTGGCCTTTTCAGGATCATCGTTACGACTGGACAGTGCTTTCATGGAAGAAAAACTGGCGACAGTAATTGGCGAAGTAGCTGCTTCAGCTCCACCCACCACCATCACGTCGGCATCACCATACTGAATCATGCGAGCACCGAATCCGATGTTGTGCGTACCTGTGGTGCAGGCAGTCACGATGGCTATGTTGGGTCCTTTAAATCCGTACTCGATGGACACGTTTCCGGAGATCATGTTGATCACAACGCCGGGAACGAAAAAGGGTGAGACTCTTCTGGGACCACTCTTCACCAAGGTGTCATGGGTCGATTCGATGGTATTGATACCGCCGATTCCGGAGCCAATCGCAACCCCAATCCGGTCTGCGTCGCTGGGGTGAGATTCGATCCCTGCATCTTGAATGGCTTGACTGGCTGCGGCTATGCCAAATTGAATGAACTGGTCAATTCGTCGTGCTTCTTTCGGGTTCATATAGGCAGAAACATCGAAGTTACGAACACTGCCGCTAATCTTCACGCCATAGGTTTCGGTATCGAAGGACTCGTTTAGCCCAATACCGCTTTGGCCGGCTACCGCCGCCTGCCAAGAGTCTTTTACGTTATGACCGATTGAACTGATCATCCCCATACCAGTCACAACTACTCTTCTTTTGGTCATCTTCAATTATCCAATTCAGTACGTGTTTCGACAGAACTCTTTGCCGGCCAAATCAACTCTCGTCAAGCCGATACCGCAAAGCCAACCGCCGTCGGTGCCGCTCTATGATACCCCGACTTGCCCACCTATATCCTCAACCAAGCTCTGTTTATGCACAGCAGGGCGTCGGCTAAACAGCACTTGGCCCCTGATTGTGCGCAGCCTCCAATAAAAAAGGGGCTGACAGCCCCTTTTTCCTGGAATTCTAGTCCCAGAATTTTGTATTTATACCCATGAACCCCGGCCCTTCAACGCTGGGGCAGTGCTCAGGATAGCCAGCTACTGGTGAGCCAAGATGTAGTCGATGGCCTCTTTCACCGTGGTGATTTTCTCGGCTTCTTCGTCAGGAATTTCAGTCTCGAACTCTTCTTCAAGAGCCATAACTAACTCAACCGTATCCAATGAATCGGCTCCTAGGTCCTCGACGAATGAAGCGTCGCTTTGGACTTCGTCTTCTTTGACACCGAGCTGCTCACAGATCAGTTTTCTTACTCTCTCTTCGATGTTGCTCATGCGGGTGTTTACTCCATAAGTGATGGTGGGCGCGAAGCGAACGGCATTCTATAGAGGCACTATGTCCAATTCAAGCGAACTATCCCTCGCTATTAGCAAGCCTTGCCTCCCTGTTTCGATGCTATAGCCCCCTGATTTTTAAAACATTTATTAGCATTGGGGCTATTGGAAAACAAAAAAGCCTCGGCTTTTCATCAGCAGACCGGGACACGAGGCGTGTAATCTAGCCAAATAATAGCCCGCCATTGACTTGCAGGGTTTGCCCGGTGATGTAGCCGGCTCGATCCGAACACAAAAAACTCACCGTAGCAGCGATTTCTTCTGCCTCACCCATACGACCCAGCGGAATCCGACTCAGCATTGCATCCGTTTGTTCTTGGCTTAGCGCGTCTGTCATATCAGTGGCGATAAAACCGGGAGCAACAGCGTTCACTGTGACCCCTCGAGAGGCCACCTCCATCGCCAAAGAGCGGGTAAAACCCTCCAACCCGGCCTTACTGGCTACATAGTTCCCTTGGCCCGGGTTACCTAGGCGTCCAACTACGGACCCAACATTAACGATGCGCCCCCAACGGGCCTTCAACATACCCCGCAAAACCGGTTTGGCTACGCGGAAAGAGCCGGACAAGTTGGTGTCGATCACATCGGTCCATTCAGTTTCCGACATGCGCATCAATAAATTGTCTTTCGTTATACCGGCATTGTTGACCAGCACCAGTGGCGAACCAGCCAACTCAGTAACTTGCCCAAGGCAATGGGCGACAGATTCCGAATCGGCCACGTTGAGCGTGAGCCCAGCACCATTATCCCCAAGACGAGTCGAAATCGCCCGTGCCCCCGCATCCGATGTTGCCGTGCCGACAACAAAGTAGCCATCGGACCCTAACTGTTCGGCAATAGCCGCGCCAATGCCCCGACTCGCACCGGTTACTAAGGCCGTTCTTTGCTCTGCCATTTCATCCCCCTAATTGACTATTCCTTGGGTCTAGAGCGCCCAAGACTGGCTGCGCTAAAGTTCATTCGCCGACGCAATGCCGTCCTCACTGGCCAGACTGAGCGTCGGCGTTGATCGTGAAATACGCTTTACTAGGCCGGCCAGCACATTGCCCGGTCCGCATTCTACGAACTGGCCAACACCGCTATCTAACAAAGCTTGTACGCAGGTGGTCCAACGCACTGGCGAATAGAGTTGTTCCACCAACAATTGTTTGAGCGCCGCCACGGACTCGGCCACGTCTCCGTGGACGTTTTGATAAACCGGAATCGCTGGCATGGACACTGCAATGCTGTCTAAGGCGTCTGCAAAATCATCCGCAGCGCGTCGCATCAGTTGAGAATGAAAAGGTCCACTAACATCTAGGGGCACTGCTCGTTTAGCGCCGGCAGCCTTACACGCATCAATAGCGGCAAGAACAGCGCCACTTTCCCCAGCGATCACCACTTGGCCTGGGGCATTAAAATTCGCCGCACTAACCTCTCCGGCAACTTCATCACAGCACTGGGCGATGGCCTCATCGTCCAAACCCAAGACCGCAGCCATAGAGCCTTGTCCATTAGGCACCGCAGCCTGCATCAGTTCACCACGCTTACGCACCAAACTAACGCCATCGCTAAAGCTCATAGCACCGGCGCACACTAGGGCCGAGTATTCGCCGAGGCTGTGACCCGACATACAGCTCACCTTGTTCCCAGCATCTTGCCATAGATCCCAAAGACACACGCTGGCGACTAATAACGCAGGCTGGGTATTTTCTGTTTGACCCAAGACATCGCCGGGACCTTCTTGAACCATGCTCCAAAGATCGAACCCTAACACCTCGGAGGCCTCCGCAAATCGCTCAATGATCGACGGATGAGCCAAGGCTAACTCACCCAACATGCCAACGGACTGGGCACCTTGACCCGGAAAAATTGCCGCTATTGTTTGACCTGTCCCACTCATATCACCCTCTTTGTCATCGTAGTTGTTTCGTTCTGATCGATCTTGACCTATCCCGCTGCCAGAGCCCGGGTACAGGCACGCAAAAGCTGCCTTCGCACACTCTCTCTGCCCTGTAGGATTGCGTGTAAGAATCCTCGCTCGCTCGCACTGCCGTGGGACTTAATCACCACCCCTTCCAACCCGGCTAGCAGCGCACCATTATAACGATCGACATCTACCTTGGTCGCTAGGCTTTGCAGCTGATCCGTGCCTGCCCCAAGCTGACTCAATTGCGTGCGCAAAAATGAAGCCATGCTTTCAACAGTTTTTAACACTAAATTTCCTGCGTACCCATCACAGACGATAACGTCTGCTGATCCCGCAAATAAGTCGCTTGGCTCGATGAAGCCGACGAAGTGAATGCTCGGATCGATCCGAAAAAGACCCGCCGCTTGGTTCAGCTCCAACGTACCCTTCCCCGGTTCCGTGCCGATGTTGAGCAAACCAACTCTGGCTGTCGCATGGCACTCTGGCCCCGCATGACTGCTGTGTAGGGCGCTACCCAATCGAGCAAACTGCTGCAGCATCTCTGGGCTACAGCGCAGGTTGGCCCCAAGGTCCAGCATATAAAACTGCCCCTGAGGTCCTAAAAATGCTTTAGCGATAGCTGGCCGTTTCAGGGTTTGGATGGTGCCTATCTGGCTTCGCCCCAGTACCATGACCGCCTTGGTATCAGCGGAGCTCACCACAGCATCCGCTTCCCCTTGGGCCAACAAATCCAACGCCACAGCCAAGGATGACTGAACCGACTCCTTCAGCAACGTACGTGGTGTCTCGTCACCGGCCAAAACCGATGAACACGAACGGAAATCTGCACCAAGAGAGCTAAGCTGAGCGACGAGGCTGGGGTCAAGTTGCGGTATCAAACCCACGAGAGTGAGTTCTTCTGGATGGGGGTATTGGCTACAGGCTCGCAGGTTCACATTCCCTGCTCCCGCACCACCCATGAGATCGACGGCGATTTTCACGAGACGACCCTAAACAACCGCTCGCTGCGGCTGCCTTCCATACTAGAGCAGAACAGGTATTTGGCCATCACCGAAAAAGACGTACGTCTTTTCAAACAGGTGAAATAGAGGCTAGCTCTTGTCGGGCATTACCTGCTTGCCGCGGTAAAAACCGTCTGCGCTGACATGATGACGGCGGTGAGTTTCACCCGATGTGCTCTCAACCGAAAGCGCTGGATTGCTGAGTGAGTCATGAGAGCGCCGCTGACCACGACGGGAACGCGTGACTTTGCTTTTCTGAACTGCCATTTTGCTTTGTCCTTTTCTTTCAATCCACCAAGCCCGGGGCTCAGTATTCCAATTCAATTTTATATCGCGACTGTTAATCGATGCTAACTATTCACGGCATCTATCAATGCTATCTATTCGTGCTTTCCACCGGCATCATCCATTGCCTGTTTTAAACCCGCGAAAGGAAATCGCCTTTCAGGTTCTGGCTCATCGTCCGCGAAATCCGCAGAGCCCTCGTCGACGCCATAAAACATAGTCGGCATGTTCTCGCATGCTTCCTCCAGGCAAACCCTCTCGGGTATTGCGAGCAAGAACTCATCTTCAATCAGTTCCGCCAGATCTAGGTTGGGGCCCTGAACCACGATAACCTCTGTGGTCAGACCTTCCTTTTGCCACTGCTCGGCTTGCTCCTCGTCAAATGCAATAACAGCGACGAAGGTTGAGGCCAACTTCCTTTCTACAAATCCTTCACAGCGGTGGCAACCCAAGCTTACGTTACCGCTGGTTTTGCCATGAAACCGAACTCTACCCTGATCGTCTTGATCAAACTTAATCTGAGCAGACAGATCTTTCGCCGAGTCACACAGTTCTTCCAGCCTTGGCAAAGACTCTATTTCTAGCGCCCGGTCAATCTCAGCCTGCTGCTGAGCCAGAGAGCGATAGGTTGACGAACCTGTGGCATGGCTTTTCATGGCGGCGCAACTATAGGTATCTGAAATCACAGTGTAAAGTACAAGTCTGACTTTATGGCATGAATCGGCTAATGAAGCTGTGTGCAGCGCTCCCTCCCAACCCAATTCAGGAGCTACTTATCAATGGCAGTCGAACTCATTCTTGGCTCATCATCTGTTTATCGCGCCGCTGCACTAGGAACCTTGGGCCTGCCGTTTGCGCAAATATCCCCGGATATCGACGAGACGCCAAAGGCAGAAGAACTACCGGACGCACTAGCACGCCGCTTGGCGTCGACAAAGGCCACAGTCGTGGCGCAGCAAAACCCGACAGCCGTTGTCATCGGCAGCGATCAAGTGGGCTGGTGTCAGGGCCGGTTGTTAAGCAAGCCAGGCAGCCTTGATGCAGCCAGACAGATGTTGATGCGTAACGCGGGACTAGAGGCTGTGTTTTATACGGCTCTAGCGCTTAGCCAATTTGATCACGATGGCTGCGAGCACACCTGCGTCGACGTGATCAAAACCGAACTAAAGTTCCGTAACCTCAGCGATGCAGAAATCGATCATTATGTTGAACACGATCACCCGATCGACTCTGCGGGAGGATTTAAGGCAGAAAGTTTAGGCATTGCGCTGTTTGAATATATTCGCGCTGACGATCCCAGTGCATTGATCGGATTGCCGCTGATTACCCTAACCAGTCGATTGCGGGAATTCGGCATTTCTCCGCTAGCGCCCCCTTCCACCCAGTGAACCCGGCTCCTTCGATCACCCTCTGCCCGGCAAGACCCGTCCCAGCCAGACCTATTCGAAGTAGGCCCCCTGTAGCGATGCTTTACTCATCCTCGATTAAACCTGCAGACGCCATGCGATCCCAGATTTGGGCCATGGTCTGTTCCAAAGGGGCGGAAAAATCCAGTCGCGAATCCCCCAAGGGCACAACCAAGCGGGATGCATGCAGGCATAGGCGCTCAAATTCGGCAGACGCGCTTTGGTGATTTCTCAGTGGCCGGTATTTTGTGTCTCCAAGAATCGGGTGCCCCTCGGACTGAGCGTGCACCCGGATCTGGTGGGTGCGCCCGGTATGCAGAGCGGCTTGTAGCAGAGTCGCTTGGCCCGCTTGCTCAAGCACTTGAAAATCCGTGCGGGCTACTTGCCCGGCCTCATCTACCCGAACCCGACGCTCGCCCCAATCGGTTTCGTAACGCAGCAGCCGGTGCTGCACCACTCGTATTTTTTTTGGCCATACGCCATGTACGATCAGGGTGTATTTTTTCTTGACCGTTCGGTCACGAAAAGCTGCCTGAATCTCTTTCAGCACACTGCGTTTTTTGCACAGAAGCAAACACCCAGATGTATCTCGATCCAAGCGATGGGCCAGTTCGATCTCTGGTCGGCCCTTGATCACCCGCATCATCTCCACTACCCCAGCATTTATGGAGCTACCACCGTGGACGGCAAAGCCCGGTGGTTTGTTTAGCACCAGAAGGTCACTGTCTTCGAAAACAATGGCGGCTTCGAGTTCTTCATGAGTGTTGGTACTCAATCGCACTGGGGCCTGAGCTTTTGTGAACACTGGTGGTACCCGAACCCTGTCGTGAAGTTGAAGGCGGTAGGTCGGCTTCACTCTTCCGCTGTTCACCCGAACCTCACCCTTGCGCAAAATCGAATAGATTTTTTGCTTCGGCACACCCTTCAAGGTACGCAACAGATAGTTATCAATGCGCTGACCCACATCGTTGAGGTTTTCGATTTCAACAAAAGTAACGCTCAATGGTTCAAGCTCAAAAAGGAAAAAATCAAAGGTTTGAAGGGCTTAGCAATCACTGTTAACATCCGCCCGCCGTTCCGGGATAGTCTTCTTTCGAGGATTCTATAGTACTGGAAAGACGAGACGATTGGGGCGCTTGAATTTATTCAATCCACCTCTTCGACGACGCCAATGATTTAGGCCGCATTCAGCGATACGCCTCACTGTGTTCATCAGAGAGGGGTATTCACAACAGGCGGCGAATCAGGCAGCAGAATTTGGTAAACATTTGACGGTTTACAACGAACAGAGAAATAGAAGCGATGCCCCGGCTGATGAGTGCGCCGGGCCTGAAAGATGGATACGCAAAAGACGGATACGCAAAAGAAAGTGGTAACCAGGCTGACTTGAAATCGACCCCACTTTTCCAAGCGACAGTTCAGACGGACTTACATCCCCGATGAACACATTATTTTTAAATTTAGACGCATAAGAGGCGTTATCGGACGCATTTGCCAGAGTCCGATTAAAGAAAGGTTAACTGCCGACAACCCGATCACAGTCAGTTTCTGAGACGAGTTAGAGGCAAAATTCAGCGGCTAAACGCGCTGAGTAACGGTACAGATTCGCATAGCGTTACGCTGCCCGGTTCGGGCGCAACACGTATTTGCAAAACGCTGCGGTACATTGGGTTGTTAGAGACGACCCACCGCGTGTAGGGAGCAAGAAACAGAAGCAGTCGTTAATGAAACCAGCAGTAGTGGCAAAAACCCGCTGCGGCCAAGTGCTTGAGCAAAGTTCATGGCTAAGAGGCCTTATCGAATTGGCCCACCGCAGTTAAACCGCCCTGAACGGCGGCAAAGCCGATTCCCCCTGCTGCTAATGAACGAACCGCTCTTCTGCACAACAGCTCTTTCTGAACCACTTTTCCCCTCTGCGTCCTTCGATCGCGCCTCGAGCATAGGCAAGCTCAGCGCGTAAGGACTGAACATGAAAAGAATGCTGATCAATGCCACGCAGACCGAAGAGGTGAGAATCGCCTTGGTCGATGGCCAAAAACTATATGACCTAGACATTGAAAACAGCGCTCGCGAACAGAAAAAAGCGAGTATCTACAAAGCAAAAATCACCCGGGTAGAACCGAG
>JAYOVN010000044.1:0-16872 GCA_038151515.1 Gammaproteobacteria bacterium | reverse complement strand
TGCCACCGGCGCCGATGCAAATCAGCGTCGCCCATCGTTCTGTATTAAACGCATTCATCATCAAATAGTTACCACAATTTTGCCGACGGCGCGGCGTTGAGAAAGGCAGTTCAGGGCATCGACAAAATCGGCCAAGGGGTACTCGGCGCCAACCAATGCCTGGAGTTTTCCGGCTTCGAACATCTGCAGCAATTCAGCAAAATTTTGTTCGTTTTCGGCTGGGAAACGGCCCGAGAAGGCACCGTAAAAGACCCCAACGACTTGGCAGCTTTTGAGCAAAATCAGATTGGTGGGTACGCGAGGAATGTCGCCGCCGACGAATCCAACGATCAAAATTCGGCCGTCCCAGTTGATGCAGCGCATGCATTGATCGAATAGCGGCCCACCTACCGGGTCGTAGATAACGTCCGCACCCTTACCCCCAGTAAGCGCTTTGACTTTGTCCTTCAGCTCACCGTCGCTGTAATCAATGAGTTCGTCTGCTCCCGCCTGCTGAGCGACGGCAAGCTTTTCTGAGCTTGAAGCCGCTGCAATGACTCGCGCTCCCATGGCTTTGCCAAGCTCGACGGCGGCTAAGCCAACGCCGCCAGCGGCGCCGAGTACCAAAAGCGTCTCACCCGGTTGTAGGTTGGCGCGTTGCTTCAGAGCATAGTAAGAGGTCCCATAAGTAGTGCTGATTCCAGCAGCAGTCGGGAATGTCATGTTTTGGGGCTTTGCTCTCAGAGCTTCGGCGCGGACGCAAATCTGCTCTGCCATCGCACCATGACCACAGGCAGCGAAAACCTCATCGCCAACCTGCCATGTGGAAACGTCATCGGCAACGCCGCTAACAACGCCAGCAAATTCGCCTCCGGGTGTGAAGGGGAAGGGAGGAAGTGATTGGTATTTTCCCTCGACCATCAACACATCTGGAAAGTTCAAGGCGCAAGCATGCACGTTAACAATCACGTGCCCAGGCTTTAGTTCGGGGGCAGGTATGTCCCCAAGGGTTAGGTTTTCAGCAGGGCCAAAAGATTCACAAAGTACGGCTTTCAATTCTGTTCTCGCTATCGGTTAAAAGAGGGCTTAGCCGTCCAAGAATGCTGCAAAGCTCGATCGGGGTTCGATGACCAAGATCGAGGACATAACACGCGGCAGCGCTAAGCGGGCTGGTTTAGCCTCTTTTTGGATTCACCAGCGATGACCAACTGGTCATTTGCTGGCGAAGATTCGGGAAGTATATGCGGAAAGCGCTCTGACCTGAATCATGCTGTGCAAGACAAGCGGCAATTGCCTCGGGCAATAACGCCTCTTGACCTAACCGCCGCAGAACGGAATGCAACCCTCGCTCAACATGAGACCACTGATGGTAAGAGGCTAGCAGGTCCGTGTTGCGCATATAGTCCATAAACCGCTTGAGGTGAGCAGACTCCGCGTATTCCGGGCGCGAGACATAGCGGTCACAGGCTTCGTAACATTGCACGCTGAAAGCGGTTCTGTCTGCTGAATAGTAGTCATCCCAACCTAACGACAAGTAATAGTCCGCCAAAATATCTACAAAAATTGGCGCGTAGCGCCGCAGCGACGGAGGAAAGCTTGCGCATGCGTCTTTGATGACAGGGTGCTGATTCGAATAGGCGTCGATTCGACGGTGTAGGCGAATCCCAGCCTGTAGCTCAGCGGGCAGAGCTTTTGGGATGAGACCCTTGCTAAAGTCAGCCAAAACTGCACCGGCTAGTAAGCCCTCCAACCTGAGCTCGCCGCCTGGCCAGCGTTCACTGGCATCGCTTGCCAAGGCGCAGTGTGCGAGAAAGTTCATGGGTGTTGGTTGTTGAGTTTATGCGCCAAAGGCGGACTAATGCAGGGCAAGATACTCCTCCAAAAATGCTTCAAAGCTACGGGTATCCGCCGCCTCGATTTCTTTTTGCCGCTTCAGTGATGAAGCCGATTCTTCTTCAAGTTCCGCTAGCGTAGTCTCGGTTATCGCAGTCGTCTGCAAGTGCTGCTGAAGTCCTTTCGCTTGATGCATCGTGAATCGAAAGAAAGAACCGTGAGCTGCCATCGCCGCAATGACCTTGGCTGACGGAGTCAGTTGAGGTCTCGACACCTTGTTTAGCTGCTGCTCCAGACTGGTTTGATAACCTTTGTCAGCGTTATCTGCCGCCGCGTCTAGGGCCTTGGCTATGGGTTCGCAGGACGCTAGCAGTGTTGTCGCCCAATCAGTCAGCAAAATTTGCTGGTTGCCATCTTCCAAGGTTAGTTCCGGTTCGCGGCCCCGCTCTACTACCGTTGTTTGATTGCGGGCCAAACTTTGGCGGGATTCCGGGGTGTCCATGGGGGAATCTGCAAGCAAACACAGCAGCAAGAAGGTGTCCATGAACTGAATTTGTGCGCAGTCAATGCCAAGAGGCTCAAAGGGGTTGAGGTCTACGCACCGAACCTCAACGTACTCGACTCCGCTTCTGTTCAAAGCCGTCAGGGGGCGCTCGCCGCTTCGGGCCGTTCGTTTCGGCCGAATGGTTCCATAGAACTCATTTTCTATTTGCAGTACGGCATCGTTGAGTTGCGGATATTCACCGTCTTGGGCTGGCTGAATGCGCGTGTATTCGGGATAGCTTTCGGTCAGGCCAATACGCAGGGTGGCGGAATAGTCGGCTAGTGAATTGTATGAAATATCGAGCGCGCTCTGGGCATCGCTCTGATAACCCAATCTACCCATGCGCAGGCTGGTTGCGTGAGGTAGATAAAAGGTTCCTTCATTGAACTCATCCAACTGATGGTCCAGGCCCTGAATGAAGGAGCGGCATACCGCCGGCGCCGCACCAAATAGATAGAGCAGAAGCCATGACCATCGCCGAAAATTACGAATGAGAGCAAAGTAAGCGTCAGTGCGGCTTTCTTGTGTGGTTTTGCCGAGGGCAAGCCAAAGTTCATCCGGGATGGAAAAATTGTAGTGGATGCCAGAAATAGTCTGCATCAGACGGCCATAGCGATTACCCAGACCTCGCCGGTAAACGGTTTTTGCTTGGGCGATGTTCGAGCGCCCGTATTGGCCTAGGGGGATTTGGGCCTGATCCGCCGCTAATATACACGGCATGCTGCTTGGCCAAAGCAGTTCGTCGCCGAGGTGTCTTTGCACAAACACATGAACGTCCTGCAGCTCTTGCAGCACAGACTGCGGGCTAGTGTGGGTGCCAGTGATCAGCTCCAGCTGAGCTTCGGAGAAATCGGTTGTGATCGCACGATGGGTGAGGGCT
Source organism: Gammaproteobacteria bacterium (assembly GCA_038151515.1). Taxonomy (GTDB): domain Bacteria; phylum Pseudomonadota; class Gammaproteobacteria; order Pseudomonadales; family Azotimanducaceae; genus UBA4421. The sequence continues at coordinate 13,636 of JAYOVN010000044.1, read as the reverse complement.
GAACCCAAGCCGGATGGGTGTGGTGCCAAAGACAGCGAGCCAGTTTCCTGAACCCGCAGGCTTTCTTTTTCGATGCCACGAATTAAACGACCCAGCCCATTGTCTGGCGTTTGCAGAGTTTTGATTGTGGATTCATTGAGTAGCATCTGGTCGCGCTGCCTCCTAGAACTAGTAAGCGTAGCCGTCAGTGGATCCGCGGTAAGATCGGGCGTGACAAGGTGTCAGCCCGATCAGGCTTTTCTCTAGAATCGGTTCGACTAGGTGGCTGGGCCAGCTGCGACGATGCCTGGTTCTACATCAAAACGCTTGAAGTTCTCTTCAAATTTGGCCACCAAGCTGGCTGCCGCTGCGTCGTAGGCAGCTTGGTCCGCCCAAGTATCACGTGGATTCAACAACTGAGAGTCCACACCCGGTACCGCCACTGGGATGTCGAGATTCAAACCAGCCAAACGATTGGTTTGACTGTCTATCAACGCGCCATTTTGAATGGCGGCGATGATGGCTCGGGTAGTAGGAATGTTGAAACGCTCGCCTACGCCATAACCGCCGCCGGTCCAGCCGGTATTAACCAGATAGACCCGAGAATCGAATTCTTCAATGCGCTTGATTAGCAGGTCTGCATAAACTCCTGCAGGCCGTGGGAAGAAAGGGGCACCAAAGCAGGTTGAGAAGGTGGCCTTGTACGCCTCAGTAGAGCCTATTTCGGTAGAGCCAACTGCTGCGGTGTAGCCTGATAAAAAGTGATAGGCGGCAGCTTCTTTGCTCAAAATCGAGACCGGGGGCAAAACACCACTGACGTCACAGGTCAGGAAGATGATGTTATTGGGTTCACCGGCCCGGTTTTCAGGCACTTTGGCTTCGATATTGCTGCGTGGATAGCACGCCCGAGTGTTCTCTGTCAGGGAGCTGTCGGCATAGTCTGGGTCGCGGTTTGCGTCGATAACCACATTTTCAACAATGGCACCGAAGCGAATGGCGTCGTAGATTACGGGTTCGTTTTTGCGAGTTAGATCTATGCATTTTGCATAGCATCCGCCTTCAAAATTAAAGACCGTGCCCTTACCCCAGCCGTGTTCGTCATCACCGATGAGCAGCCTGTCCGGATCTGCCGACAGCGTAGTTTTGCCTGTGCCAGATAAACCAAAGAACAAAGTAACGTCCTCATTAGGGCCAGCATTTGCCGAGCAGTGCATGGGCAGTACGTCTTTCTCAGGTAACAGGAAATTCAGCACGGAGAACATGGATTTTTTCATTTCACCGGCGTAACGCATGCCGGCGATCAGTACCTTGCGTTGGGCAAAATTGATCATCACCGTGCCGTCACTGTTGGTGCCATCGCGTTCGGGCTCGCAAACAAATGTTGGTGCGTTGACAACCTGCCAAATCTCTTTGTTGTGCGGGTTGTAGTGCTCAGGGGTGATAAACAAAGATCGGCCAAAAAGTCCGTGCCATGCGTATTCGGTTGTGACTTCGATAGGCAGGTAATGTTCCGGGTCGGCGCCTACATGAAGATGCGACAGAAAGGTTTCACGCTCGCTAACATGGACTTGGACTCGATCCCAAAGATGATCGAAAACCTCTGGTGCGATTGGCTGATTAATGTCGCCCCAATCAATCGATTCGGCGGTGGAAGGCTCTTCAACAATGAAACGATCTTTAGGTGAGCGGCCGGTGCGAGCACCAGTTTCGACCACGATGGCACCATTGCTGGCAAACCGTCCTTCGCCTCGAGTGACGGCATGTTCGGCGAGGTCAGCGCTAGAGAGATCGATTAACGAGTTTGTAGTCATAGTCTGATGTTTGAATCTGTTTTTTTGGAGGGCGCCGATTATGCCAGAGAACGGGGCATTTGGAATGATTGACATGCGTCAAGACGTTTGCCTGTTTCATCGCTGTGAGCGGATCGAAGTCAGTGGATTGGCGGGTTAGTACCTGTGGCGGCTTGTTGCTCCAGAAGGCTGATCACTCGCCCAACCCCTTCTCGGTCATAGTGGTAGCGGTTTCCGCAGAACTCACAATCCACGGTAATTTCGCCCTGCTCCTGCAGCAATTCGTTCAAATCCTCCTTGCCCAGCATCATTAAGGTGCTGTCCGTCCGCTGGCGACTGCATGTGCAGTGATATTCCAGTGCGGTTCGGGGCTGCAAGGTGCAGGGATATTCGTGAAACAAGCGGTGCAACAGAGTTTCCACCTCGAGTTCCGACAGTTCCTGAGTTGTTACCGTGGCAGCTAAGGCGGTCAGGGTTTCCCAGGCATCATCAGCGGCCTCGCGATCTGACTCACTGGCGTCCGGTGCATTGGGAAGTCGCTGCAGTAATAGGCCTGTAACGCTTTGAGATTCATCGTCAAGACCGTGAGCAAAATGCAGACGCGTTTGCAGTTGCTCAGAGCGAGCAAAGTAGGCCTCTAGGCAACTTGCGAGATCGCTATTTTCTAGCGCGACTAGCCCTTGATAGGGTTGCATTCCGGTTTCTTCATCAGGTAGCAACGATAAGGCTAGCTGACCATCACCCAACCAAGCGCCGATATCGTCGCCGTGATGGGGAAATCCAGCGTCATCGGTTAAGTGCATGATGCCGCGTAGATGTGTGTGATTTCGGCATTCAGCCAATGACCGGCGCAGTGCGCCATTGCCCCGGGATTGCAGCGCCACCGCCCCGGCAAACTTTAGGTTGTCAGCCACCATGGCGACCGTGGCCAACATTTGCCCCAGTAAAGCACTGACGGGTTTGGGGTAGGCCTTGTATTGGGCTGCTTCCACTAAGGTTGATTGCAGGCGCACCCACTGTCCGCGGACCGGCAAATTGACGAAGCTAAATCGATGTAAAGAATCCATGGTAATACCTTGATCTGACGCGCTAGTCGTCGGGTGAGTGTTGCCAGTTTCTATCTAAGTCTTTGAGCTGGGCCAAGGCTCGCCGATCTTTTTTGTCTGGTTTGCTGCTGGGGATGTTGAGTCCTGCCCGCTCCATTCGGCGCACACTTTTGCGCACCTCGCGCTGCTCGATGCTTTCAGGCGTTTCTGTGTACAGAGTTTGCGCGATTGTCGCAGATCCGCGCTGCTCGGAAAGCGTTTCGATGATAACAACTTGAACAGTATCGCCTCGCCGAATTTCCAGCCGCTGGCCGACTTGAACTTCCTTGGATGGTTTTACCCGACTATTTTCCAGATGCACTTTGCCACCTTCTACCGCCGCCTTGGCCAGGGAGCGAGTTTTGAAAAATCGGGCGGCCCAGAGCCAGCGGTCGATACGCACGCCGCTCATGACAAGTTAGCGAGTAGTTGGTCGTAGTGATCAAAACTTTGCCAGCCGAGGGTGTCGCGGTTGGTGCGCTGGCTGTCGGGTTTGGCCACGGCTAGTAGGTGGCCAATACCGAATTTCTTCGCGGCCTCCAACACGCGAGGCGTGTCGTCGATAAAAAGCGTGCGATTTGGATCGAAGGTGATGTCTTCCTTTAACGCTTGCCAGAAGGCGTGCTCTTCCTTCGGTGCGCCGTAGTCATGACTGGAAATAATCCTGTCTACCTTTGAGGTGAGCTGCAGTACGGGTTCTTTGACCCGCAGAGATTGACGGTCAGCGTTGGTAACGACGATGGTGTTTTTATTCGCTCGAACCAAGGCTTCAAGGAATGCCTGAGCACCCGGTAAAAACTCGATTAATCCTGTGGCCTGATGATGCAGGTCAACCATGTCCAAGCCAGTGAAGTCACGCCAATAGTCGAATCGGTAAAAATTCATGCTGCCAAGAATTTTTCTCATATGCGCCATCAAATCGTTACCAGCCTGCTCTAGGGGAATGCCTCGACGCTTAGCGTAGGCTTGGGGCAAAAGTTCACTCCAGACTCGGTTGTCATACTTTAGATCCAATAAGGTGCCGTCCATGTCCAACAGCACCGTATCGATTGATTGCCATGTGATCATATGTTCGCCAAGTCAATTGTTCCGGTAGGACAATTGAACCGTCAAAAATAGGTGATAAGAAAAGTCGGTAATCGTTGAATGAAAAACCGACCGATGCAAAAAATGCAGCCTATACTAATCGCTGCTTTTGACGACAGGATTTAATTTTCATGCCCCTTCCCACGATTCAAAAAACCGAGGTTTTGGCCCAGAGTCGCTTCTTCAAAATAGAGGCCATGCACCTAACTTTTAGTAACGGGGAGGAGCGCATCTACGAACGGTTGCCAGCAGTCGGCGAGCAAGGGGTTATTGTTGTCGCGGTGAACGAACATGACGAATTGCTGCTGATCCGGGAGTATGCTGCGGGCTTTCACGAGTTTCAGTTAACGCTGCCAAAGGGAGCTGCTGAAACCGGCGAAGCATTGGAAGCTGCTGCCGCGAGAGAATTGGCAGAAGAAGTCGGTTTTGGCGCCTCAGATGTACAGTTTGTAAAACGTCTCAGTATCGCGCCAGGACATATGGGTTTTACGATCAATGTTCTGATGGCAACAGATCTGTATCCCCACAAGCTTCCGGGGGATGAGCCAGAACCACCCGAGCTAGTGCTCTGGCCCCTTTCCAAGATTGATGAACTACTGGCTCGGGACGACTTTTACGAAGCGCGTGCGATTGCTGCTTTGACCCTGTGTTTGCCGAAACTCCGTCAAAGGACGGCCGCGGCCTAACCCACACACCACAAATAACGAAACAAACAACATCTAAAAAGGACAAGAAATGGCCGAGGCACTGCCACAACATTGGGTCGAAGAATTGGTATCAATCGTCGAGGACGCAGGGGCGGCGATCTTGGAAATTTACAACTCGAATTTTGAGGTCCAAACCAAAAGCGACGAGTCGCCGTTGACTCAAGCCGACCTTGCGGCGCACCAAGTGATCGTTCGGGGCTTACAGGCTCTGTCGCCCCAACTGCCCATTATCTCTGAAGAATCGACGCCGCCTGATTTTGCTGAGCGCAGCAGCTGGCAGCGGTATTGGCTGGTGGACCCGTTGGACGGTACCAAGGAATTTGTGAACCGCAATGGTGAGTTCACGGTCAACATCGCGTTGATCGACGCCCACCAACCGGTCTTTGGCATTGTCGGTGTGCCAGTACAGGGCAAAATTTATATCGGTGACACAGGTCAAACCGCGCCAGCACAGCGCGCCTATGTATTGCAAAACGGTCAATCCAGTCCGCTTAGTGGGCCTGCAGAAGCGGACCTACAAAAATCTTTGCGCGTCGTGGCTAGCCGGAATCACGGTGGCCAGCGTTTGGAAGATTATTTGTCAGATATTGCAGCACGCTTCGAGAACTGCCAGCGAAGGCCGGTGGGTAGCTCGCTAAAGCTGTGTGTCTTGGCGGAGGGTGGAGCAGATATCTATCCCAGACTCGGGCCCACCAGCGAATGGGATATCGGCGCCGCGCAAGCGGTGCTGACGGCAGCTGGCGGTGCCGTATATGCGGCTAGTGGACAAGTTCTGCAGTACAACACCAAGGACAGCCTTTTGAATCCAGAATTTTTGGCGGTCGGTGATGCGTCCTATCCGTGGCGGGACCGCTTGCCGGTTTTTCCCGAAGCATAAGCAGGGCAGTGAGTCTGCCAAGATCCAGAGCAGCAGTCGCCGAAACAGTGTTTTTTGTCCAGCACCAAGAGAGAGTGGACAGCCGAGTGGCAAGGTGCGGAAATTTGGCTGAGTTGTTCGAGGGGGTGGTCTCAACCAGCCGAGCCGACACTGCATCAATGCAATCGCCCTGCCGAGCAAAAAGACTGTACAAATGTACAGCTTCGGCTGGTGAGGAGAGCAAGGATACAGAACTTTTCGGTGAAGAAAAGCAGCAGCGGGTAACGAATTTGTTTCAAAGTGTGAAAACCTATAAATCTCAGTGAGTTAGAGCAGAGGCAGATTTTATAAAAATTCTAGCACCCGAGGCGTTTCACTCGTGCGCTTAGCCACGGCTAGTCTTTAAAGTGGAAGTAAATAAAACTGACTACTAGCAGGCAGTGCCGCCGGTGCGTTAAGTTCTAGGAGGATTTAGAGGGGAATTTTGGTGCAAACAGATTTTCATGTTGAGCAACAAAGCGCCTTAGCGCGAGTGGCAGGTATACAAGAGCGCCTAGCCGCCAATTCGGAATGGTCGGAACAGGCTTGCCGTTTACACGACGACAGCTTTGCGGCCATTGTAGAAGCCCGCGCTCCGCGCTTATTCCTGCCGGCAGCCCTTGGTGGTGACGAAGTCAGCCCAATGACGTGTGCGGCGTTTTGTGAGGAAGTCGCCGCCAGCGATACCGCTGCTGCTTGGCATATCATGGTTTTTAATGCGCCCAAGCTTATGGCGGCCAAGTGGCCGGCGGAACTGGTGCAGACGCTTTGGGGGGATGATCCGGATCGATTGGTGGCAGCTAGCGGGCACACACCACTTACGGGCAAGCGCGTAGCTAACGGTGTCGAAATATCTGGCACTCAACGCTTTGTGAGTGGCTGCAACTTCGCCGAATGGATCATGTCGCCAGTGATGATGGATGGTGAGATGCACAATGCAGTAATTCGCCTGCAAGACTGCCAAATACAAAGTAACTGGAACACCTTGGGTATGCGGGGTTCGGGCAGCAACGATGTCTTGATAGACCATGTCGTTGTCCCCGGGTTGCAAGTGGTTCCGCCTGCTCAACCCGATACGCCGTTTAACCAGTTCTATCAGGGGCCGCTTTATCAATGTCCTTCGCGAATCGTCTTTGCGACCTACGTGCCCGTAGCGATTAGCTTAGCCAAGCAGGCTATTGATCAGGTCGCTGCCTTGGTGAAAACAAAAACCCCAGGGGGCGGGGCGGGCAAACTTACTGAAAAACACATGGCTCAAGGGCATTTTGGCCGGGCGCTGGCGCTGTATCGTTCTTCTCGACTGATGTTTTACAATGCACTTGAAACTACTTGGCAGCGGGCTGTCGAAGGTAAGGAGGCAACAGCGGAGCATCGCGCAGACTTGTATCTTGCCGGAACACACGCGGTGCAAACCGCGGCGGAAGTGGTGCGCTTAATGGGCAATGTGGCCGGCACGACAATGACGGAACACGGCCATCCGCTAGACCGTATCAACCGAGACATGGAGACGCTGCGGCATCATGGTTTTGTAAACGAATCCCGTTATGCCAGTGTCGCTCAGGTATTGTGGGGAGCCGAGCTGGACTATCCCGCGATGTTGCGGTGATTGGAGCCAGCGATAAGACCATCAGCGCCTTAGGTTTGGGAGACGAGGATGAGTGATCTGCTATTTACGCGCCGAGTTTTGAGCTTTGCGACACAAAATCTGGACAACCCTGAAGCCGATCTACGCCAAGCGATGGCAGGTCAAACAGACACCCAGATCTGGGGGATATGGCATGGACTTTTCGGTTTGGCCGCGAACCAGTTGATTGTAATGACTGCACACTCAAAACCGATAGACCAGTGGCAGGACCTAACCGGGTGCGAGGTGGTATCCCAGCAGTTGCTGCGGCCAACGGTTCGACCCCAAAGCGCCGAGCCGTTGGAGCATCCCGGAATCTATGTCTTTCGTGACTTTTGGCTGCCTATGGGAGCCATCGATGAGGCCGTTGAGTTGTCATCAGCGGCATGGCAAACCTTTGAGGGCGCAGATAGTTTCAGTGCTCAACCTATGGGGTTGTTTGCGCCGGCTGATGCCGCACCCGCAGACCAAGAAGGTGTGCTGAGCCTTTTGACTTGGTACCCGGATTTTGCATCTTGGGAAACATCAAGAGAACCAGATCCCGAGGCGCGCCAGCGCTTCCTTGATCGTCGAAATCTGACTCGAACCACATCGGCAATCGCGACCAGACTGCGATTGCCGACTTAAAAGCCCAGTTATTGCTGGGCTAACCAGTCGTCGTCCGATCCTTCGTTGATGCTGGCAAACAGCGGCGTTGAAATATAGCGCTCGGCAGTGTCCGCTAGCATGGTTACCATTACACTCCCGGGTTCTGCTTGCTCTGCAATCTTCAGCGATGCGCTGAGGGTTCCCCCAGCCGAAATACCGACGAAAATACCCTCTTCTTGGCCTAAGCGCAGGGCGCAGGCCATAGACTCGTCCTCGTTCACCGGCACAATATGGTCAGCCATGCCTTGATCTAGGACCTCGGGTATGAAGTCTGGGGTCCAGCCTTGAATCTTGTGCGGCGACCACTCGCCGCCAGACAGCAAGGCCGCTTGTTCCGGCTCCGCAGCCACGATTTGAATGTCCGGCCGGGCAGCCTTTAGCGTGCGCCCGGTACCGGACAGCGTTCCGCCGGTTCCCCATCCGGTCACCCAATAATCCAGTCGCTCTCCAGCGAAGTCCTGCAAGATTTCGGGTCCTGTGGTGCTTGCGTGATAGGCAGGGTTGGCGGGATTTTGAAACTGGCGCGCCAAAAACCAACCATGTTCTTCGGCCAGAGCCTCGGCTCGTGCCACCATGCCCGAGCCTCTCTCTGCTGCTGGGGTCAAAATGACCTTGGCACCCAAGGCGCGCATGACTTTTCGCCGCTCGATGGAAAACGTTTCCACCATGGTGGCCACAAAGGGATGGCCCATCACAGCACAGACCATGGCCAGCGCAATGCCGGTGTTACCGCTGGTGGCTTCAATGACCGTCTGTCCTGGCTTCAGAGCGCCGCTGTCCCGAGCATCTTTGATTATGGCGTAAGCCAGACGGTCTTTTACCGAGGCCATGGGATTAAAGGATTCTACCTTCACGTACATGTCCACGTGGTCAGGCGCGATGCGATTGAGTTTAACGATTGGTGTGTTGCCAATGGTTTGCAGAATATTGTCGTACTTCATGGTTTTCTCTTAACTTGCATTGTGTCGAGCCGGAGCGCGATATGGGTATCCAGTTACCAGATTGGGTTGTGACACCAACCAGCGTATCCCCGCAGCTCATCTAAGCGGCGTGACTCCTTGCCAAATCCGAGGTTTCGCGGGGTTGGTATCGTCGAGTATAGCCCAAAGGCCAAACTTCAGATTAATCCGTGCTTCGCGGTTTTTTTAGACCGGATGCTCCTCGACTATGTCTGTCGACTAAGAAACGCGCCAAAAGCCGATTAGTCGCTCACAGATTCGGTCGTTAAGCGCTCCTAGTTTTTTCGTCAATCGCCGAGTTGATCCTTACTGCCGTTGTTCTTTGCGGATCAGCGCAAAAGCCAATCAGCGAATGTAGGCTAATGAACTGGATTTGTGTTCTTTTAAAACCCATCTTGGCCAATAACGAGGAGCCGCGCACGCCCTGTGCGCGGGTTGCGATCTTTAAGAACCGCTGGTTTGGTGTTCGTGTCCCGCGTGTAGATTCCTTAAGTGAGCGAACATGACCAAGATCACGCCAGCAGTGGTCAGGGCGATTTCCAGCTCTCCGCCAAAAAGATGAGTTACACCTAAGAGCATTAGAAAAAGACCAAGGATGCCCAGCGTAACCGTCAGTCGGTTGGGTTCTCTTCGATACCCCCGATACAGCGCTACCCCGCTAATCGGTACCGCAAGTCCAAAAAGAATCCAGTGAGTTTGCGTTTCAGTCGCGTCCAACCAAGCGGAAAGCGATGGCGCCAGCAAAAACCCTAGTGGCACGGCCAAACAGTGGACCAAACACAGCCCGGACAGCCAAATGGCGGCTCGGTCGATACGTTTATGGTCGTTGCTAGGTTCCACGAATGAAAGCCCGTTTTGGAGGGGCGCTAACGCTAGCCGCTCCCATTCGCGCATGCAACTGCAACCGCTCACAATTCCATGGGTTTTCCGGCAAACCATGTATCCAGTACGAGGCTGGGTTACAGTTGTTACATGACCTACAAATTGACCAAGCAATCACAGATTTCCGATAGGCAGCGTTGGGACCCGCGTTATCGCGACGGCGCTTATTCCACTCGCTCGTGGCCTACCGATTATCTTAAGCAGCTAGTGGATGCGGGTGTGATTGATGGAGCAGGTCGAGCCTTGGACGTGGCCTGTGGCCGAGGCCGTAACAGTGTGTTTCTTGCCGCTCAGGGCTATCACGTAGATGCCGTAGATGTAGCTCCGGTTGCCATTGCCCAAGCGGCTAGTCTCGCCTTAAACCTTGGCAGGCGGATCAATTGGCAGTGCCGAGATTTAACTGAGGTCCACGCCTCATTCGAAAAGCGCGCTTATTCGCTTATTGTTATGGTGCGTTTTGTCGCACCAGAACTGTTCAGGCGCCTGTTAGAAGGATTGGATGCCGACGGATTGTTGGTAATAGAAGAGCACATGCAGTGGCCGCAAATTGAAGCCTTGGTGGGGCCTGCAAGCCAGCGTTTCAGGGTCGCCCCGGGCGAAATACTTGAACAACTGGGCCAGACAGGTGTTGAATTTGACGTCGTCGATCAATTTGAAGGCCTGATTAAAGAAACAAAAGATGACGGCGCAGACGGTATGGCGGCCATTTCTCGGCTGTGCATTCGACGCAGAACTTCGTAACATCGCCGGCCGCGGAGCCGAAGGTAGGGGAGCCCAATGCAGAATATTCCAGTGATTGATTTCAAGGCTTTCGAAGCCGGTGGCCTGGCCGCCATAGATCAAAAGGCCTTAGTAGAGGCCTGCGAAGACCACGGTTTTTTTCTGCTGAGCAACCACGGTTGCGAAACTCAGGTAGAAGACGTTTTTAAGGCGGCGGCGGAGTTTTTTGCCTTGCCTCGAGTGCAGAAGGTGGCGGTTTACCGCGATGCGGAAAATCCATTGGGATACTACGACCGAGAGCTGACTAAACAACGCCGGGATCAAAAAGAGGTTTTTGATTTCAAAGCCGGGGGGCATATTTCCAAGAATCCTTTGCGGCACACGCGCTGGCCCGATCAGCCAGCAACCTTTCGTCCCGCTTTGACGGAGTTTTTTGCAGCATTCACAAATTTGTCTGAAGCAACCATGGGCATGGTCCTTGCCGCGCTTGGACTGCCAAAGGATGCGGTCGACACCACTATGGAGATGGGTTTCGGTGCCGCGCACACCAGCGCCGCGCGATTGAACCATTATCCCGCTCAGGATCCGGTGCCTGCCAGCGAGCGCGAGTCAGTGACTCCATTGGGCGACATGGCCTTGCATCACCACACCGACCCGGGGGCCATTACCTTGTTGCTACAAGATGACTGTGGCGGTTTGCAGGCGCTTAGTCGCAGTCACGGGTGGATTGATGTGCCCCCTCGTGCCGGCACGATTGTGGTGAACATCGGCGACATATTGCAGGTTTGGACCAATGACCGCTGCACCGCCGGTGTGCATCGAGTGGTACCCATAACCAGTCCAAAAGGCCGCTTCAGCATTCCTTTTTTCTACCAACCGAAAGTAGATGCAATAGTCGAGCCTTGGTTGGCTGGAGAAGAGACACCTCGCTATCGTGCGTTTTCGTGGCAGGAATACATTCGTGGTCGAGTAACCGATAACTATTCCGACATCGGTGAAGAAGACATTCAGATTGATCGCTATAAAGTCGCTTGAGAGAGCCGTAAGTAGTGGCTTATACCCACCTGCTGTTCGATCACGACGGTGTCTTGGTCAACACCGAGCCTCTGTATCTACAGGCGATTCAGGAGCAGCTGGCGACCTTGGACATTGCGCTTGCTGAAGCGGATTACATTCAAAATATGGCCTTCGGCGCAGATCCATGGATACTGGCTAGGCAAGCGGGTTGTGATGAGCCGGCGATCGACCGATTGCGCACTGCCCGAGATAGACGCTATCAACAGTTGCTGGGATCAAAACCGATCCGCATTGATCGTGCCGAGGCAGTGGTCGCCGAGTTGGCTACCCATTTCAGCATGGCCATCGTAACCACCTCTCGTGATGAAGATTTTGACTTAATCCATGGTTTGGCTGGCGAGCCAAGGACATCGGATACACCGGATGTGGTGCGCCATATGGATTTCGTACTCAAACGCTCCAGCTACACCAACAGTAAGCCAGATCCGGAACCCTATCTCTTGGCATTGTCCCGCTTTGGTATTGATCCCTCGCAGGCTTTGGTGATCGAAGATTCAGAACGCGGGTTGCGCTCAGCCGTGGCGGCGGGGATCGACTGTGCTGCGATTTACCATCCTTTTACGGCCACCCAGAAGTTTGAGCGAGCGCGGTACCGCTTTGCTGACCTCACTGCACTGAAACGTTTTCTGCTAGGTCAGTAAAGGTCGTATTCCGGCACCGGTGCAAAATACACCCCGGCGGCAACGATTAAGGCGGCCAGCGCCGCGAGTAAAATTGCTTGCCATGCACGGTGGCCTCGGACCGCTTGAGTAGGCTCCAAGCCTCGTTTTTTACCGTGAAACATCGCCTGAATCAGGTGTTCGTCGCGTCCCCATGTATGCCAACTCACCGCCAGAAGGTGTAAGACGACGAGAACTTGGATCAAGGTGAAAATACGGTGGTGCCAGCCTGCCAGCCAATCCGCGGTGCTGGTGCTGATGACACTGTTGTATGGGCCGGCATAAAATATATCGTCGCTGATGAAGAGGCCCGTTCCCGCTTGCAGAGCAATGACGATCACGATGGTCACGCTAGCCCAGCCGCCAAGCGGGTTGTGACCGGCATATCCAAGGGGTGTTTCCGGTTTAAATAGGTAATCAGTGACGGCTCGCGGCGAGACCAGAAAAGAGCGGTAGCGGGAATGCAGGGTGCCGGCGAACCCCCACCCCAATCGAAAGATCACCAACGCCAGAGCGCTATAGCCAAAGTAGAAATGGGTCGTTGTCCAGTCGAATCCGGCTTCGGCAGTGATCCAAGACCCCGTCAGACAAACTACCAGCGCCCAGTGCCACAATCGTAGCGGCAAATCCCAAATCAGTTGGGGGCGCTGGTCAGGTTCCATCGTCGGCGGTTAGTTTTTTTGGCGGTAGTTGTCGTGGCAGCTCTTACAGGACCCGCCCAGTGCTCCGATGGCCTTCATGGTGGCCCCTTTGCCCTGAGTTGCAGCCACGGCCAGGGCTTCCGCCCGTTCCGCTGTGGTAGCGGCCTTGGCGCCAAAGTCCTCGACGTTGGCCCAAATTTCGGCTTTCGCCTCGGTTTCAATGCCGCTTGCACTGGTATCCATTGCAAAAACATCTGGAAGCATTGGCGCAAGGGTCGCTATTTTACCGGCGTTGTTTTCAATAACCGCCGCATCAAAGGGTATTTGTCCCTTGGCCATACCAACGATGGGGCCAAAGTACTGGGCCATGACCAACAGCAGACCTTGTCGAGCCTCAATGGCTTTTTCGGTGCGCTCGTCTGCCCAAGTGGTCGTGCTGATGCTCAGTAACAAAGCGAAAATCGTCGTGGTGCGAATCATGTTAGTTCCCTCGTTGCCCATGTTGATTGTCCGGTACCAGTCAAGCAGGTACCTCTCCAAGCTTTTACGATACCTTGGTCTGCAACATGAGGCGATAGCAAGCGAGTCCATGGCGATGTTGTTTGTTCTTGAAGTCTCTTGATACCGGTGTCGGCATCGTTGACAGTAAGGGTCTTCAGACGGCAACGAGAACCCAGCCATGTCCGAATCTATGACCATCCACGGAAGTTGCCATTGCGGCGATATCGTTTTTGAAGCTCAAGCCGACCCAAGCCGGTCGGTTATTTGTCATTGCACAGATTGTCAGATCATGTCCGGCGGTCCGTATCGCAGCATCGTCCAAGTGAAAGAAGCGACCTTTAACTTGTTGCAAGGGGAACCTAAACCCTACTTCAAGGTCGGCG
>JAYOVN010000043.1:0-17460 GCA_038151515.1 Gammaproteobacteria bacterium | reverse complement strand
GATATCCAAATGCCGGGCATGAGCGGTTTCGAGCTGATTAGCAAAATTCAGCCAGAGCGATTACCGGCCGTTGTATTCGCCACAGCCTACGACTCCTTTGCCGTAGATGCTTTTCGAGTGCATGCGCTGGATTACCTGCTCAAACCCATCGACCCAAAACGTTTGGCCGAATCGTTGGAACATATCAGGCGGCAACTGGCCATGGCACCTACAGAAACAAGCAGTGCTCAAAGCGAGAACAAGGGCAAGTATTTGGACGTCTTGTCGCATATGCAGGGCAGCATGGCTATGCACGCTGGTGATTTGGCCTCAAACGATCCGTTGGCATCGGATGAACGTTTGGCCATTCGGGACGGGGCTGAAGTGAAGCTGATTCCCCACGAAGACATCGACTGGGTGGATGCTGCGGGAGATTACATGTGCGTTCATGCCAGTGGTGATACCCACATCATGCGCTGCACCATGAAAGAGCTACAAGAACGGCTGGCTCCCGGTCCTTTTGCGCGTATTCACCGGTCAACGGTGGTAAATCTACGCAAGGTGCTTGCTGTAACTGCTCTGTCGAAGGGTGAGAGTGAGTTAACCCTTGCTGGCAGCGTGCGGCTGAAAGTGAGCCGCAACTACAAAGCGGAAGTGGCCCAACTCAAGCGCAGCTAACCCCCAGAGTTGGCAAGGGCGCCTTTGGTCGCTCTTTGTTCGCGTCGTGCCCTTTAATAGTCCCTTTTAACCCAGCTTTGATCCGTTTTGTCGCAATCGCGGTGTTGTCCCTCCGCAGCTTTTGGTCTACTTCGCGCCGGAGAGGTTTGTCCGAGTACCCAGTGCGCCCTTGCGACGCATTTTTGACTGACAAACATCAAGGTAAGGCTCATCGCCCCTAGCTGCCAGTCACTGACAGCAATAGAGGCTGGGTTGCAAATTTTAGAGGTTGTTAGCTATGCACAAGTCATCTGTCTTTAAGGCGCGATGGTTGGGCTTCTTTCTAGTTTCTGCGGGATTGGCGTCGCCAATGGCAGTAACCGCTGAAGAAGAGATCATGGAAGAAGTGATTGTTTATGGAATCAAGAGCAGCTTGCTCGATGCCATTGACATTAAACGCAGCAATGTTGGCGTTATGGATGCCATTTCTGCGGAAGATTTTGGTAAGTTCCCTGACGGAAACTTGGCCGAATCCTTGGCCCGAGTTTCGGGTGTTGCTATTGATCGAAGCAATGTAGAAGGACAGGCGATTGCTGTCCGAGGCTTCGGTCCAGAATTTAATTTGGTGACCTTGAACGGTCGTCAAATGCCAACCGTTGCGGGTAAAGACGGCGGCGGCCGCTCCTTTAACTTTGGTGACATCGCATCCCCTGGCGTAAGCGCAGTGGAAATCTACAAGTCAGGAAACAGCACGTTGCCGTCCGGTGGCATTGGGTCTACCGTCAACATGGTTACCACGAAACCATTGATGGTTGATGGCACCAAGCAGTCATACAGCGTCGGTCTGGTGGAGGACACCACTTCAGAAGATGGCGGTACACCCGTCGAAGCGGCTCTTTTGTACGCAACCAATCAAGAGCGATGGGGTTTTTCTCTGTCAGCATCCTATCAAGAGCGCAGCAATCGCGAGGAAGGTACCCAAGAGTCTAACTGGTTATCGCCTGCACGCTTTGCTGGTCGTATACCGGCCACCGCAGACATTACGGATAACAACCGACGGCCAGATGGGTCCACTTTTTTCCAAGAGCCTGTGGGCTACTTAATTAAGGACAATGATCGCGAGCGTATCAACGCCCAGGCGACCTATCAGCTCATGTTCAGCGATTCCGTGACGGCAACAGTCGATTACACCATGTCCGGTGTTGACTTCGCTTCTGAGGGAACCACGTTTGGATCTTGGCTGGGTGGCTGGTCGACATCTGCAGCGACCATCGCGCCTAGCGGTGCTTACACCGATTCTGTTGTGAGCGGTCGAGGGTACGATCATTCTGTAACTTGGGGTGAACTTGAGAGCGATAACCGTTCCGTGGGACTGAACCTTGTTTGGGATGTATCCGAAAACTTGCAGCTAGAGCTTGATGCGCATGACTCCAGCGCTGAGCTTGCTGGTAATATTTACGATAACCGCCTAGGTTTTTCTACCGACATTAACACCGCCAACATCACGACAACCAATGGTGGTGCAAACGGCATCTCTACCTTTAGCTACGATGTAGATTTTGGCCCCGAAAATATGGTGGGATCTTCACTATCCCTGAACGATCAGTTTCAGCAGAACGAGATCAGCCAAATTCAAATCAAAGGTACCTGGTTCACCGACGGCGATGGTGCTCTGAAATCTATCGATTTTGGCGTGTCGACGGCGAAGAGCGAGTTCGTTCGCCAGTCACGCGGCTCGAATTTTGGTATCGACGTTAACGGCGAAGCTCTAGAGGGCTTTGAGCCCCAAGCGGCAGATTGGGACGACGCACTGTTTGTTCGTACGCCTCTGGGGAACTTCATGAACTCCTTTAATCCAAATCTGGGTACGGACTACTACTTCGAGATCGATGCTCGCGCGGCCGCAGCCGCCTTTGCCGCCATAAATCCGACTTCCGTAGATAGTACGGACATCCCAGCGGCGACGGGAGCCACCTACGAACCTACAGCATGCTGTGACAGTTTAGGTCCGCTAGATAGCGATGAGTACGTTCGCGAGGATATGGATTCTGCCTATATCCAGCTTAACTTTGAGTCCGAAATGCTCGGTCGTCCGCTCAACACCGTAGCGGGACTTCGATACGAAAAGACGGATAGCCAGTCCACGAGTAACTATGCCACACCGACGAATTTACGATGGGAATACCGCGCGGGCCTGCAGTCATACAGTGAAGGCGTAAACCCCGAGACGGATTATGGTGACTCCAGCTTGCTATTGCCTAGCCTCGCCATGGCGTTGGCTATTGACGACAACAAAGTGTTGCGAATGTCGTTCAGCAAGAGCCTCTCTCGCCCGAGCTTAAAAGATTTGGAAACTCAGCTTGAGATCGGCGCAACCGACCTATTTAGCCCCACAGCTACCGGCGGAAATCCTGACCTGCAGCCTCTGGAGTCAAAAAACTTCGATATCGCGTTTGAGAACTACTACGCAGAAGGCTCTTACGTTGCGTTGAATTACTTCCGCAAGAAGATTAAGAACTTCATTAGCTCCGCGACTCGCGAGCAACAGCCAATCGGCGATCTTCGTAATCCAGTTTTTTCGGCGAACGGCCTTATTGCGCAGGCATGTGTACGTGAGTGGGTAGCGGATGGTCGTCCTGAGTTCATCGGCTGGCCTAATCCCCCTTCTTGGGCTGCAGATTGGGGTTCTAACGCAGGAGTAAATGGCGGTAATGGCTACTGCTTGGCGCAAAATGCGATTTGGGATCACAGTTACCTGTCGGACGAAGGGCAAATGGGTTGGGTTATGTCAGCTCTGGAAGCCGGTGTTGACGTAAGTAACGGTATTGGCGACGGCACTTGCGCTATGTATTACATGTGTGCGAACTCGGTTGGCGGGTACTTCGTTGACGGCAAAGCAAGCGATCCGGTTGCATTGTTCGACATCACTCAACCAGCCAACCTCGAGAGAGGAACGGTTAGCGGGCTTGAATTCTCGTTGCAGCATCTGTTCGAAGGTACGCCGTTTGGTATGCAGGCGAACTACACTTACGTTATTGGTGGAGATGTAGAGCCCGACAACTATGAAATCGGTGATCAATTCATCCTGCCAGGCTTCGGTAATTCCGGAAACCTGTCAGGCTGGTTCGAAAACGAAAAGCACACGCTGCGCTTGGCACTGAACTATCGTGCTGAAACTGCGCAAGGGTTCGCAAATTATAAGCAACCTGTGTATGTGGATAGCCGCTACCAAGTGGATGTGTCTTATCAATATCGTGCTAGGGAAAACGTTACCGTTTTCGTGGATGCGCAAAACGTGACAGACGAAGGCACCCGCCTGTGGGTTCGTAGCCCAGAGATGTTGTTTTTGTCTCAAGATCACGGCCCCGTCTATAAGTTTGGCGTGCGCGCAAACTTCTAACGGTAAGGCGGCGCGACGAAACGGCGTAATAGGAATGGCGTAACCTCTCAACAGATGTTGCGCCGTTATCTTTGCGCATTCAGTTCGGCGTGAATACACGCGCCAAGATGACCGGGGCAAAGTTCCTTTTGCCCCGAATCGGTTAAACCTGCCAGCGCTGACGATACGGTTGGTGCTGGTCTAGAAACGGAATCCACTTCATGACCTTGGTACGAAAGGCCGGGACCATTTGCTTGCTGTTGACGGGCCTGCTTGGGTGCGAGGATGCCTCGAAAAATGCAGAGAAGGGCAACGCCGAAGCGGAGACAATGCTAGTGGAACGCAACGAACACGGCGCAGCCGTTGACGCACTGATGGCTTCCATGAGCCTTCAGCAAAAAGTCGCCCAAATGATTCAGGGTGAGATTAAGCATGTATCTCCTGACGATGTGCGTACCTACGGCATCGGCAGTGTGCTGAACGGTGGGGGATCCTTCCCTAACCAAGATAAAAACGCATCTCTTGAAGATTGGGTGGCCTTGGCTGATGCCTACCGGGAAGCTTCACTAGATACTTCTCAGGGGTCTTCAGGTATTCCGTTGTTGTGGGGCACCGACGCAGTGCACGGGCACAACAATGTGATTGGAGCCACGATTTTCCCTCATAACATAGGTCTTGGGGCTGCTAACGAGCCGGAACTGATCGGTAAAATTGGGCGAGTCACTTCTCGGGAAGTAGCTGCAACCGGTATTGATTGGATTTTTGCCCCAACGGTGGCGGTGCCGCTGGATGATCGGTGGGGGCGCACCTACGAAGGGTACAGTGATCGCCCTCAGATCGTTGGGGAATACGCCGGTGTCATTGTCAAAGCGTTACAAAGTGAAGGTCTTTTGGCCACCGCTAAACACTTCATTGGTGACGGCGGTACGGACCAGGGAATCGATCAAGGAAATACCCAAGTCCCTCTGGAAACGCTGCTGAAAGTTCACGGGCAGGGATACTACAGCGCGTTAGAGGCGGGTGTGACCAGTGTCATGGCGTCTTTTAACAGTTGGAACGGCACCAAAATTCACGGCGACAAATTCATTTTGAACGACTTGTTGCGCGATCAATTGGGCTTCCAAGGCTTCGTAATTAGTGATTGGAATGGCCACGGTCAGATTCCCGGCTGCACCAATGCAAGTTGTGCCCAAGCGATTAACGCAGGCGTTGACATGGTCATGGCGCCAGAAGATTGGAAAGACCTGCTGTTTAACACCATCGATCAGGTAGAACGCGGCGAGATCAGCCGGGAGCGCATCGATGAAGCGGTTCGTCGAATTCTGATCGCCAAGGCTGAAGCTGGATTGTTCGAAGCGCCTCTGCCGTCTGTACGCGCAGAACCTTTGTTAGAACTGGTGGGTAGTGCCGAACATCGAAATATTGCGCGGGAAGCCGCCCGTAAATCTCTAGTCTTGTTGAAGAACGACAGTCAGCTTCTTCCCATTGCTGCATCGGCTAATGTTCTAGTCGCGGGGGCGGGATCCGATAGCATTGAAATGCAAACCGGTGGTTGGACGATCACATGGCAGGGTACCGGCAACAACAACGCGACCTTCCCGGGTGCGACGTCCATATTTGCTGGCTTGCGGCAGGTATTGGAAGCCGGTGGTGGCAAGGCCGTTTTGAGTCCTGATGGCAGTTTTACCGACAAGCCCGACGTGGCCATCGTGGTGTTTGGCGAGACCCCGTACGCGGAAGGCCAAGGTGATGTCGATACCCTAGCGTGGCAGCAGGAGGATCCTCGAGACCTTCGGTTGCTGCAGAGACTAAAAGAACAAAACATTCCGGTAGTGGCGGTGTTTCTATCAGGTCGTCCCATGTGGGTGAATGCCCACCTCAATGCGTCGGATGCCTTTGTCGCTGCTTGGCTGCCGGGTTCCGAGGGGGCAGCCATTGCCGATGTATTAGTAGCCAATGCCGACGGCACGCCACGCTATGACTTTGCTGGCCGCTTGTCCTTTGATTGGCCCAACGCTGATTTGAATGCTGATAATCCAGATCTGCCGGTAGACGATTTTCTATTCGAATACGGCTATGGGCTCAGCTATACAAACCCAGGAACGGTCGGCACGTTAAGCGAAGTCGCTGTGGGCAAGCCCAATAAACTGGATCGATTGGTGTTCGGCGGAACCGCAAAGGATCCATGGCGCACGTTTATCGGTGATGCGGTGGATTGGGAAGTCGAGATCTTTGGGTCTAGTGCGACGACTGCTGGGGGTTCTCTGACTATCCGGACCCATGATCGTTTCATTCAAGAGGACAGCGTGCAGTTGACCTGGCTTGGTCGAGGCGAGGGGGGGAGTCAGGTGTACTGGCGCTCAGAGCAGTCCTTGGATATGACAGGCCTAGTTAAACAACAGGGGTACCTTGTTGTTGACGCACAGGTGGTAGAACCTCCGAGTTCCACCGTTCTGCTGCGAATGGACTGTGAATACCCGTGCTCCGGCCAGATTGACATTACCGAGGTGTTGCAAGCGGCGTCGCCGGATACTTGGACGCGTATGGCCTTTCCGCTTAGTTGCTTCGTAGATCGCGGGGCGGAGCTTAATCGTTTGAGCAGTCCAGCGGTGATCTTTACCGAAGGCTCGCTGACCATGCGGGTCAGTGAGGTCGCGCTGCGGACGCAGTTACCGACCGGCGCTAAGGAACTGTGTCCTTAAACGCTGAACAATTTACTAACGGCATCGAGGAATAACTATGCTGGCAACCATCGATATCATCATCGTCGGGGTTTACGCCCTAGCATTGTTCTCATTGGCTCAATGGGTGTCTCGTAGCCGTGGTGAAGACAAAAACGCCTCGGACTATTTCTTAGCCGGCAAGGCTTTACCGTGGTGGGCTATTGGCGCGTCTCTGATCGCTGCGAACATCTCCGCAGAACAAATCATCGGTATGTCCGGTTCAGGTTACGCAATCGGTTTGGCCATCGCATCTTATGAGTGGATGGCGGCCATCACTTTGATTTTGGTCGGAAAGTATTTGCTGCCGGTCTTTTTGCGAGCAGAGATCTACACCATGCCGCAGTTTTTGCAGCAGCGATACGACCATCGAGTCCGCTTGGTTATGGCGTTCTTTTGGCTGGGTGTATACGTACTGGTGAATCTCACATCGATCCTTTGGCTTGGGGCCTTGGCGATAAATACTGTTGCCGGAGTGGACCTGAATGTGGCTCTGTTAATGCTTGGCATATTTGCCGCCGGCTATTCGCTGTACGGCGGTCTCAAGGCCGTGGCTCTGACCGACATCATTCAAGTGGTGCTGCTGGTGCTGGGCGGATTGCTGATTGCGTGGATTTTGCTGGACAAAATTTCGGACGGTGCGGGCATTGCTGCAGGTTTCCAACTGTTGATGGATCGGGCGCCTGAGAAATTCGACATGATCCTAAGCCCTAGCAATCCCCACTACATGAGTCTGCCGGGCTTGTCCGTACTGATCGGCGGAATGTGGGTGATGAACGTGTCCTACTGGGGTTTTAACCAATATATTATTCAGCGCGCCTTGGCGGCGAAGAGTATTGATGAGGCGCAAAAAGGCATCGCTTTCGCGGCATTCTTGAAGCTGCTGATGCCCATAATCGTGGTACTTCCCGGAATTGCCGTGTTTGTAATGGGGGCCGACATCAGCGCCCCGGATCAGGCCTATCCCCATGCCATGACGCTGTTGCCCGTGGGGATCAAGGGCTTGGTGTTCGCCGCGTTGCTGGCGGCTATTGTGTCGTCCCTGGCATCTATGACCAACAGTATTTCAACGATCTTTACGTTAGATATCTTCCCTTCATTGAATAAGGGCGAAAACGCCGCCAATCCGGTTCGCGTGGGTCGAATCGTGGCGCTAGCAGCCATGGTCGTCGCCATGATTGCAGCCCGTCCGCTGTTGGGGAACTTTGATCAGGCGTTCCAATACATTCAAGAATTCACCGGCTTTTTCACCCCGGGGATTGTCGTGATCTTTATGTTGGGCATTTTTTATGCCAAAACTACGGCCACTGCGGCGTTGGCCGCTGCTATTGCTTCGGCTGTTTTTTCTTTTCTCTTCTCGGTGTTTGCCCCTGAGTTACCGTTTATCGACCGGGTCGGCGTTGTTTTCTTGCTGTGTGCCGGGCTGGCCATCGGCCTATCCCATCTGTGGCCTCAGCCTCAGAGCGGAGCGGTAGAACTCTCTGAGGTCAGCTTTGGAACATCGACGGGTTTTAATCTGAGTGCGTTGTTGGTCACGTTGATTTTGTGCGCGTTTTACATCACTTGGTGGTAGCGGCGAATGGCTGATGTTCTTTTAAAGAGCGCGGTAATCCTATTGGTCTTATCTGCTTGCTCGGGAGTACAGGCATTAGCGAGTTGTCCCGAGCCGTTTTGGCAGGACGAATTTGACGGTGAAACCTTAGATCCTGCCAAATGGCAAGTAATCGAAGGCGACGGCTGCAGCAAAGGTTTATGCGGCTGGGGCAATAATGAAGAGCAATGGTATTCGAAGCGCAATATACGGCTTGAGAACGGTGCTCTGCACATTACCGGGAAACGGCAACGAGTACTAAAGCGCCAGTATACGTCGGCCAAGTTGACCACCGAAGGTCTGTTTGCCGCCCAATACGGCCGATTTGAAGCGCGTATGAAGCTGCCCGAGGGCGAAGGATTTTGGCCCGCTTTTTGGATGATGCCAAAAACTAAGTTGCGCTGGCCCTTGGCTGGCGAGATCGACATTTTGGAAAGTAGTGGGCATACCCCAGAGAGAATCCTTGGGGCCATTCATTTTGGTCGAGTGTGGCCGGGCAATGTGCACTACAGCGAATCGCTGCTTGGACCGGTTCCATGGACTCACGGCTTCCACGTCTATGCTGTGGAATGGAGACCAGGCGACATTCGGTGGTTTGTCGACGATAAGCAATACGGACATGCTACACCGAGGGATATCGCGCCCTATCCATGGGTTTTTGATGAGCGACCGTTTTATCTGATTTTGAATTTGGCGCTGGGCGGCACCCTGGGTGGTGACATCAAGAAATCGGATTTGCCCGGTGAACTGGTGGTCGACTACGTACGCGCTTATCCCATGGGTTGCGACTAGCGTAACGGTCTCGGTGCTAACTGAGGCTAACTTTTAGTGTTTTTCATTCTGGAATGAATCTATGAACGAGATCGTTAACGCGGTAACAAAGCGGATCGCAGATCGGAGCGGTTCCTTGCGGCAGGAGTACTTGAGACTGATCGCTTCGGCAGCGGCGGGGCAACCGCCGCGAAATAAGCTGTCCTGCGGCAACATGGCGCACGGTTTTGCGGCCTGCGATGCGTCAGACAAAGATACAATACGGCTGGTAAATTCGCCGAATATCGGCATTGTCACTGCCTACAACGATATGTTGTCAGCCCATCAGCCCTATGCCGAGTACCCAGAAGTACTGAAAACCCACATACGCAGTATGGGTGGCACCGCCCAAGTGGCCGGGGCGGTACCGGCCATGTGTGACGGAGTGACTCAGGGGCTTGAGGGCATGGAGTTGAGTTTGTTCAGCCGGGATCACATTGCCCAATCCACCGTCATTGCGCTGTCGCATCAAATGTTTGACGGTGTGATCTGTTTGGGCATCTGCGACAAAATTGTGCCCGGGCTGCTCATGGGGGCACTACGCTTTGGTCATATGCCAATGCTTTTCGTGCCGGCTGGGCCCATGCAATCAGGCATAACCAATGGGGAAAAAGCTCGAATTCGACAGCTGTATGCAGAAGGCAAAATTTCCCGTGACGAACTGTTAGACGCAGAATCGGCGTCTTATCACTCGGCCGGTACCTGCACGTTTTACGGCACCGCCAACAGCAATCAGATTCTGATGGAGGCCATGGGGCTCCAGCTACCCGGTGGGTCGTTTGTAAACCCCGGCACTGAACTAAGAGATGTGCTGACCGCCGAGGCGGCCAGACACATCACTCGGATTACTGCGCTTAACGGCAAGCTCAAGGCGTTAGGGGAAGTGGTCGATGAGCGCTCCTTCGTCAACGCCATGGTGGCCTTGTTAGCCTCGGGTGGATCGACGAATCACACCATACACTTGATCGCTATGGCCAGATCCGCTGGCATCGTCATCGATTGGACGGATTTCGACGAACTGTCCCGGGCGGTTCCTCTGTTAGCTAGGGTGTACCCCAACGGACAAGCTGACATTAATCATTTCCACGCAGCAGGTGGTACTGGATATTTGTTTGGACACCTCATGGAGCACGGTTTTATGCACGCGGATGCCAAAACCATGTGGGGCGACACATTGGCCGACTACGCTGTGGAGCCATGTCTAGATGGTGGAACGCTGGCTTGGAAGCCCCGTCAGGCGAGCAGTCTTGATCCGGCAGTGCTGGCAACGGTGCAAGCACCATTTGACCAAGAAGGTGGGCTGCGCTTGCTGACCGGTAATTTAGGGCGCGGTGTCATCAAAGTCTCCGCGGTGGTTCCAGAGCACCGGAAGGTGCGTGCTCAGGCAGTGGTTATTGATGATCAACACGAACTGCAAGGGAAATTCGATCAGGGCGAGTTGAACCGTGACTGCGTGGTCGTTGTTAGGTTTCAGGGGCCCAAGGCTAACGGCATGCCAGAGCTTCATAAGCTCACGCCGATTCTTGGCGTACTACAAGACCGGGGCCACCGGGTTGCCTTGGTAACCGACGGCCGTATGTCTGGTGCTTCAGGCAAGGTGCCCGCCGCCATTCATGTTAGCCCGGAAGCCTGCGTGGGCGGACCGTTGGCTCGGGTAAGCGATGGCGATTGGATTGAACTGGACGCTGTAAACGGCGTACTGCGTATCGAGGTGTCAGACGACGAAATGGCTCAGCGTGACGCTGCAGCGCCGTCGGTGAATGCTGATTTAGGGGTTGGTCGTGAGTTTTTTGGGGTATTTCGTCAGGCCGTAGGCAGTGCCGAGGACGGGGCAAGTGTGTTGTACCCCTCAGCCAATTCTCTGGGACAGACACCTTCTTCTCAAGCCGCACCCTCGTCACAGGAGGCAGTGGCCTAAAGTGGCGGAACTGAGCGCTCAGGGGCGCCCACAAAACTGGTACGTCGTGGCCGACGTAGGTGGCACCAATGCACGGTTCGCGGTGTTGGACCCGGTTACCGACGATTTGCATCACATCGTTTACTACTCCGTGGCCGAGCATCAGGTTTTTGCCAATGTGCTTGCTGAGTTTTGTAACGAAGTAGCAGCGCATGGTCGCTGGGCTGAACAGCCCCTTGGCGCATGTTTGGCCGTGGCGGCTCCCGTGGAGGAGGGCGTTCTCAAATTCACCAACAGTTCTTGGGAAATAGACGCCAATGCCATTGCGGGGCAGTTAGGCGGTGTTGCCGTGCATGTGATCAACGACTTTTCTGCTGTTGGCTACGCCACTCTGGGCCTGACATCATCTGACTGGCAGCAACTGGGTGGCGGTTCCAGCGTGCCGGATCAACCGGTTGCCGTTCTGGGCCCGGGCACTGGATTGGGCGTATGCGGCGTAGTGCGACATGGGGGCAACGCCACGGTGATTGCAGCAGAGGGCGGGCACGCCGATTTTGCGCCGGTGGATGCTCAGGAAATCGCCATTCTCAATATTATGATCAAACGCTTTGGTCGGGTGTCCTATGAGCGCCTGCTCTCTGGCGCGGGCATCTTGTCCACCTACCAATCCCTGGCAGAGCTGGCTCAACGAGAGCCCGCCCACCGTCGACCTGAGGACGTCTACGCCGCAGCGATTAGCGGCACGGATACCCTAGCCATGCGCACTTTGCATGTGTTTTGCCGCGTTCTTGGGGCATTTGCAGGCAATCTCGCTCTGACTCTAGGAGCTCGGGGCGGCGTATTCATTGCCGGGGGTATCGCACCCAAGGTGCTGGAGATTATTAGACAAAGCGAATTTCGCAGCCGCTTCGAATCCAAGGGGCGTCTGCGCAGTTTTTTAACGCCTATTCCTGTTTATGTGGTGACGGCCGCAGACATTGGTCTGCGGGGCGCTGCAAACTACTTGGCACAAGTGGAACAATTATCAATCCTCGAGGGAACGTCTTATGAATACGACCAGCCATAGCCTGCTGGAAATGACGCCGGTTTTACCAGTGGTTCAAATCGCTGACGCGGACCATGCCATACCCGTCGCCCAAGCCCTACGTCAGGGGGGCATTGCAGTGTTAGAAGTTGTGCTGCGCACGCCAGCAAGTATCGAGGCGATACGACGCATTCGAGCCGAGGTGCCGGATGTTGTTGTAGGGGCAGGAACCATCACTGATATGAACAAACTTGATGCGGCAGTGGAAGCGGGATGTGAATTTCTAATTACTCCCGGGCTGACGCCTGCCATGGCCAAAGCCTGCCAGGACTTACCCATGCCCGTGGTGCCGGGAGTGTCATGCGCTAGCGACATTATGTTGGGTTTGGAGTATGGCTTCACGGCATTTAAGTTCTTCCCCGCTGAAGCCTCTGGTGGTATCGCCGCGCTCAAGGCCCTCGCAGGCCCTTTTGGCGACATAAGTTTTTGTCCAACCGGTGGGATCAGCCCTGACAATCTTGCCGCCTACTTGGCATTGGATTGCGTGTCTTGCGTGGGCGGTTCCTGGCTCACCCCCAAGGCTTTGCTTAAGCGACAGGCGTGGTCCGAGGTGACGAGCCTAACCCAGCAGGCGGTCGCCGCAGCGAGGTTGGATGAGGAGGCTTATGACTGTGCAGGGTGAGCCCGTTGACCTAGTCTTATTTGGTGCCGCTGGCGATTTGTCTCGGCGGAAGCTTTTGCCGGCACTTATGCATCTTGATTTTAGTGGTCTGCTACCTGCGAACCTGCGCATCCTTGCTTTGTCTCGAGAAGATATGAGTAGCGAGCAATTCATGGCTGGGCAAGAGCAGACGCTTCAAGCCTATTTAGGCGAAGCTCGCTGGTCTGATGTCTTGTGGGAGCGATTTAGCCAGCGTGTGGAATACGTGTCCTTGCAGTTCACCGAGGTCGAACAATACGCGGCGTTGAAGCAACGGCTAACCCCGGCGGGGGTTGCTATTTTTTACTTCGCAACACCACCCAGTTTGTTTCAGAGCATTTGTCAGAACCTTCATCAGGCGGGTTGTTTGTTTGATGCCTCTCGAGTGGTTCTGGAAAAGCCCATTGGTCGAAATCACGCTAACTGTAAGGAAGTAAACGAGACTGTAGGTCAGTATTTCGATGAAAATCGGATCTACCGGA
The DNA here is from genome assembly GCA_038151515.1 of Gammaproteobacteria bacterium. Lineage (GTDB taxonomy): Bacteria > Pseudomonadota > Gammaproteobacteria > Pseudomonadales > Azotimanducaceae > UBA4421. The sequence continues at coordinate 4,221 of JAYOVN010000043.1, read as the reverse complement.
TCGATCACTATCTAGGAAAGGAAACCGTCCAGAATTTGCTGGCGCTGCGCTTTGCCAATCGTTTTATCAACGCCCAGTGGGACAATACCTGCATAGATCATGTGCAAATTACCGTAGCGGAAACCGTCGGAATAGACGGGCGTTTTTCCTACTACGACCACGTAGGGCAACTGCGCGACATGCTGCAAAATCACCTGATGCAGCTGCTGTGTTTGGTGGCCATGGAGCCGCCGAACACCATGACCGCACACGACATTCGCGACGAAAAGGTAAAAGTTGTGCGTGCCTTAAGAGTTATTGATGAGAGCACCGTGGCTGACCACGTGGTGCGGGGCCAATATACCCAGGGTTGGTACCGGGCGGAAGAAATGACCGGGTATTTAGACCTCGAGGATGCTGACAATCCCGAATCTGACACAGAGACCTTTGTTGCAGTAAAGGCCTTTATCGATAACTGGCGATGGGCAGGAGTGCCATTCTACTTGCGCACCGGGAAACGTATGGGTGAGAAGGTCACAGAGATTGTGATTACCTATAAAACCCTTGCTCACAATATTTTCGCTTCTCATGAAAACTCGCCGAACAAGCTGGTGATTCGATTGCAGCCTAACGAAGGCATTGAGATGCAAATGCTCTCCAAGCAGCACGGCATTCAGGGCGATATGGCTTTGATTCAACAAAACCTAGACCTGAACTTTTTGGCGGCCTCGGGTATTGAGCGTATCCCCGATGCCTACGAGCGTTTGTTCCTAGATGTTATCCGAGGGGATCAATCCTTATTTGTGGGCAGAGACGAGGTAGAGCAGTCTTGGCTTTGGTGTGATCAACTCATTAGCGCCTGGGAGCAAAGACGGCTTACGGTGAAACCGTATCCTGCCGGAACAAAGGGTCCAGCTCAGTCTGAGCTATTAATTGGCCGGGATGGGCGTAGCTGGCATGAGTAGCATAGGCGGTTCACTGGATTCAACCAAACCCCGGGTGATTGTGAGGCCGTCTGTGGAGGGTTTGGACGAAGCGCTCAGTGCTTACGTACAAGCGCAATTGGCCGAAGGCATACAGCACCGCGACTGCTCAACACTGGTTGTTTCTGGCGGTTCAACGCCCAGAGGCTTTTTCCAGCAGCTATCTGCCGCGGATATGCCTTGGTCTCGGATTCGGGTGACGTTGGCCGATGAACGCTGGGTTGCCAAGGATCATCCGGACAGCAACGAGGGACAGCTTCGCAAATGGCTGCCCAAGGTGGCGGAGGCTGACCTAATCTCTCTGCGCGGTGAAAACGATGACCCGGATGCTCAGATAGAAAACCTCAATGGGACGTTGGGCGATGAGCAAGTGCTGGATGTTGTCGTGCTCGGCATGGGTGCAGACGGCCACACTGCCTCGCTGTTTCCGGATGCACCCCAGCTGAAAGAGGGTTTGGATCTTGCCAACCCTGCGGCGTGCTTGCTTGTGGATCCGCCGGCAGCGCCCCATCGGCGTATCAGTTTGACCTTGAGTAGGCTGCTGAAGGCGCAGGAGATCATCGTCCACATTACGGGCGAGGAAAAGGTATCGGTCATAGAAAATGCTTGGCGAATGGCAGACCCCGAACGTTTTCCCATCAGCGCGGTGTTACACCAAAGCCTCGTGCCCGTGACGATTTTTTCCGATCGAGCCATTGCTTTTGGTTGAACCCTAGCCAATACAGGGTAGGGCGGAAGAAGTCGGTCGCTGATCGTAGGCCTTTGAGCTGCTTCTAGGATTGCTTTTTTCCCTGCGCTTTGTTTTAAGGTGTACGGGAAATAATTGGCACCACGCTGGTACCCTTGGAGGCAGCCCATGAAATTAGTTGTTGTGTTGGTTTTGCTTGGCGCCTTGGCTGCCTGCGGTGATGGCTCAGATGGGCGGTCGGCTGCTTCGTCTGGAACCCTAAGCGTGCAAGAACCTTGTGCCAGTGATCACACCTTCACCGCGTGGTGCGGATATAAAAACCCTGAGGACCTTGCCCTCACGCCTGATGGAAATTTTCTGCTAGCCACAGGTTTTGGCGGTATCCCCAATCCGGTTTTAAATGAAATAACCCTCACTGACTTAGGCAGCATGGAAAAGCGCGTCATCGAGATTGTGGTGGCGGAGAATACGTGGGGCAGTAGGTACTGTGCTCGAACTAACACGGACTTTTCCACCCATGGGTTGGATATTGTCCAACGTCAGGATGGTCGGCATATGGTGGCGATGACGAATCATCTGCCCGCCGAAACAGTGGAGTTATTCGAGTTGGCGCCGGTGGATAACCGATGGCAGCTGGTTTGGCGGGGTTGTGTTGAAGCACCAAGCCTCAATGAGGGCCGTCACCAACCCTTGTTCAACGATGTGGCCCTTACCTCTCAAGGCTCTTTCTTCGTCACAGAAATGTACGATGGAGAAATGCCCTTTGAGGCACTTATCGAGGCAGGCCTCGCGGGAGCCAATACGGGGCAAGTGTGGCAGTGGTCACAGCAAGAGGCGTTCCGTAGCCTTGCCGGTACCGAGGGCAGTTTTCCCAATGGTGTCGTGCTCAGCGATGATGCATCAGCGCTTTACATCAATTACTGGTTTTCGGGTCTCACCACGAAATTTGATCTTGAAACGGGATCCGTTGTTGCGTCCCACGAAGGCGGACGAGCCGACAATCTCACCATGGCCAATGGGTCTGTGTGGGCGGCAAAGCACGATATGTCAGTGGCAGAATACCTTGAAGGCTGTCCGGCGGAAGCCACCAACTGCTTCCTACCTTTTTCTGTTCATCGATTGGACCCTGAAGACCTCAAGGAGCAGCGTGTTTGGCGTTTTGATAGTGAGGTATTTGGTTTTGGCACGGTGGCTACCCCGGTTGGCGAGCATGTGTGGCTGGGGTCAGCCCACGGAGACCGGATAGCACGGTTCGATCTGAAGGCGGGTGATTGACAGGTTCTTAGCAGACTAAGCAGCTAGCCTGGGGCTGATAACCCGAATAACCCACGAAAAAACAAGAATAGGTAAAGTCTTTATGTCCAATTGGGATTTCAAGGAAGGTTCGCTTAACGCTAATGGCATAGAAATTCACTACGCAGAAAAAGGCGAGGGTCCCTTGGTGATTTTTTGTCACGGTTGGCCGGAGTCTTGGTACTCCTGGCGTCATCAACTGCAGGCCATTGGCTCCAGCGGCTACCGGGCCGTGGCCCTGCACATGCGAGGGTACGGCAAAACAACGAAGCCAAGTGATATAGAGGCGTATTCGTTGACGAACTTAGTGGGCGATGTGGTTGGTGCCGTAGCAGCCCTTGGTGAGTCCGAAGCGGTCGTGGTAGGCCACGATTGGGGCGGGCCAGTAGCATGGAATTCGGCCTTGCTGCGGCCAGATATCTTTCGGGCCGTTGCGGTGTTGTCTGTACCTTATAATCCACCCATGACGCTGCCTCATGACATGTCATTAAATGATGTTATGGCGATGATGGCGGGTGATCGTGAGTACTACCGCCTGTTCTTCCAAGAACCCGGTGTCGCCGAGGCTGACTTAGAGCGCAATTTCCGAGATTCGATGCTGGGCATACTGTATTCCTTTAGCGGAGACATCGTCGCTGACGGGATACACCAGCAGGGTTGGGACGGGCACTTTCCAAAAGGCCAAACTCTGTCCGAGCAACTGGTAGTGCCAGAGCATCTGCCGACATGGCTGACCCAAGAGGATCTGGATCTCTACATTCGGGAAATCACGGCTTCTGGCTTTGCCGGCGGATTTAATTGGTACCGCAACATCAAGCGCATACCGGGGCTTCTGGCGCCCTTTGCTGGAGCCATCATCAAGCAACCGTCTCTGTATTTGTACGGCGAGTACGATTTGGTTGCGGGCAATACGCCTGAGGCTATTCAAACGCTTAAAGACAGTCTTCCGAATTTACGAGGTTGTGTGCGGTTCCAGGGCGCAGGTCATTGGTTACAGCAGGAACGGCCAGAGCAGGTAAACGACGAGCTGTTAACGTTTTTACACGGGCTCTAATGCTCGGGTGGCGACGAGCAGCAAGGTAAAATGCAGAGAGTTGGTTGCGCTGAATGATTTAGTAGGTTCGGGTCTCACGGTGTTTGGCTGAGGTGGAATATGGTTGGGGAGAACGGGATTATTCATCATCGCTTAGGGCGATGATTTCACCCTTCGGGTTCGCTCACGCTCATGTGTCGTAACGCGAACGCGTTACTCGGATCGAACCTTGGAACCTAACCAAG
>JAYOVN010000042.1:0-17504 GCA_038151515.1 Gammaproteobacteria bacterium | reverse complement strand
CAGCGCTGAAACCTCGGCCTTCGCCAGTGATAATGGCAACCCACATATCGTCATCTGCGGCAAAGTCATCAAATACTTGGCCTAGCTCTGCATTGGCTAATGGGTGCAGTGCATTCAATCGATCAGGTCGGTTGATGCGTACAGTCATTATGTGGTCGGCTTTCTCGACGATGGAATAGTCACCCATTAGCGTTCTCCTCAAACTCGCTGGTGTAAATTCTTATGGCTTGTCATGCCCAAAGACTGATTAAGAGCTATGGACTTTAACTGAAGGGCTTGCGGTGTGCACAGTTGTTAAAGTCGATGAGTTCTGCGGCCCCGCCCGCGGCGTTCAGGCGCAATTGGGTCAGACTGCAGTTTTCAAAATGATAGCGTCCCCACTCGGTTGGACTGTGATGAACCAGTTCCCCCAGCGCAATCGCCATAGCGGCTCCATGGCTAACGATCAGCACGGTTTCGTCCTTGGTGTGGGCGGCGCTGATCTCTTCTAAACTGCGGCGCATGCGCTGGGCCACTGTTGATAATGCTTCGCCATTGGGTGGTGCCCAGTCGGTGTCTTCGTTCAAACGCTCGATTAAGTTGTGTTCTCTGTTTAGGTCGACAAAGCGCATATCTTCCCAGTCGCCGATGGACATTTCCGCTAAGCCGTCTACGACTTCGTGGTGGGGCTGTGATGTGGGTGCTGCCAGTGCGCCGGTGTGTCGGCAGCGGCCAAGTGGGCTGGTGTAGACCGCGGCCAGTTTCTCACTGCGCTCCAGATGACGTCCCGTGAGGTATGCCTGCCACTTCCCTCGTACCGTGAGCGGCGTGTCTGTCGAACCATGCCAGCGACCAAGTTTGTTAGCGGCGATTTGTCCGTGTCGGAGTAAAAGCAATCGTGGTGCCATGAATGATGTGTCCTGTTACAGCAAGATAAAGCGAGGTTAGGTGACTAAGCGTTTGGCAACCAAACAGCCGACAAGGTCGCCCTCGACATTGACCGCTGTGCGGAAAGTGTCCAGGGGCCGCTCAATAAGCAACAGCAGGCCAATGGCCTCCAATGGAATGCCAACAGCTAATAACACCATTTGCATGCCGGCCATGGAGCCCGAGGGAATGCCCGGCGCACCCACAGAGGACAGCATGGCGACGAGAAATATCGCGACGATGCCTGTACTGCCTAGGTCAATGCCGAACATGTAGGCCAAAAACACTGCTGCTATGCCTTCAAACAGAGCGGTACCGTCCATGTTTGCTGTGGCGCCTAGAGGCAAGACAAAGGCACTCTGAGCGCGATCTACTCCCAACTTCGTCTGGGCCGTGGTCATAGACAGGGGCAGGGTGGCTGCGCTGGACGAGGTAAACAATGCCGTCAGCATAGGTTGGCTAACGGCGCGCAAAAACTGTACCGGGTTTAAGCCCGAAACGAGCCAAGCAATTCCCGGTAGCACAACAAGGCCGTGAAACAGTGTAGCGCCAAACACCACTCCGGCGAGTTGGCCTAGTGCAGCTAGCGTTGAAAAATCGATTTTCTGGGCCAGCTGAAAAGTGATGGCAAACAGGCCGATGGGGAGCGTGGTTAACACCCAGCCTGCCAAGCGATAAGTGACTTGAGCCAGTTCGTCAAAAATCTTTGGCAGTTTGGAATCTTCGGGGAGTGCTACAGCGGCGGCAAGCCCGATAAAAATAGCCCCAACCAAAATGCCTAGTACATTCATTTCGCTCAGTGAATTGAAGGGGTTAACCAGCATTCGCTGGAGCAGATTGTTCAGTAACGCAAAGGTGGAGCCGTCGCCGGGATCAATCAGTCTGGCTGATTGGGCTGTTACGTCGCCGAGCACGCTGGGGTCTTCAATCAGTGGCGGAAACCCTGTCCAAGGATGATAAAACAGCACAACCAGTAGCCCAATCATCACCGCAATGCCTGTGGTAGTGATGTAGTAGCCCACGGTCACTGAACCCAGCCGACCCATTTGGCGCGAGGCTCGCAGTTGCATGACGCCGGCAATCAGCGAGAAAAAGATCAGTGGTGCAATTACCATTTTCAGGGCCGAGAAAAAGGCTGTGCGCAGCAACTGGGTCAGTTGATCCAGCCACAGGGTGTCGGGGAAGGTGATCGCGGCTAGCCAACCTAAAATTGCTGACACAATGATCAGCGGTGCAAACCAACGTGAATTCATATTTGGATCCATATGCCAATGGGTTTTTGTTTTGGATGACGGTTGTCCCGAGCCGAGGGAATGGTGCCTTGGCCGCAGCGAATTAGCAAAACGTCGGTTCCGGGCCTGTTTGCAAACAGGGACGCTGTCTAGTTTCTGCTCCTCGCCCAGCCCACCGCCCAGGGTTACACTGGGGTATGAATACTCCTTCCCTAGGGACGTAAATGGTGATGCGTTCAATAAAGGCGGCAACGTCCGTGCTGTTAGCCTGTAGTTTTGTCGCGTGTGGTGTGCCGAGGGATGAGGAAACCGTCTCGGCGATGGGGGCCGCCCAATATCAAGTGATAGATGGTTCTACCATGGGGACCTATTACCGGATTCAATATCGTGCCAGTGAACGCTGTGACGTGGTCCGGGATGATATCGATAGTTTGCTTGAAGGATTCAATTTAAGCCTTTCAACCTATATTCCGCAGTCGGAGATCAGCAAGTTTAACCGCACAGAAGCCGGGCAGTGGATTGCTCTAACGCCACGGATGAACCAAGGGATGCAGGCCGCTTTCGATGTGTGGCGCGAAAGCCAAGGCGCCTTCGACGTCACCATTGGACCCTTGGTCAACCTGTGGGGCTTTGGCCCGGCCGAGGTCGTGGCGCTGCCAACTGTCGAAGCACAAAGACTCGCTGCCCGCTGGGTGGGCATGCGTCGGATACAGCTCGATCATGTCAATTCAAAGGCTCTAAAGACGGCTGATGACGTCTATGTAGATATGTCTGCGCTGGCGAAAGGACTAGGAGTGGATGAGGTGGCTGATCACTTAGCTGCCCGTTCTTGCACCGATTATATGGTGGATATTGGCGGTGAAATGCGCTTGGTGGGACGCAATGCCAAGGGCGCACCTTGGCGTATTGGTGTGGAGCGCCCGGTACCGGGAAGACCTGTAACTGGAGGACGAAGCGCCATCCAGAAGGTGCTAGAGGTAACAGATCGGGCGGTAGCTACCTCTGGCGATTACCGAAATTTCCGTCAGGTTGACGGTGTCCGAATCGATCATGTGATCGATCCTCGCAGCGGTGTGCCAGCGGACAATGAGGTGGCTTCGGTTACCGTTATCCATCCTCAGGCTATGTTTGCCGATGCCTACGCGACGTCGATTATGGTGCTGGGGGCAGATCAAGGTCTGGAGATGGCAAATCGATTAAAACTACCCGTGCTGATTATTGAGAAAAGCGCTGATGGGCGGTTTATTGAGCGCTATACTGCGCCAATGGAGGCCTTTCTGCCGACGTCTACGGAGTAACCTATGGAAACGATCATCGTTGCGTTTTTTGTCATGCTCGTCCTAACGGCAGCGATGGCCGTGGGCGTCATGTTCGGACGTCAGCCGATCGCTGGCAGTTGCGGCGGCATGAAAGCCTTGGGTATGGAAATGGAATGCGAGGTATGCGGGGGTAACCCGGAAAACTGCGAAAAGTCTCTCTTTGCGCCGACTGCCGCTCCTGAGTTTTCCCGCAGCGCCAAGGACTCCGCCGAACAGGGACTGGGTGCTAACGAGCTGTCCCGTCGTGTTGGTCAGTAATCCGCCCCTGACTTCTTCGCTCCCACGGCACCGAAACTTCAAGCCGCATCTTGGCCAGGCTGATCGCGCCAGTGGCCATTTCTAATCTCACAATGTTCGTCGCTCTGCGTTATGCCTTTGGTAAGCGCGGCGTGAGCGGTCGTGGTGATTTGTCCTACGTGTCAACGTTGGCCCTAGCGGGCCTAGTCATCAGTATTGCTGTGTTGGTCTTTGTGACGTCGATTGTGAATGGTTTTGAGCGAGAGTTGCGTGAGCGTTTGCTCAATGTGCTGCCTCATATCAGCGCTATGTCTTCTCAAGGTGTAACGATAGGTTCATTGCCAACAGGCGGCGGCCCAGCCGGTGATGCAGATCTGTTGGGACTGGCGCCAGTGATCATCAGTAGCGGATTGGTGGCAGCCAACGGCCAAGTTCGCGCCGCGCAAATAACCGGCATAGACCAAACTTATTCCCAAGTGAGCGCCTTGGGTGAGTTTGTTAGCCAAGGGGCTTGGTCTGATGTTCAGCAAGTGCCTTTCGGTCTGGCGATTGGCGCACGCTTGGCAAATCAAATTGGTGTAGGCGTTGGTGATTCCCTTGTGCTGTTGCTGCCGGACCAGCGCATCAGTCTTGCTGGCGCCGTACCCCGACAAAAACGGTTTCAGGTGGTCGGTATTTTTGCCAGCCAATCCCAGTTGGATGCCAGTGGCGTTTTCGTGTCCTTAGCCGATGCTCAGAGGCTGCTGCGCATGCCGGGAAAAGCCCATGGTGTTCAGGGCCGGTTAACGGACTTGTTTGATCCCTACCAAGCACGTGCCTTCTTGCGCACCCAATGGCCAGTTTCTGGGGTGCGTGTGCAGTCGTGGATGACGGAATTTGGCACTCTCTATCAGGCGATTTCTGTGCAGAAAGCCACACTGTTTTTGCTGTTTTCCCTGTTGATAGCTGTGGCGGCATTTAACCTAGTGTCCGGGTTAACCATGATTGTGGAACAGCGTCGAGGCGACATCGCCATTTTGCGCAGTATGGGCGCCGGTCGCGGACGAGTGCTGGGCTTGTTCAGCTCAATGGGCGTGTTACTTGGACTGGCCGGCACGGCGGTGGGAATGTTCGTGGGAGTCGGTTTGGGCTACCTGATTCCTTACTTGGTGAACGTATTCTCACAAACCCTTGGTTACGATCTGATGTCTCAATATTTTATCTCTTATCTGCCGGTGCAAGTTTTGCTTCCTGATCTGCTAGCCATTGGCGCCATCGCCGTCGTGGCCACGTTTTTGGCTAGCCTGTATCCGGCCTGGCGCGCCACCCGGCTACTGCCGAGCGAGGTGCTGGCCAATGAATGATCGCGTCCGCCTATTAACTGCCAAGAATGTGGTTAAACGATACCAAATGGCTGACACGGCAATCGATGTTCTCAAAGGCGTCGACCTAGAGCTTGTGGCCGGTGAGCGGGTTGCCATCGTCGGACGCTCTGGCTCGGGCAAAAGCAGTCTGCTGCACGTGCTGGCGGGATTGGATGAGGCCGATGCCGGAGAAATTCTCATGGCGGGTGAGTCGATGACGGGTGCCGACAACGAAGCCCGAACCGCCTTACGCGGTCGCGGTATGGGTTTTGTGTACCAACAACACCATTTGATGCCTGAGTTTAGTGCCCTAGAGAATGTGGCTTTGCCCCTGCGCTTGAATGGCGTAGGGCGCAAAGAGGCCGAGCAGCGCAGTTCGGCGCTGCTGTCAAAAGTAGGGTTAGAGTCCCGACTGGCTCATCTGCCCTCAGAACTTTCCGGAGGCGAGCGACAGCGCGTTGCGGTGGCTAGAGCATTGGTCCATCAACCCAAGTTGGTGATGGCCGATGAACCAACTGGAAATTTGGACGATGCCAGCGCTCAGGAACTCATGACGTTGACGGTAGAACTCAGTGACGCTCATGGGGTGGCCTTGCTCGTAGTCACTCACGACCGCTCCATGTTGGGTTATTTCGACCGTGTGCTAACTCTGTCCGAAGGTCTGCTGACTTCGGTCTCAGTGGGTGAGGGCTAGGGTGACCAATCGCTCACGGCAAGCGCTCAGGCTGCTGAATCAAATGGCAGCCCGAATGCTGCTGCAAGGTGCTACGGGCTTTGCTCGATTTGTGACTTGGGTATCGTTGGTTGGGTTGGTGCTAGGTGTTGCGGTACTGACCCTAGTCGTGAACGTTATGAACGGTTTTGATCAGGAGTTACGTCAGCGGCTGCTCGGCAGCATCCCACATGTCACGATAGCTCAGACGCCTATGCCGTCTGATTTGCAGGCAGCGCTAGCATCAGAAGAGGGCGTGCGAGGGTCTGGCAAGTATTTTCAGGGGTTCGCCGTTCTAGCGGCTGGGTCGCGCACGCTGCCGGTGACTGTGATTGGGTTTGCTGAGAGTGACCAGACAGCGTCGGCAGATCTGGCGAAGGTTATGCGGCGCGGGAACCTAGGTAATCTTAGGTACATGCCCAATGCTGTCGTGCTTGGTGAACCGCTGGCTCGTTATCAGGGATTGTCCCTAGGTGACCCCGTAGTGCTGGGGGTATCTGTCGCCCAAGGTGATAGCGTTTCTTTGCGCTGGCTGCGCCTGAATCTGGCAGGCACCTTTGAAATGGGGGCCGAAACCGACTACGGCATGGTGCTGGTGAATTTAGATCAACAGCCTGACCCTTACTGGCAGTCCTTGGGGCGGTTGGGTACCCGGATCATGCTAAAAGACCCCATGAATGCCGCATCCTTGGGGGCTCGCCTTGCGACGATAAACCAATCACCACAGATCGACACCTGGGAGGAAACCTACGGTGAACTGTTTCAAGCGGTTCAAATGGAGAAGAGTATGATGTTTGTACTGCTGTTTTTGGTGGTGGCGATAGCGGGATTCAACGTCATTGCTGGGCAGTCGATGATGGTGCACGACAAGCGCTCTCAGATCGCTATGTTGCGTACTATGGGGGCAAGTCGCCGTTTCATCCTTGGGTTGTTTCTGTCACAGGGCGCCTTCGTAGCAGTTCTGGGTACCTTCGTGGGCCTTTTGATGGGAGTACTGATGACGGCAAACGTGGACATGATGGTGGATGCGTTAGCCGCTCTGACCGGGCAGCACTTGCTGGACGGGTCCTATTTCGTTTCGGTGCCCACTCACTTGGTGTGGTTCGATTTGAGTGCCATCGTTTTGCTCAGCATCTCGGTTGCCCTAGTTTCTGCTTGGTTGCCTGCTAAGCAAGCCAGTCAACTTCAGCCTGCGCGACACCTGCATTAGGCGCGGCTTTTAGCGTCGCGTCATAACCTTGGCTTAAAAACCAATCTTAAAGATTGATGTCAGGGTTGATGATGCGTCTTCCCTGGGGAATCTTTGCCCGTACCATCCTTTTCGACCTCGGTTTCTGTCTTCGCTCTCTGACGTTGACGTTGACGTTGACGCCACAGCCGCAGGACTCGATTGCGCCAGATAAAGTGGGTGGCCGTGAACCCTAGGCTGCCGCTGACTAAGCCACAAATCACTGCCCCCAGAAATAACGGTTCGGCGATGCTGAAAAAATTCGTCATGAGTGAATCAAGGGTGAACTCTAGGCCTGGGGCGTCTAAGTCAATGCCCAAAGCCCAAGCCCCTACACGATAGGATGCATAAAACATCGGTGGAATCGTGATTGGATTGGTGATCCAAACCAGAGCTACAGAAATGGGCAGGTTTACCCGAAAGAACACAGCGATGAGTGCCGCCAATAACATTTGCGAGGGCACTGGTATAAATGCGGAGAACAGACCGACAAAGGCTGCGCCAGATACCGACCGACGATTGAAGTGCCAAAGTTCCGTGCGATGGAGCAAATGAGCGACAGGTCGAAGGGCAGATATCTCACGCAATCGTTCCCTACTGGGAATTAATCTACGCAGTCTTTCTTTCATCATCGGCGTTCAATGTGGGATTGCCATAGCCATCGTTATGTCGGTACCGGTTTTATCGAGCAGGTCTTTAGCTGTTAGTCGGCTCTGTGGTGTCCTTTGAAAACTCTTGCCGCGACAGCTCAGCATATGTTGTTTCGCAGCTTCGCCGGATGCGGTCATGGTCTGTCACACCACGGACTCGCAATAACGCTGCTTCTGTGTGGCATCCATGTCGTTTGGGCATGGACACTAGCGTCTAACGCAATCATACCGAAATGCGCGACAGGTGTAGACCTAGAGGTGAGGGCCACTGTGCTTGACCTGCGGCCTCGCACCTATGACCGATGGGCAACAGACATAAGGGTGGGGTCGAGCGATCAGACGAAAAAACAGGCAGAGCAGTTGCACTCTAACCTTCGAGATAGTCCTGATTCGAAAGCAGACGCCGAGTCCGCCAAAACATGGCCGCGCACAGTAGCAGAGACAGAGTGTCCAAGTTTAGAGGGTAAGCGCCTGTTGCTGAGCTGGACAGACAAAAGTCCACCACGGGTCGGTCAGTCCTTTGCGGCTACGGTTAAACTTAGGGCGCCTTGGGGACCTGCCAACCCAGGTGCTTTTGACTATGAACGCTGGTTGATCGCCGCAGGCTTTGCCGGAACCGGATACGTACGTCAGGTTCATTATCTTGAAGAAGGCGTCAACGTGCCGGGCAGAAGACAGTGGGCGAGGTATTTAAGGACGGCTTTGACCGAACGCGGATTGGTGCGCGCCAACGTGCTGCAGGCGCTGGTTACCGGCGACGGTGGCTATGTGATGCCACAGCTTTGGGAGTTGTACCGGCTCTCCGGCACCATCCATTTGCTGGTAATTTCCGGGCTGCACGTTTCAGTGCTGTCAGTGATGTTGTTTGGTTTGCTGCTTTTCCCGTTGCGCTTGATCGGCTTGCATCGTCGGCGGGATATCCCGGCTCTCGGCGCCGGCGCTGCGGTCTGCGCTGGCGCGCTTTGGATCGGCTGGTTCACCGGTGCGGGATCCCCGGTCATGCGCGTAGCCGTTATGCTCATGATCATGCTTGTGCTGAAGCTGATCCAGCGTCCCAGTTCCATAGGCTATGTGCTGGTGTTATCGATGTTGATAACGAGCGCTGCCATGCCTCTGCAAGTCTTTCGTTCTGGTTTTTGGCTCTCTTATGGGGCGGTCGCGGTCTTGCTGTTCTTTTTTTTACCCCGTCGACCGGCAACGCCAAGGCTGTCGGGGGCCATATTCGCTCAGATGGTGCTATTTGTCGGCCTCACACCCCTTGCGGCTCTGGTGATTGGTGAGGCGGCTCTTGTTGCGTTACCGGGGAACTATATGGCGGTCCCCATTCTCACGCTGGTGACAGTGCCTTGTCTGTTTGTTGGTCTGGGCATCCTTGGGATCAGCGACGTAATATCCGGGGCGCCAAGTATCTTGTTGGCGTCGATAGCGAATTCAATGCTGCATGTGGCGGATTTCAGCGTTGTATTAATTGAAACCCTGTTGACCGCACTGCTGGAAATTGTGCCCAAGAGAAGTGTCAGTATCGGTTTTGCTAGTCCTCATGTCAGCGCCTTTGCTCTGATTAGTGGGTTGATCCTGCTGCTACCCTTGTCGAACTACGTGCGAATCGGAGCCTGTGGTGGGCTGTTGGCCTTGGGTTTGCAGGTGAATGCTGGTGTGCCCCGAGGTGAGTTTTGTATACGAGTGGTTGACGTGGGGCAGGGGAGTGCGGCCTTGGTCGATACCGCTCACCATCGGCTGTTGGTGGATACTGGGCCGGGTTTTGATACGGGAAGCTTGGCCCGTTCGCAGATCCTGCCAGTACTGCGTTCAACTGGAAAACATGACTTGGATTTAGTGCTGTTGAGTCATACGGATCGGGATCACGCCGGCGGTTTGGTTTTTTTTCGCGACTACTTTAAGCCATTGTCAGAACTGGGCCCGGCGATTTGCCCACACGGTCAAAGCTGGCGCTGGGATGGCGTGCTTTTTACCACGCTCCAAGCCGAGGGGCTGAAAACTGACAACGACCGCTCGTGTACCTTGCTGGTTCAGACCGAGGAACCCAAGCCGAGACGGTCGGCCTTTTTTAGCGGTGACATATCAGCGCTAGCTGAGGAAGTGCTGTTGCCGAATCTGCCGCGGCCAGTGGTTTTCTTGTTAGTACCTCATCACGGCAGTAAGTCGTCGTCTTCCATGGCTTTTGTGCGCCAACTGGCTCCGGAACTCGTGATCCATAGCGCCGGCCGGGATAATCGCTACGGGCATCCCCACCCTCGGGTGGTGCTTCGATATCAGTGGGAGGGTGCGCGGCAGTTCAATACGGCATCCAGCGGCGCAACACAGTGGTGCTCAGACACGCCGGCGGATGTTCAGCAGCATCGCCGTCAAGCGAAATGAGTTGAGCCATGTGAGCTGACCCAAATGATGTGAGTCATACGAGTTGACCCAAGGGTGACCAACTGGGCAGGCCAAGAAAGTCTCGGGTCTAGCCCCGATTGACCATGGCGGCATCCGCTCGACGAACCATGTCATGCAAGGACTCGATCAGCTGGTCCTGCTCCTTGTGGGTTAAAAACGATCCAATCTCAAAGCGCTCACCGCGATGAACCAAGGAGACGGTTTTTCGATACCATGGGTGAATGGCCTGATTGACGTGAATTTTAGTAAAAAATCGTTCCCAGATTTCGGTCTTGTCTGGGCTGTCGATGCCGCTTTCCAGCCGTATCTCCTCGGCGCTAAAGGTGATGACCTCCTGCAAGCTGGTGCGCCGCAGGCATAGCCACAAGCAGTAGCTTAGAACCGCCATTTCAAGGCCAGTAAACGGCAGCACCAACCAATATCCAAAGTAAAGAAAAGCGATGGCGATGGAAAACGAGAGAACCATCATAAACGCGAGAAAATACTTCAGCGCCTTCCAGCTCAAGGAGTGGTTCGGCTGCAGCACGATCTGCCCGACGGTGGAGTCCGGCGAATGTTCGGCGTTGCCTTTGTCAAAGTATTCGCAACGAATCATTGATCACATATTTCCTAACAAAAAGTTCACGCCGTTTCAGCCCAGCTTCAATAAACGCTTGAAAAAACGGGATTACACCCAACCAATTGGAGCAGACGGCGAGTGAAAGAGTTGTCAACTTGCCCCCAGCAGCAAGCTTTTGGTCACCTTTTGAGAGGTATGAACAATGTCAATGCAATGGACTCAGCGAGTAGAGGCGGCCTTAGCCAAGGCCCACATGGCGGCGGTAACGGCGGGTAACGCCAACTTAGAAACGGCGCACCTTGCCACAGTTATGGCTGATAAGTCCGATTCTTTGTTGGCCCAGGCGGTGAGCGATACCCGGGCGGACCTAGACAAGCTTCGACAGACACTAGGCGTGGCGGTTCGAGAACTGCCAACCCTCGGCTCCCCAGCGGCAGAGTTATCCGCGAGTCAGGGACTGCAGGTCGTTTTACACGCCGCACAAAGTCGGGCAGCAAAAGAAGGCGACAGCTATGTGCCAGAGGAGTGGGTGGTCCTGAGCCTCTTTAAGGACCCGCAGGTGACGCCATGTTTGACTGCTGCGGGAGTAGACGAACGGGCGGTTGAATCATTTATTCAAATGCAGAGACAGGGTAAGACGGTGGAAGCAAAAAACGATGAAGAGATGCGCAATGCGCTGGAGAAATACACTCAGGATCTGACGGAACTGGCCGAGCAAGGGAAGCTGGATCCGGTGATCGGTCGGGACGAGGAAATTAGGCGGACGGTGCAGGTGCTTCAGCGCCGCACTAAAAATAACCCAGTACTTATCGGTGAACCCGGGGTGGGTAAGACGGCCATTGTAGAAGGCTTGGCTCAGCGAATTGTGAATGGTGAGGTCGCCGATAGTCTGAAGGACAAGCGAGTTCTGTCCTTAGACCTCGGCTCCTTGATCGCTGGAGCCAAGTACCGAGGAGAGTTCGAAGAGCGGCTTAAGGCTGTTTTGAACGAGCTGTGGAAACAGGAAGGAAACATCATTCTCTTTATCGATGAACTGCATACCATGGTCGGTGCCGGCAAGGCTGACGGGGCCATGGATGCCGGTAATATGCTTAAGCCGGCGCTGGCCCGGGGCGAGCTGCACTGTGTCGGAGCGACGACTCTGGACGAATACCGCCAGTACATAGAAAAAGACGCAGCCTTAGAACGCCGCTTTCAAAAAGTGCAGGTAGATCAGCCTGATCTCCAAGACACTATCGCTATTTTGCGGGGTTTGAAGGAACGTTACGAAGTGCATCATGGGGTGGATATTACCGACCCCGCTATTATCGCTGCCGCGAACCTTTCCCATCGTTACATCACTGATCGCCAACTGCCGGACAAAGCCATCGATTTGATCGATGAAGCAGCCAGTCGAATCCGTCTGGAAATGGACTCCAAGCCAGAAAGCATGGATGTTTTAGATCGCCGAATGATGCAGTTAAAAATGGAAATAGAGGCCTTGAAAAAAGAGGACGATGCTGCGAGCCAGAAGCGCCTGCAAGACCTGCAGCAGGAGGTCAAAGGCAGTGAGGAAGAATATGCGGCCCTCGAGCGCATATGGGAAACGGAAAAACAGGCTTTGAAAGGATCTCAAGACACCAAGGAAGAGCTGGAGGCTGCTCGCCAACAATTTGAAGCGGCCCGTCGAGAAAGTGACCTGACGCGAATGTCCGAACTGCAGTACGGGATAGTTCCAGAACTGGAGCGACGCCTTAACGAGCAGCACATTGCTTCAGAGGCTGGCACAGCAGCAGAGGAAGGTCAGCCCCGCCTACTGCGTAACAAGGTGACTGCCGAAGAAATTGCCGAGGTGGTGGGTAAATGGACGGGGATTCCGGTGGCCCGTCTGCTGGCCCAAGAAAAAGAACGACTGCTGCAGTTAGAAGAAACACTGGGCCAAAAAGTGGTCGGTCAATCTGAGCCCATTGCCGCGGTGAGCCAGGCGGTGCGCAGGGCAAGGGCAGGGCTAGCAGATCCTAGCAAGCCGAACGGGTCTTTCATGTTCTTAGGGCCTACGGGTGTGGGTAAAACAGAGCTCTGTAAAGCGTTGGCCGAAGTCTTGTTTGATTCCGCTGATGCCATGATTCGAGTGGACATGTCTGAGTTTATGGAAAAACATTCAGTTGCTCGGCTCATTGGAGCCCCTCCTGGCTATGTCGGTTACGAAGAGGGCGGGTATCTAACGGAGGCGGTTCGTCGCAAGCCTTACTCGCTAATATTGCTGGACGAAATCGAAAAAGCGCATAACGATGTGTTCAATATTTTGCTGCAGGTGTTGGATGACGGTCGCCTGACCGACGGCCAGGGCAGAACCGTCGATTTCAGCAATTGCGTATTGGTGATGACATCTAACTTGGGTTCTCAGGCCATTCAAACCTTTACCGAAGAGGAAGGCAGTGGCAGTGAATCGATTTCCGGCTCGGATGATCGGCTCAACAAAATGGTGATGGGAATAGTGGCCCAACACTTTCGGCCAGAATTTATTAACCGCATCGACGATGTGGTGGTGTTCCGACCGTTGGCCCAAAAAGATATCGAGCGCATAGCCAAGCTGCAGCTGGGTCTGCTGAATGACCGGTTGGCAGAGCAAGATCTGAGTCTGACTTTGAGTCCTAAAGCCATGGAGACACTCTGCGCGGCTGGCTATGACCCCGTCTACGGTGCCCGGCCATTGAAGCGCGCGATACAGCGCATGGTAGAAAACCCCTTGGCGGAGGCTTTGCTAGGTCAGGGGTATGAGGCAGGTGCCGAGCTCTACGGAGATTGGGACGCTGACAGACTAAAGATTTCTCAAACGTCCTAACGGGCCACTTGTATGAATATACAGTACATGATATTTATACAGTATGAGTATTCACAATCGGCACCAGGATCTTAAGACGGCTCCCCGGCAACTGGCATTTGGGCAGAGCTCTCGTGGTCAGTTCAGCCCGGAAGAGGCTGCCGCTGAACATTGGCAAGAGGTGTATCGTCTAACGAAAGAGCTGCGTCAGCGGCCGAAGCGGCGCGACCGCAAGGCTTGGGCGCGTAAGCGCGTCCAATCGGCAAAACGGCAGGGTAGGCCCCAAGACGGGCAACAAAGCACAGAACAAAACGGAGAACAAAACGGAGAGCAAAACAGACAACAAGAACTGTTGCCCCAGCACCCAGCTTTGCCAGAGCTGGAGTTCACAACGCCCCAAACAAAAGATCTGCGTGCAATGAACAAGCGAGACATGAGGCCATATCGCTTTACCGATCCAAGGTTCAGTGAGCCAGCCCGTAATCACCACCTTTATGAAGAAACCAGCAATCCTAGTGACTCTCGTCAAGCCGGCCGGGCGATCTGTCGTCACCTGATTGCGGCTCTGCGTATTCAACATGCTGAAGAACAGCAGCAACAGGCTCAAACCCAGCGATCCCAGACTCGGTAATTCTAAGCTCAGTAATTCCAAGCTCAGTAAGCCCAAACCCAGAGCGTGACACTAGGCTGAATAGCTGGGGACTGTGATCAATCCTAGGCGGTGGCGATGATTCTCCCCACTGCTATTGTTCAATAACCTCGCTATGATGTGCCCTGACGGCGCGGTCGCGCGCAATTGGTACCAGCGCTCTGGGTAGTGCCCGGGCAACAGCAGAGAGGGGGGTGGTTTGACAACAGCAATCGATGTGGCGCTGGCCACGGTAACAGCACGACCTTCGCAGCCAGTAAGGTTATCCCGCCCCCTTGAGGTGGCTCAGTTGCCCACCCCTGCCTTGGTGCTGGATCGGCCTACCATGGACGCCAACATACGGGCCATGGCCAAACATTTGGCGTCCCACGATAAGGGCTTTAGACCTCACGCGAAAACCCACAAGTGTCCGACCATTGCCCAAGCTCAAATGGCTGCGGGTGCTGTGGGCATATGTACAGCCAAAGTCAGCGAGGCGGCTGTGATGCTGAATGCCGGCATTGCCAGTGTTCTTGTGACATCGCCTGTGTCCACGAAACAAAAAGCGCAAGCAGTAAATGCTATCGCGTCTCACGAGGCTGAGCTTTTGCTCGTGGTGGACTCTGTGGTTGGTCTTGATGCGTTGGATGCAGAAATTGATGCCACCAAAACTGTGGGAGTAGTTCTGGACTTAGACGTTGTGATGGGCCGGACGGGCCTGCGCGAGGATGATCTGTTTTTACGTTTGCTCGACCGGATCCACGAAGATCCACGATTCTACTTTGCTGGGCTGCAACATTACGCCGGTCACATTATGCACATTCCGGAATTTGAGAAGCGACGAGAAAAGTCTCTGCGTTCTTGGGATCGTTTGTCGACCAAATTCGAGTTGTTGGAGCAACGAGGTATTCGGGCAGGCATTGTCACAGGTGGTGGAACGGGTACCTTTGATATTGATGTTGGTATCGAACGCCTGACGGATCTGCAGGTAGGCAGCTATATTTTCATGGACGAGGAGTATCGGCAGGTTGGCAGTGCTGACTCGGATCGATTCAAAGGTTTTGATTTGGCGCTAACCGTGGCATGCACCGCCATTAGCCAGCCGCAACCCTCGACGATCACCGTAGATGGCGGCTACAAGGCGTTTGCCTCAGACAGTGTCAATCCCGTGTGTGATGGACTACCGGAACTGCAGTTTCGCTTTGCCGGCGACGAACACGGCGTTCTTCTGCGGTCCGAAGCGGCAGATAACCCCGGCGACAATCAAGGCTTGGGGGTGATGTTGGGCGATGTGCTGGAGTTTGCGGTACCTCACTGCGATCCAACGGTAAATCTGCACGATCAGTACTGGGTGCGTGAAGACGACGGTATGGTGCACAGCTATTGGCCGATCTCTGCTCGGGGTTGCTCATGGTAGGGCGTAACTGCGTGGTCTTACATTAATGCTTGATCTTTTTTCTGCCGGTGGCGTTTTGATGCTTCCGATTTTGCTCTGCAGTATCGCGGTGCTGGCCATCGGGTTGGAACGCTGGTGGTCGCTGCGCCGCTCTCAAGTCCTGCCTGAGCCTTTGCTAGCGCGACTGAGCAATACGACTGGGTGGCCCAACCAAGTGTCGGCACTGGACGAGCTGGGCCAAACGTCTCAACTGGGTTATGTGCTTGCGGTTGGACTGTCTAACCTGTCCTTGCCCCAAGATGAATTTCAGCAAGTCGTTCGGGGTGCGCTGGATATGATTGCTCATAACTTAGAGCGCTATCTCACGGTTCTAGGTGTGATCGCCTCTATCTGCCCGCTGCTCGGCATTCTGGGCACCGTGGTCGGGTTGATTGACGTATTTGATCAGCTTTTTGCGGCCCAACAAGCTGAGACACAGCTTCTTGCCGGGGGTATCTCCACAGCTCTGGTGACCACCGCCGCGGGGTTGATGGTGGCGATTCCCGCGCTGGTTTGTCATCGCGTGATGTTGCGACATATCGACGCTTTGTTGATCGAGGTTGAGGCGACTAGCAATCGTTTTTTCGAACAGATGAGGTCTGAGCGGTGAGGGTGCGACTAATCTGGCAGCCCATTGTCGAAGGTAACCCAGCAAAGCAGTCCTCTGATCGATCAGTTATTCCCGAGCTAGCCGGCTGTTTCGCTGGTGTAAGAGTAATTCGTGGCGCGTTCTAGTGCGGCCAGGCGAGAGGCCGGAATTGAGATAACACCGTTGATCGATGTGGTTTTTCTGCTATTGCTGTTTTTTATGGTGTCGACGAATTTTGTTCAAAATAAGAGCATTTCCGTCAACCTGCCAGAAGCTCGGGAGGGCGCAGCGGTGGTATCGAACCAGCTGGAAATTGGTGTCGACGCCCAAGGACAGTACTCATTAGGCGGTGTGTCGGCGGGTAATGAATTTGCGTCCTTGGTCCAAGCACTGGAGCGCCAGATGCAGGGGCTATCAACCCCAGACGCGAAGCAGTTGTCCGTGCTGATTCGAGCTGATGCGGCAGCAGCGCATCAAGCAGTGGTGACCGTTCTGGACGCTTGTGCCAACGTGGGACTGACTCGGGTGAGTCTTGGGACGACGGGATTGACGGCACCGGACGTGGACGGAGCGGAAGAAAATGAACTGGAGTAGTAGGTGACAGATTTTTCGAAGGACAAGTCGGACTGGGCCATATATCGGCGTCTTCTGTCTTACGTGGGTCGTTATTGGGTGTTGCTGATCTGCGCCTTTATCGGTTTTGCGCTGGCGGCTGGCGCTGAAGCGTACTTTGTGACGCTGTTTGGAAGCCTCATCGACGGTTGGGAGGATGCTCAGGTAAGGGCCGCCGCGACCATCCCTATTTTGATGGGTATTGCAGCCATTTCCAGAGCTCTTGGTGCTATCGCCGGAGAAGCGGCAATGTCCCGGGTCTCTTTTGGCGTCGTCTATGATCTGCGCGAAGAGCTTTTCGGACACATCCTCAAATCGCCCAGTCGCTACTTTGATGGCGCTTCGCAAGGCCATATCGTTTCCCAGATCACCTTCACCGTGACCCAGTTGCGTGATACCGGTACCGACGCGCTTAGAGCCTTGGTCAAGGATGGTCTAAAGGTCATCGCTTACCTGGTTTTTTTGTTGTTGATCGACTGGCGTCTGACCATGCTCTTTATCGCCATGGCACCACTGTTGGGATTGATTGTGGTGTTTGCAAGCAACCGGTTTCGCCGCATCAGCCGGCGTATTCAGCATTCCATGGGGGATGTTACCCACGTGGTTTCCGAAGTGGCCAATGGGTATCGAGAGGTCAAAATTTTTGGCGGGCAAGATCAAGAGGAAAAGCGTTTTCTCGCGGCCAGTAAGGTGAATCGTCAGCAAAACATGAAGATGGTGATTACCAAGGTGCTTAGTTCCCAGACCAATGAATCCATTATTGTGCTGGGGCTGTGCGGGTTGATTCTGGTTCTGTACAGCCCGGAATTTGGGGTGCAGTTGTCCAGCGGCAAAGCGGTCGAGTTTTTGGT
>JAYOVN010000041.1:0-18205 GCA_038151515.1 Gammaproteobacteria bacterium | reverse complement strand
CCTTTGATCCTTTGATCCTTTGATCCTTTGATCCTTTGATCCTTTGATCCTTTGACAAAAGAGCCTACCAGCATCAGCGCCATTGGATATGGCGGCAATCACGGCCACAGACTTGCCATGGTGTCGGTATTCCGCGCAACGTCGTGAGGGGACCAAATGCTAAGCGCAAGCGACAGACAGAGTGGAGTTGAATCTAGGCGAGCGGTGCACGGCACCCTAACGCGAATCCAATGAGATACGTTCGGCTTACGCGCCATGGATACTTTAAGCGGACTGGGCAACGTCACCTTCGATTTACGGCGCGTGCAATCGACTTTCTCGCCGGTAACGCCTTTTCTATCCCTGACCATACCCCGAAATTGGACTGCCAAACCAAGGCTTGGCGGTGTCCTGGCACCCTTCCCAGAATACTTGACGTCTTAGGGCGCCGATGATTATTTTTCGATCATTCGCAAAGGTCGCCTTGGAGACCTAGAGAGGCGCACCCTTTCGAGATATCTAGCGTCGCCTGTGAAGCGTCGACAGCCCCGTACTGAATAAACGAATTCGTATCCGCAGACAGGGTCTTCTTCACAACTATGTTTGCGAACGAAGAATTATTAGATGTAATTTGCGAGCCATAACCCAAGCCAAGACCGTCCACTTCGAATGGCACTCCGGCAACCGGTGCTAGCCGCAAAAGTGATCCACCGGCGATTTGCACACCTCTGAGTTTGACATTTCCGCCATAGCCGAAGTAGGCCGTGCTTGAATCCCAAATGTAGAGTACGCCCGGATCTGGAAACGAGCCATCTGCCGCCCCTGTCATATCAAAATCGGTGTACATCTCAGCACGAAGGTGGGAACCGTCGCTGACGGTTATATAGTTCGTGGTCAATCCACCTGGAACTTGTGGCATATGCCAAAGAGACAGGTTTGAGCCACTCGAAACGGCAACGGCATCGATTTCGAATGTCCCGTTTTTCAACTGGATTCTCGCACCTTGGAGCGCGCTCATCCGTGCTGCTTTGAAACCGCCGCCCGAGGCGACGAATTCAGCGCCCTTCAACGTCAAATTCTGTGAGAACGTGTTCCCGGCCCCATACATGGCAAGGCTCGCTCCCCCTTCTGCGAAGATATTGCCGTCGATATCTAAGTTTGAGCCAAACATTAGGAAGGCACCCTCACCCGCATATATGGCCGGTGACCAGTCGGTATCCGTAGTAATGTCCGTTATGATCATATTTTCTTGCAGTATCAGACTTGCCCCGCGACCTGCGGTGAGGCGCCCGTTAACGTTGATGTTGCCGAAGTAGCAATAGTGGCCAATGCATGTGGCTGCCGTATCTGTTGATGCCGTTATGCTGGCCTTTGCCGATCTGTCTTTCGAGAAAAAAGCCGCTCCTCGCGTGATTAGCAAATTATCCTCGACACACTCACCCTGTATTTCGACCAATAAAAAGGCGGCGTTGGCATAGGGGGACTCTAATACCGATTTCAACTTACCCGTTTCACCGGCGGAACATACAACCGATGCCCTATTGCCATTGATCACACATGACGTATCCGATTCGGAACAAGGCACAACGTCTGCTGTCGCACGTTCTAAGAAATTCGAGGCCTCTTCCTCCTCTTCCGACAAACCGCCGTAGACGTCTTCCATGCCTTCAAAAGACACCGCATCAGCCAACGCCTCATTCGCCTCTTCGATAGCGTCTGCAAGCGTCTTGAAATTGGCATTCATCTCATCCGCCTTGACCCGATCGCCGGCCTTAAACACCGTCAGCGAATCTTCAGCGAATGCCGCCAGACTTAAAAAAGTACAGCAGACAACGATTAAAGTTTGTAGGTATCTCATTTCTTTCCCCTCAGTCTAGGACCAATCAAATTCGTCAAATAATCCGTCATCATAGTCGGCCGGGATGAAGTCGTCGGCGTTGTCGCCAAGGCCATCGTTGTCGGCATCCTTAGTCTCGGTCGCATCTTTTGGAAACGCGTCAACGTTATCTTTCACGCCGTCGCCATCGTCATCTGTGTCCAGTGCGTCAGCAATACCATCATCATCCGTATCCAGGGCATCCGCAGGCAAAACAACATTGATAAAGAGCTTTGTTAAACCCGTGTCTGTATTAAAAACACCGACAGAGACGGTTCCGGCAACCACGTCCTTTATCGAGGACTGCAGGTTTTTTTGCGCCGCTTTTACAATATCCGCCGATACGTCGGATAACGGGTCTAATTTCGGATCGGCAACCACACTGTTCACCGAAGCAACCGATGTCGCTACCGCATTTAATGTGGCCGCCGCTATCGTTATCTCTGGAGCCACGTCACTCAAGGCCTCGGTCAGTACCGACTGCAATGCTTCAGCCGAAGTTAGATCCAGACCTATTGCTGAGGACGCTGCGTTCTTGACCTCCATCGCCACGCTCCGGGCCAACTTGATTGACACATCTGCAGCCGAGCTGGACCCTTCAAGCGCAGTTGAAGCGGTCTGTAACAGCAGCCCCAATTGTTGGTTTATTCGCTGGGTCGCCATTGCGCCCGTATCACCCTCTGCCGCTGCAGCCCAACCATCGATAGTCAGCAACGCTTCGGGCGTACCAGTAATACCCATCGCAGCCAATAGTTCAGCCTTACCTTCGGCCGTATCAACTGCGGCTAATACCGTGGTGAGCGGCGTTACGTGAGCGGGTTTGGTGATATCAGAGGGAACGTCGGAGATTAGAGCCAAGTCCGGTAGTTCCTCCCCCGTCAGGATGTCAGTGCCGCCCCTAGAAATCACCTTGGCGGACGATCCCTCAGGCAACTCAAACATGGTGACATTGAAAAACCCGTTGTCATCAGTAACGCCAGATGGTTCATCTTCGTCCTGAACGCCGTCGCCGTTCAGATCGATAAACACCTGGGCACCTTTGATTGGCGCGTCCACCACCCGGCCTTCAAATGCATCGGTGATGGTTATTGTCAGTGCCTGAGTATCCGACAGCGCCCCATCGGAAACTTGAACAGTCACCTCGTATACATTGTTCCCCCCGGCATCCGAGGGCATCTCAAAGTCCGGAGCCGTGATAAAGGACAGCTCGCCGCTGGAACTCATGCTGAAAAGGCTTTCATCGTCCCCTGAGGACAGCGCAAAGGTAAGGCTGTCGTTTTCCGAATCGGTTCCGGCAATAGTGGCTACCGCCGTACCGCCTTCTAACAACGTGATTGCGCCTGGGTCAGTCAGGATTGGAGCCGTATTTGAATTCAGCGCTGGAGTTGGCAGCCCACCGCCGCCGCCGCCGCAAGCGGTTAGGCCGGCAGCACAAACTAGGACAAGCACTCTTTTTTGAAAGTCCATCAGGGTTAACCTCCGTACCTCTGCTCCGAACGTTAACCTATAGTTGACTAAAATTACATCCCTGCGCTCGCCACGTTTTTTGATTCAAGTGCTTCTGCCGCAAAGCAAGTGACCACGCCGAAAGACTCATACATGAAGTGCCTCAGATAGAGATGCTCCGCGAGGAAGTGCTGGGTTTTGGGTCGACACATTCGAATCTGACCTCCTTCAGCCCAATTTTAGACGGGACACTAAACCGATCTTAAAGAACGTTTTTCATTCGATATGCTCGAGCCGCCGCGCCGGCGAAAAGATCCGTTTTCTCCGAAGCCGACGCACCCGCGGATATGCGTTTAAACGCATTCCAGCAAACCTGATAGCTACACCATCGTTTCTGCACAGGAAAATTCGATTCGTACATAGCGCGCTCGGTGCCAAAGGCTTCGATACAGGTTTCCATCCAAGGACGCCAGGCATCGGCTACCTCTTGAGAACCGGGAGGTAAGG
Organism: Gammaproteobacteria bacterium; assembly: GCA_038151515.1. Classification (GTDB taxonomy): domain Bacteria; phylum Pseudomonadota; class Gammaproteobacteria; order Pseudomonadales; family Azotimanducaceae; genus UBA4421. The sequence goes on along the minus strand of JAYOVN010000041.1, from coordinate 14,397 downwards.
TGCGATCACCTTGATAACTGGGCATACGGATCGGCAAGGCCCCGAGTTTCACAAACACGTTTTTGCGCTCGCTCACTCGGCGGATATCCGCTTTCCACTGGGCAAAAACCTCATCGGTTTTCCCCCGATACGGACCGCCTAAAATGGGGCTACCCACATGATTCAGAATGATCGTTAACTCAGGGTGGGCATCTGCGATTCGGGCCACTTCATCAAGCTGGGTGTGATAAAGCCAGCAATCCAGTGACAGCCCCATGCGTTGAACAACGGTCATGCCTTCATCAACACGCGGATCAAGAAGCAGCCTCGATTGATCCGCAACATTGTGAATGCCCGCATCCTCGTGCCAGCCGCTGGATATACGGACACCTCGAAAACGCCCGCCCGCCGCCTCAATATGTTGCTCAAGCACGGCTTCAGCGGCGCCGCCCAAGGTCAGGTCCACATTACCGAACATGACATCACAGGCCCGAGCACTGCCAAAATCACCGCTGGCACTCATAGCCGCCTGTCCGCGAACAAACTCGGTTTCGCCCAGCGCCCGCAGCTCTTCGGGTCCGCTTGGGCGGTACATAGAGTGGCATTCAGCATAGACCGTACCCACAATGTTATGGCCACTGGCCAAATCCGAGGCCAGCTCCGGCATGAGATAGGTATAGCCATTACGCACCCACAAGTGATGATGCGGATCAATGATGGGCAGCTCTGGATCAAGCACGTCCTCTGTCAGGCTCCCGATCCAGCCATTATCGGGGGCTGAGTGGCCAGTGTTCGCTGCCATATATTTCTCCTTTCTTGTGGATCTTGATCTTGTTGAGGATTCCTCTGAGGCTATCTCAGCCTTGGGCCGAGTGCTGGCATCCCTCGTCGCCCAGAACCTAGGAACTCTAGAGTTCTAGGACTCTAGAGCCATTTATTGAACGACCCAGCCGCCATCAATGGGCATGGCTACGCCGCTAACGTAACTCGACTGAGCGGATAATAGCCAAGCCACCACGTCGGCCACTTCGTTGGCTCCTGCTACTCGTCGCATGGGTATCGTGCGCACCACCCCTTCCAATACCTGAGCATTGGCTCCGGCGCCCTTTGCCAGCATGGGCGTGTCGATAAATCCGGGACATACGGCATTCACGCGGATATTTTGCGGTCCATATTCCAACGCCGACGATTTCGTTAGGCCCACGATCCCGTGTTTTGCTGCGTTGTAGGCTGAGGCATGGGGCAAGGCCACCAGCCCGCAGATCGAAGCAGTGTTAACGATACTGCCACCGCTCTCTTGCTGGATCATCTGGGCGATCTCAGCTTGAAGGCAACTGAAGACGCTGGTGAGATTCACGGCCAGCACTTGGGCCCACTCCTCGGGCTTGATCTCCAGCAGCTTAGTTGTGGGCCCAACGATTCCGGCGTTATTAAAAGCTCCGTCTAAACGTCCATGAGTGGCGACAATGGCGGCTACCGCCTCTGCAGCCGCGCCCTCGGCTGCGACATCCAGCTCGCATACCTCGGCACTGCCGCCGCCATCTTTTACCTGACCAACAACTTCCGCAGCCAGCTCTGCCTGTATATCCGCAACAATGATGTGGGCGCCATCCCGCGCAAGCCGATCCACCGTTGCCCGCCCGATACCACTGGCGCCGCCGGTGACCAACACCACTTTGCTTTCCAAGCTCATTCCTATTGCTCCCTATACATGTTCGTCGCGGTCTTTGTTGTTAGCTAGCTTGCGCAGATCATTTTCAGCACCGGTGGAGCCTTTTGTGACGCCAGCGTAGCGGGAGTTACGGGCCGACGTTTTAGGGAACTTACGCGAGCGTCCCGGGCCTTCTGCGGTGGAACCGCCATCCACGACGATGGACTCACCGGTGATAAATCCGGATTCTTCAGAGGCCAGAAAAAGAGCAGTACCGGCAATGTGTTCACCCCGGCCATAATCTGGCCAAGGCTGGCTTTTCGAGAACACGCGCTGAATGGCTTCCGGATCACCTGCTTCCGTTAGGGGCGTAACAATGAAGCCAGGGCAGATTGCGTTGACTCGAATATGGTCTGGGGCAAGCTCCACCGCCGCAGATTTGGACAGATTAATCACCGCAGCCTTGGCCGCGGAATAGGCCAACGGACCGCCGTCACCACTTAAACCGGCAATGGAGGCGGTATTGATAATGGACCCGCCATCCCCTTGGCGACGCATAATTCTCGCCCCGTGTTTGATGCCGAGAAAAACACCCTTAGCCATCACATCGAAGGTGTAGTCCCAATCTTCCACGGTAGTCTCGGTCAGGGGGCCAATGGCTCCACCGACACCAGCATTGTTAAACAGGATATCGAGCCGACCATAAGAGCCTACAGCGTGCTGGCACATGGCTTCGACATCCGACTCGTTCGCTACATCGGTCTTGATAAAGGAGACATCAAATCCCTGCTGGGTCGCTGCATCTACAGCGGCTGCGCCGGTTTGTTCATTGAAATCGGCAATGACCACCTTGGCGCCTTCGGCGGCGAATTTCATCACCGATTCAAGCCCCATACCGCTGGCGCCACCGGTCACCACAGCAACTTTTCCTGCTAAGCGCATCGCTATCCCCCTCATTTGTCCCGGCCTTTTGCCCTGATCCATCCTTTTTGTTTGTGCTGCCCCTTCAAGGGCGCTTTGGCCGCCTTAGTCGCAGCCCGAGTCACAGCCTGAGTTAATGAAGCTCGCGCCTACTGAAAAGAAAGCCCCTCGTAATCTTTGTCGGCCATGTCCGCAAGCATGCCGGCGTACTTTGGCCCACCACCGTTATAGATGTTGTAACGCATGTTGCCGTACTCGTGTCCCTCAAGATTCGAGTTGTAGCCCGTAAACCAGCTTCGCGCTTTACGCAGCAGCATGCCTTGATACAGGTCCTTCACATGCTGGCACCACTGAGCCTCGGCGGCCTCGTCCACGTCAAAGCGTTGATAGCCGTGACTCCACATGTATTCCAACAAAGGTGTTACCCAATCCACGCTGAGTTCTGCACCTCGAGGAAAGTTTGACGCCGCCGTTTGCGGCCCCACCAACATTAAAAAATTGGGAAACCCTCCCACTGTGGCTCCTAAAAAGGTTACGGGGCCCTCAGCCCATTTGTCGCGAAGCCGCGCACCATCTACGCCTTGAATATCGATTTGATCGAAAGCGCCGGTGAACGCATCGAAGCCTGTGGCATAGACGATGACATCAAATTCTCGGGACTCGTCAGTGGTTTCAATACCGGTGGGGGTAACCCGAACGATCGGCGTCGCCGCGGCGTCAACCAGTTCCACATTGTCTTGATTGTATGTCTCGTAGTAGCCGGTCTCTAACGGCACCCGCTGAATACCAAAACCGTGATCCTTGGGAATCAGCGTTTCCGCAAGCGCCGGATCGTCTACTCGCGCCCGAATGCGATCAGCAATGTATCCAGAGAACTCGGCGTTGGCTTTTTCGTCCACGAAAATTTCCATGAAATTCTGCAGCCAAATGCCGAAGCCAGGTTCGTCGTAAAGCCTGTCCCATAGCTCTTTGCGCTGCTCCGGGCTGACCTCGTAAAAACCTCGGCGGTCCGGTTCGTGTTCAAAGCCACCGGGCGAGCGCGCACAGACCTCGAAGATCTCGTCATAGCGCTGACGTATTTCTTCCATATCCGACTCGGAAATTGGCCCGTTCTTTAAGGGCGCAGCCCAGTTCGCGCGACGCTGAAACACGGTGAGTTTCTTTGCGACTTTGGCCACCTCAGGAATCAGCTGAATCGCCGTTGCACCGGTACCGACAACGGCAACCCGCTTGCCTGTTAAATCCAGGGGCTCGTGAGGCCAGTTGGCCGCATGAAAGGAGGCACCCTTGAAGCTTTCTAGACCCTCAAGCTTGGGCAGCGTTGGCGTCGACAGCACCCCAACCCCGGTAACAATAAAACGGGTGGTTAACTGGCGACCGTCAGCGAGTTTGACGGTCCAGAAGTTCGCGTCTTTGTCGAACACCATGGCCTCAACCCAGCAGTTGAACTGCATGTACTGGCGCAGTTGGAACTTATCGGTCACGAAGTTCAGGTATTTGAGGGTTTCCGGCTGGGGTGAAAACTTCTCGGTCCAGTGCCACTCGTCTAGCACCTCCTTGGAAAAGGAATAGCTGTAGGTATAGCTCTCAGAATCAAATCGCGCGCCAGGGTAACGGTTGTTGTACCAAGTACCGCCCAAGTCCGGATTGCCGTCCAGCACCGTCGCCCGAACGCCAAGGTCGGCCAACCGCTTGATTTGATAAATACCTGCGACACCGGCACCGATAACGATCGCTTGATAATCCAGGTGATTGTCGATGTTCGCTATGTTGTCAATCTGAGAAATTTGTTCTGCCATGGTGATTGCCTCCTACGCTAGAAGTTTAGGGCCCGCTCCGGGCGCTTTAGTTGCTGCGACACTAATCCGGCAGACCCAATACGCGCTTCGCAATGATGTTGCGCTGTACTTCGGCGGTGCCTCCGGCGATGGTTAAGGACTTCTGATGCAGCCAAGTTCGCGTTTGCTTGAGTGCATCCTTGGACACATCGTCGCTCTCCCAGTACAGCCCCTGGAAGCCAAGGGCCGACAAATGCAGCTCGTCCCGTTCTTGCTTGAGTAACGTACCGGTTAACTTAACGGCTGATGACGTAAACCCCGGCGCGCGGGCCTTTGCTTCTTCCATAGCCCGCCGCTGGGTCATTTCATAGGTCCGCTGCCGCATCTGCCACTGCAGTAACGCCGAACGTTGGGCATCGTCCAAAATCCGTCCGGAGGCGTCATCTGTGGGCAAAAGATCGCTGACGATTTCTGTTAACGGCACCTCGTCTACGCCACCCTGAGTTCCGGATATATTGATGCCGGCATGGGTGGAACGCTCGTACTGCAAGAGCCGCTTACCAACGGTCCAGCCTTGATTCACCGGTCCGATAATATCCGTCGCGCTGGCAGTCGCATCTTCAAAGAGAGTCTCGCAGAACGGACTGCTGCCGCTGATCAGCCGAATCGGTCGAACCTGAACTCCGGGTTGGTCCATATCGATAAGGATCAGACTGATGCCGTCATGTTTGGCTGCTTTGTCGTCGGTGCGTACCAAAGCAAATATGTAATCGCCATAGGTGGCGTCCGAGGTCCATATTTTTCGGCCGTTGATAATGTACTCATCGCCGTGGCGCTCGGCCTTGGTACTGAGGCTAGCGAGGTCAGATCCGGCCCCGGGCTCGGAGTAACCCATGCACCACCCTCCGTCACCGCGAGCCATGCCCGGCAACCAGCGCGCCTTCTGTTCGTCGGTACCGAACTCTAAGATGGTAGGCCCAATATAGTTGACGCCCCGACCAATGAGCGGCGAGCGGGCGTTGATACGTCGTAACTCATCCAACAGAATCAGATACTGGGCTGAATCCAGTTCCGCACCGCCGTATGCCTTTGGCCAAGTTGGAACCGTCCATCCTTTTGCAGCCATATTATCCAGCCACTCGCGACTGTCCTTGGGTAAGTCGATCTTCCGACTACCCCAGGGAACATTGCCTGAACCACGAGCACCAGCGGGACAATTTTCCTCCAGCCAAGCCCGTGTATCTGCCCGAAATTCTGCTGCTTCTGACATTTCTTTCTCCCCAAGACCGAGTTGCTAACTCGGGAACTGCCCTATGTTCTGCCCGATTGTATTACGTTCAATGCCTGTTGATAATGCCCATAAATTAAGCATCACTTTTGCATATTTCGAAAAAATGACGGACAACGTTAAAACCACACGGCTATTTCTGACCGTGGCTCAACTGGGCAGTCTCTCTGGAGCCAGCCGGCAAACCGGACTTTCCCCTGCCAGTGTGTCCCGACAAATGACCGCACTGGAAGAAGATCTTGGGGTCAGACTGCTCAATCGAACCACCCGAAAGCTGACGCTGACCGAAGCAGGACAGGTCTATCTGGAGCGGGCCGAACGTTTAGTTCAGGACATTGATGAGCTGCGCGATGCGGTTAGCCAGCTGGCAATTCGGCCGCGAGGCACGCTGCGCATTCAGTCCCGCACATCACTTGGCACGCAACTGGTAGCGCCGTTGATCCCTTCTTTTCTCGAGCAATATCCCGACCTCAATGTTTATTTGTGGCTGACGGATACGGATGTGGACTTAACCGAGCACGGCATTGATTTGGCCATTCGGACTGGCGACAAAGCCGACTCGACCATGATCAGCAGCCATTTGGCTTCCAGCCCCAGAATTGTCTGCGCTAGCCCGGAATACTGGCGACAACACGGCAAACCCCAAACCCCAACGGATCTTTTGGATCATAACTGCCTAACCTACCGTTTCGAGTTCGGCTCTGCCGCGTCTGTCTGGCAATTTCGCGACCGCGATAGCCAATCCACAGACATAGCGGTGGCCGGCAATTTTCAAACCAACAATGGCGATTCCTTGCGTTCTGCAACCCTATCCGGGCTTGGCGTTGCACTGCTTCCGGGATGGACAGTGAAGGCCCACCTGAACAGCGGCACCTTAGTACGGGTCTTATCAGACTTCGAGACAACGGTCTCGGATCTGGACTTCGGGATCTACGCGGTTTACCCCAGCCGCCGAAATCTATCGGTCAAAATTCGACTCTTTCTCGACCACCTCGGTGAGCACTTTAGTAGGCAGGACTGGGGCTAGCAGAACACTTCGCGGCTTCAGCAAAAAGAACCTTACCGTGGCTCAATATGCGATCCAATGCGATACAGCCCAGAGGAGATGGAGCATGCCAGTACTGAAATTAGCTGCGGTGTTTGCAAACCGGCGCGATGCCCTAAGCGCCGACACCCATTGGCGAGAAGTTCATGGACGGCTGGCACTTAAGGTGGACTCCGCCATGCCCCACTACTATCAGCCGCAAATTGTGCACCGGTCTTTTGGTCCTGCTTGGCATGGCCTTGTGTTGCTTTGACAGTGCGCAGGCTTTGCGAGAAAAAAAGCACAGCTCAGTCGAAGGCAAACGCCAAATTACCCAGGACATATTGACCTTCGCTGATACCCAAAACCCGCCCCGCAAGATTGTCGCAGAAGTCGCTAAATCAGAAAATTCCTGACAACGGCGAGCCTAGCCGGGACTAAAACATCAGTCTCGGCGGTATCCTTCGACCTACTCGCTGCGGCCTTCAAACTCATAGGGATCCAAGGTTTGCTGGGCTCGAATACGGTATTTATGCCAATTGCCACCGCCGTAGTAGGCAAGGCTCCCGGGCTCGGCTTCGCCATGACCGTTGTAGTAGGTAATACAGTCTCGCAGGGGGCGTGTTAGCTTATCGGCCTGTTGGCAGTGCACGGCGTATTCGTTTTCCGGCTCGGACTTTACGTCGACAACATCTGATCCATTTTCCCGCATGGTGCTGAGCATCCACACCACGTAGTCCCCATGCTCCTCAATGGCATTGGTGAAGTTAAAGCTGCCACCACCGCCCTGAGGTCCTGAAACGATAAATAAGTTGGGAAACCCTTGGCTGTGCAAACCCAAAAAGGTTTTCGTGCCTTCTTGTTGCCATTTGTCCCGCAAGGAGCGTCCTTCCCGCCCAACGATCATGTTAAAGGTAGAGGTGGCCATCCATTCAAAGCCAGTAGCGTAGATCAGCACATCGACGGGGTATTCGGTACCGTCATGTACAACCCCTCGCGCATTAATCTCGCTGACCCCGCGCGGAGCGGTGTCTACAAGGTGCACATGGGGCAAGTTAAACGTCGGTAAGTACTCATCATGAAAGGTTGGGCGCTTGCAGCCGTAAGGATAGTAGGGCTTCAAAGCAGCCGCCGTTACTGGGTCTTCAACGATGGCATCTACCCGCGCCCGAATTTGCTCCATGATCCGAAAATTTGTATCCAACTGCTTTTGCACCAACTCTTCCGGAGTAATATCGCCCTCATGCTTTTTGCGCGTTTTAAAATCCGGCACGCGGCCAGCAAGATAGTCGTCATTGGCCTTCATGGCCGTACGCCCTTCGGAAATTCGGGCAAACCGCGCCCGGCGCGCCTTGGCCCAACCGGGTTCCTTTGACCACTCGGCAAATTCCTCAACAGACGTCTCGCGCTGATCACGAACGTCGATGGATGACGGAGTGCGCTGAAAGACGTAAAGCTCTTTGACGATTTTCGCCAGTTCGGGCACCGCTTGAACCGAGGTGGCACCAGTGCCGATAATGCCGACACGCTTGTCCTTCAAATCGATGTTGTAGTCCCAACGAGACGTATGAAATGAATCGCCCTCAAAGGACTGCATGCCGTCAATGCGAGCCAACTTTGGCGTGGTCAAAATACCGTTAGCCAAGACAACGAATTTGGCGCGCATGGCATCGCCCCGATCCGTGGAAACAGTCCAGCGGCCCGCATCTTCGTCCCACTCGGTTTTTTCCACGGTTGTGTGGAACAGGCACTTATCGTAAAAGCCGAATTTCTCCGCCATTTTCTGGCAGTACTCCATGATTTCAAAACCCGCCGCGAACTTCATGGACGGGATGTAATCCATTTCTTCTAACAGTGGGAGATAACTGTAGGATTCCACATCGCAGGCAATGCCCGGATACCGATTCCAATACCAGGTACCCCCGACATCGCCACCTTTTTCACAAAAGCGCACGTTTTGAAACCCCGCCTCGCGCAGCTTGTACCAGAGCAACAAGCCGGCAAACCCAGCGCCTACCACAAGCACGTCGCATTCGTCTGTCAGTGCCTCCCGGGCCACAGGTTCAGCGGAATACACGTCTTCCAAGTAACGACTGAATTCTCCTTCCATGGACATGTAGTTCGCGGCACCGGCACGCGCCTCTTTAAACTCCCGGTACTTTGCTTGCTCTACCGCATCGAAGACCGCACCAACGGGTGGCGGAGGCAAGGTCTTTAGGGCCTCATCGCTAACCGTTGAATAACCTTTACCCGCAATTTTTTCAGATGCTTTGGCTGCGCGGGTGGCGAAAATCTTCAGACCACTTTCAGGATCAACTCGTACGGACATGCCCTTCTCCCCAGAATATTGGCTACGCCCAAGGTATCGAACAATATCGGAGGAAAGTCAATGGTTTGCTTAACAAAGCGCGCAGCGAGGCCCTTTGGCGCTTTTGCCATGGCCCTTGGGGTGCCCATAACGACATAGCTCACTAGGTAGGTTTGCCCAGAGAACCTTTTATCTTCGTGGCAATGGCCCGTGCTTTTTCAAGGTGAGCTTGTGCGCGCTGTTCTTCAGGGCTTTTGCCATGACGATTCGGTTTAATTCTGGCTGCGATCACACTTGCTGCTTCATGTTTGATGGCATTTTGCAGCGTTCTGGCTCTCAGCACATAGGCGCTATCCAAGGTTAATGACTTACTCTCCGGCAAGTGTTCGAGCGCGTGGGATGAAGCCACATCCACTGCCGTGCCCTCCACCGGCTTTGCGAACTTGCGCTGATGGCTTAGATCAATCGCGCTCCTTGCATCTTTCTTTACCGCGCCTATTGCGGTCTCATCTCGCACCCAGCGAGAGTTGCCTGCTTTGACGCCTTCAAGGACCGCCGGAGCCGTTGCTGCTGCATTTGGTTGGTAATAACGGTCGGTACAAGTCCCAAATAGAAATCTTTCATTGCGCTGTTTTTGGCTTTTTAAAGTTTTTGATGATCCGGGCTTTCCTACGTCAGTAAATGTCCGTAGAGTCGCCGCTCCGTTGCAGGGGCGGGTTAACACCATCGCTTTGCAACTTCCGAATCTCTCAAATTTGTATGGCCTGATCGCTGTCGAAGACAGCACCGGGCGTTGTGCAATTTCCGCAGTCAGATTCACAACCACATTTTTGAGACGCTCTATGTCTGATTTCCTCCTCGGTGAAGGTGCTTCGCTGAGAACTGATCTATTGTCGGGTTTAACGGTTGCCCTCGCCTTGGTACCAGAGGCTGTGGCCTTCGCGTTTGTTGCCGGCGTTGAACCCTTGGTGGGGCTGTACGCGGCGTTTTTGGTGGGTTTTATCACCGGCGTTCTGGGTGGACGCCCGGGCATGATTAGCGGTGCGACCGGAGCACTTGCGGTGGTAATGGTGTCACTAGTCGCGCTGCATGGCGTTGAATACTTATTTATCACCGTCGTGTTGATGGGCCTGCTGCAGATTCTTGCCGGAGTGCTGAGAATGGGTAAGTTCATCCGCATGGTGCCGTATCCCGTAATGTTGGGCTTTGTAAACGGCCTGGCTATCGTGATTTTTCTCGCTCAACTCAGTCAATTCGGGGTTCCCGGCGAGCCGGGCTGGCTGCATGGTACGTTTATGCAGGGTTCTATTCTTGACGTTGCATGGTTGCAGGGTAGAGAGCTCTACAGCCTGTTGGGACTGGTATTTCTGACCATGTTAATCATCCATCTGTTGCCCCGATTTACCACCGCAGTACCGTCTTCCCTAGTGGCCATTGTCGTAGTGTCCGCCTTGGTGTTGGGGCTGGATATTGAAACCAAGATTGTCGGCGATGTCGCCTCTATCGAAGGTGGCTTGCCGAGCTTTCATATTCCAGCGGTGCCGTTCACTGTTGAAACGCTGCTCATTATTTTTCCTTACGCGATCATTCTCGCCGCCATCGGTCTGATTGAATCGCTACTGACCATGAGACTAATTGACGAACTGACGGAGTCTCGAGGTCGAGGCAATAAAGAGTGTATTGGCCAAGGCCTTGCCAATACCGTCACCGGATTTTTTGGTGGTATGGGCGGATGCGCAATGATCGGTCAGAGCATGATCAACGTAAACTCTGGGGGGCGCGGCCGATTGTCATCGATCAGCGCCGCAGGTTTCTTGCTGCTGTTTATCTTGGTCGGCTCACAGCTTATCGAGCAGATACCGTTAGCCGCGTTAATCGGCGTCATGTTCATCGTGGTGATAGGAACCTTCGAATGGAGTAGCTTCCGCATCATTCGCAAGGTACCCGGTACCGACGCGCTGACCCTAGTGGTGGTGTCCGCGGTGACGGTTGCCACGGATTTGGCGGTTGCCGTAGTCGTCGGCGTGATCATTTCAGCATTAGTGTTCGCATGGGAACACGCCAAGCATATTCGCATCGAAGCCCGAGAGGACCACAACGGCTCGACAGTGTACGCGGTTACCGGACCGTTGTTTTTTGGGTCGGTAACATCGTTCCTAACTCGCTTTGATCCGCAGGCTGATAACGATGATGTGATTATAGATTTCGCGCGCTCACGAGTGGCCGATCACTCTGGACTTGAGGCCATTGATACGCTTGCCGATCGTTACTTTGCCGCCGGTAAAACCCTGCATCTGGTGCACCTAAGCGATGAGTGTCGACGCTTGTTGAAGCGTGCTGGCAACTTGGTTGAAGTGAATGTGATTGAAGATCCGAAATATTTCGTTGCCGAAGACAGCCTTGCCTAGAATCCGGTAGATCCGAACCACTCGCCTAGTTTGTCGTTGTGATTTCCAAAGCCAGCGCAGGGCCGACTGATGACACACGATTGATACCTTGCATCAAAGCCCAGATACGGACGATGGATTGAGCTGGCATTTGGGGCTGGGAAAGCGCCAAATCGATGAAAAGATGCTCGCGCAACACCACCCCGGACGCCAAGAGAGCAGCGAGCACCATATCCTAGATAAGGAGGGGTTGAGTTCGACAGTTCTGGACTTGGTGGGATCAACCCCACTAAACCTTTGATTTGGTCGCGCCAAGCGGAATACTTAAGTCAGCCTTGGCTGTTTTGACCCTTCGGGCTTCGGTGTGAAATACTCCCAAGGTCGCATTTGGTCGAACCGCCGACCTCTACCATGTCAAGGAAAACAGGGCGCTTTTGGCCTCGCCCAGCCCCCTAGAGCCTCGCACGGCTTTGCAAAAACTGCCATTCATTTGAACTATAAATTGAAGATATTCGCGGCCGTCACGCACCCATGTCGTGGTCGATAAAGTCTCTGAGAAAATCTAGGGGCGCAACCAGATCGGCGAGGACCAGACTCTTTCCTGAATCGTGGCCAGCACCCTCGGGGCAGGTTCCCTGCTAAGGCGAATAGCGCCAAAACTTGACCAGGGACAGGTCGGGTCCACTAACACGCGCACGCAGTAAAAGGCGCCTTCGTTCGTATCATAATCCGAGTCGCGCCAAATGGGTAACGACCGCCCGTTAACTGAGTTGTTTCGAGAAGACTAATGAAATTCAGGAAATTCGTAAGAAAGTCAGCAATGTTTAGCTTTGGGGTTTTGCCGCTACTCTGAAGCCAGCTTCTGCAGATTGGCCATCGCCTGTCCGAGATGCGTCCTGAGTTTGCTCATGATGGCCTGATTGGCCTCCGTGCTTAGGTCAGCCTGACTAATAACCTCTAAAAAAGCATCCAATCGATTCCTGGCGATAAATTTAGACAACTCTGGTTCACCTGACCAAGTTGCCTGGTTCATCATATTGCCAAGTGTGGTCTTCACGAATCCAGCTGGGTCATTAGGCACTATCACTGGTTGGCAAAGTCGATTGCGCGTTTCATCGTCCTCGTAGTTCGCTTCCACGTATGCGCTAATCGCAGCACTAAGGCAAAGGTTGGGCATCCGCAACCCCTGAATGGTGAGTAATTTATCCTCGAATACCGGCCGCGATTGAAAGGAGGTGAAATCCACTGCAGAAGCGGTGCAGTCTACGTAAAGCGTGTCAGGTGCCATTTCCAGTTTGTTGCCATTAGCAAAGCACAACTGTCCCGCACTAATTTTCGTTACTCGACCATCGGATATCACATTGGAGATTTTCCTGAGTTGTTCGACTTCTCCAAAAGAAATCGTCGCAAAGTGGAACATGGTCGGTCGTTGACTCTGATCAATGCGCAGCATGTAACCACAGGCCTCGAGGCGATCGAACAGATCGTCTACCGATTCAGCATTAGCAATGGCTTCCACTTGATTCGCAAAGCCACCGATTGATTCCTCGAAGAAGTCGACGCTAGCCTGGGTCACATTGCGATTGATAAGCCACGATTGTCTTGGGCAAATCCAACTGATTCGCTCTGCCGCACAGTGGTTATCCAGCAACCAGACAGCCGCGTCCATGGCGGTCTTACCAGCGCCAACAATGCAATATTGGCTAAACCCGGCAGCAAGATTCGGGAGTTGGTTGGGTGCTACACAAGTCACATCGTTGTCCACTCGATAATTCTTGATGTGACGGGAAGGAACAGAGGTTTTGAAATAAGTACTATCAACGACGCGCTTAACTACCTCAACTTCATAGCTATCACCAGAGAGGGTATTGGTAAATTTGTTGCTGCCTTCGTATTCACACATTGGGAAATATTGGACTCTCCCAGAAGGCAGAAACCGCTGGCGCATCACCTGTTCAAAATAGCTTTGTACTTCCGCACCACTGGCAAGTTCGTAATAACCAGCATTGGAACCCACGGTATCTTTTTGCTTGTTGCCGAGTGCGGTCGATACGACCCCATAGAAATGAGAAGGCTGATGCAATCGAACAAATGGATATGCATCATTCCAGTGTCCACCAGGAGCATGATGATTATCAACGATGACGAAACTAGCATCGGATTCGTCCAGCATCGTATCAACGAATGTCATCGCCACGGCGCCACAGCCAATGACCAGATAGTCGGTCTTAACTTTTTCCATGATGAGTCTCCTCGATTTAGCCAGGTTTGCTTCGCTTCAGATCGGCGAGGATCAGGCGTGGTCCTGCAGGATTTCAGTCAATTGTGTTTTCTTTGTCGCCCTAGGGCCTATTCGTATTGCGTGGCATCATTAAAGCCGCTTCAACTGAGGCGGTTTCCAGGTTCGCTCAATCATTGCTTTCTCAGGACCATAGAGTCTTAAATTAACGCGAGTGAAAGACTCACCGGCCGGCAACCAGTTGCCAGCCATTCCCTCCGGAGGCTTGCCACCGATCAGAATCCGCAAGCTGCCATCGTCTTCGTAGATCAAGTCCTCTGAGTTACCGCTGATGGCATAGCGGTCATAGTCATTGAGCATCAGGTTGGCGTCCTGGTCGTAAACGGTGAGTGACCAGAAATACCTTGCTGGCGGAGTTTGTCCCGACGGGAAGTGGAGTTCGTAAGTATGCTCGCTGGTAATGCTGTCGCCGTTCTGATCTTTAGCCCTGGCCATATACATGGCTTCTTCTGCATCATTGGCGACGATGCCCCGCATCGACTGAATGGCTCCGCGGATATAAAAATTTCCGTGAAGCCCGGAGCGCCCGAAACCCACTGGCGGCACACCCCAACCGTTGACCTTGTTCTCTTCAGAGGCAGCATGGGCGCGCATGATCATGATGCCATCGAACACCGCCTTGGCTAAGCCGGCTTGCTCATTGTCCTCAGCCTGGGATACATCCTGGTTCGGCCCAATATGTAACTCGGCCCAATCTTTCAAATAGCGCTGATCACGCTCCGGTACACCATTGACGGTCATCGCGCGATTGACGTTATTCCA
>JAYOVN010000040.1:0-18403 GCA_038151515.1 Gammaproteobacteria bacterium | reverse complement strand
AGTCACGGTGAAATACAGGTGGCGGTCAAAGCCAACAGCCTGAACTTTCACGACTACGCCGTTGTGGCTGGCATGATTCCCGTAGAGGCGGGTCGAATACCCATGTCGGATGGTTCTGGCGTAGTGACCGCTGTGGGTTCGGGGGTCAGCGAATTCGCCGTGGGCGATTCGGTCCTTGGCTGCTTCTTTCCCAATTGGCAGGACGGCGATGCCGCCCAGAAAAAACTGCTGGGCGTTCCCGGGGATCACGTTAATGGCTTTGCTGCCCAGCAGGTCACCATGCCCGCGTCTGCCTTTACCGGTTTACCCAAAGGGTACAGCCACGAACAGGCTGCCACCCTGCCCTGCGCGGCACTCACCGCTTGGCGCGGCCTGATGGTGGAGGCGCAAATCAAACCCGGCGATACGGTGTTGACTCAAGGCACCGGTGGCGTCTCCATCTTCGCCCTGCAATTCGCCAAGGCGGCGGGCTGCCGAGTGATTGCCACGTCTTCTTCGGACGAAAAACTCGAACGACTAAAGTCCCTAGGTGCAGATGAACTGATTAACTACAAAAGTACGCCAGACTGGTCCGCCCAGGCGTTAAAACACACCGGCAACCGCGGCGTCGATGTGGTGGTAGAAATCGGCGGTGCCGGCACCCTTCCCCAATCCATCAACGCAGTGCGCGTCGGTGGGCATATCTCTCTGATCGGGGTTCTTGCGGGTTTTGAAGGAAACGTACCCACGGCTGCATTGTTTTCTAAAAATGCTGCCCTTAAAGGCATCACCGTGGGCAGCCGCGCTCAGCAGCAGGACATGATCGCGGCCATAGAAGCCAATGGCATAGAGCCTGTTATTGACAGCACATTTTCACTGGGAGAGTTGGCAGATGCCTTCCGGCATCAAGAATCCCAAAAGCACTTCGGCAAAATATGCATCGCTATCTAAACCAAGGCGACTGGCTTTTCTAAGGCCAGTCCAAGCAACGCTCTAGGGACAGACCATGACCCAGCCTAGGTCCACAGTACCTCCCCTGAACCCGGCCTCAGTCGCCGCGATCGAAGACCTTGGAGCGAGCATCGAAGAACTCAGCCCCATGGGGGCGGTGGTTGTGGGTGTGGATCTATCGGCCTCTAAGCCACCGCCTGCAGCGGTAGTGGCGGCGCTGGAACGTGTGATGGCTGAGCGGGGTTTTGTGGTTTTCCGCAGCGACAAAGCATTGTCCGCTCAGGACTTTTTACAGGCAAGCTGCTGGTGGGGCGGAAAGATGCTGCACAGCACCCACGGAGTGCATCCGGCCACACCCGGCGGCAACCAGCACCTGTTCAGACTGTCCAACGACACGGCTCAGGGAATTCTCGGGGTCGGGCCCCAGTGGCACAACGACGGCAGCTTTAACCTAGACACATTCTCTCATGCCGGTTATCACATGGTGCGCCGGCCCGAGCACGGGGGCGGCACTTACTTTGCTCATCAAGCAGCTGCTTTCGATGCCCTCACCCCGGCGCAACAGGCCTACTGGCGGAGGCTGTCATCGGTGAACGCCACCTCTGGAGTTGTGCACCCGGTGGTCCACGAACACCCCATCACCAAACGCGAATGCATTTGGCTGCATCTGGGCATGACCGGGGCGGTCATTGAGAAAGCGCCCGATGTAGACGCCTTCTGCTTGCTCGATGCGGATGAACTTCGCCAACTGTGCCGGGCGTACAACGATGTTTTAAACGCAGGCCTCAGCAGCGGCTACGCCATTGCGTTTGACTATGAAGAAAACGACTGCCTATTCATCGACAATTTAAGCGTCGCCCACCGCGCCGCACCCGAAGCCCACTTGCCACCAGAACAACAGGGATTGCGGATCATGCACCGCAGCACGGTAAAGGGAGTACACGACCTCAAACCCCGCTTTGGCCTGCCCGCACACTTGAACATCTACGGCCCTAGCCCGCTGGGTGAAGGGGTTTGGCAAGCCGGCGGGCTTGGCTTCCGCTGGGACGACGACATCGCTATGCAAAACTGACCAAGCCTCTGTGCAGGGCCAAGTCCTCTGGATATAATGCTTGTCATTATTTTGTACAGGCAAGGCTATGAAAATACTGCGCACCCCAGACCATCGCTTCGCGGGCCTGAAGGACTACCCCTTCGCCCCTTGCTACACGACGATCAAAACTCAGGACGGCAGCGACCTTCGCATCCACCATCTGGATGAAGGCCCGGCGGATGGGCCGGTGGTACTGCTTATGCACGGCCAGCCAGTGTGGAGCTACCTTTATCGGCACGTGATTCCCCATTTGACAGCCGCAGGCATGCGCGTCATCGCCCCAGATTTGGTGGGCTATGGGAAATCCGATAAGCCTGCCGCCAGGGAAGACTACAGCTACGAACTCCAAGTCCAGTGGTTGGGCAGTTGGTTGGAAGCCAATGACTTCTCAGGTATCACCTTTTTTGGCCAAGACTGGGGTGGCTTGATCGGCCTGCGACTGGTGGTAAATCACAGCCACCGTTTCGACCGGGTGGTGATATCTAACACCGGCCTTCCCTACAACCCGAAGGTCCCTGATGGACTGGTTGAGGAGGTTGAGGATTTTCGTGCCAACAAGCCCACGCCCAATCTGCTGCAAATGCAGCGTGCCATTAGCGGCATGGGCGACGGCTCCCATCCGGCCAGAAAATTCGCCTACTGGCAAAAGTGGTGCTGGGAGACAGCGGATCTGCCCGTTGGCATGCTGATGTCGATGATGCTGCAGCCTCCGGCCATGCCCGTGCAACTGGTCAAGTTCCTGCTCAACCGCGCCGGGGTTACATCACCGTTTCCCACGGACATCGCCAAAGCCTATGAGGCACCGTTCCCAGATCCCAGCTATAAAATGGGGCCTCGGGCGATGCCGAGTCAGGTGCCAACACTGCCTACGTCCCCATCCCTAGAGCAGCAGGCAAAGGCTTGGGAGTTTTTCAAATCCTTCGACAAACCTTTCTTGTGTGCGTTTGCCGACAACGACCCAGTCACCCGCGGTGGAGAAACCCAATTTCTGGAGCAGGTACCCGGCACCAAGGGACTCCCACACACCACCATCAAAGGTGGCGGCCACTTCGTACAGGAAGGCGCTCCGGATCAAGTCGCTCAGGTGATTATCGATCTGATACGCACCACCTAATCTAATCCATGACGAAGGATTACTCGCACGCCTCGTCATGAGGCGTCGCGGTGGGATTGTCAGAAATCCACGGGGTACGCACCAGATCAGTGCAACAAAGCGCCGGCCAGTCGCTTAACAGTGCAAAACCACACCACATCGGCTCCTTAGATCCCACAGATCGGCGCGCAAATGTGGCACGCAATTTGCTCCTTGCATAAGGAACAAATGAGCGGTCACGTACGTTGAACAACATCCAAAGTCAAATGAAGCCCTTTGCTGCTCGCTGGCTGGTGTTTACAGACTTAGACGGTACCCTGCTGGACGAGCGCTACGACTTGCGAAGTGCCGGCGGCGCCATGGACACCTTGCACGAACATGGGTGCGTCTGTATTCCCGCCTCCAGCAAAACCCATCGGGAGATGTCGCAACTCAACAAGACGCGCAAATTCCCTTCGCCCTATATCTTAGAAAACGGCGCAGGCCTCTGCTGGCCATCAGCGGCGGAACCTGAGTTATTCGGTCGCGAGGCCGCGGAGATTTATGATCTGTTAGACCACATTCGCGAGGAGCACAAACTGCGCTATCGCACCTTCCGAGACATCAGTTGCGAAGAGTTACAGACTATTACGGGACTGGACGAGAGCGGAGCGATTGATGCGAAGCAGCGTGCGGCCAGTGTTCCCTTGGTGTGGGAAGACGAGCCGGCAGCGCTGGAACGATTCAGCGAAATTTTGGGCTTCATAGGACTGCAGGTCGTTCACGGAGGCCACTTTCAAACGGTTCTAGATACTTCCTGCACCAAGGCTGCTGCGGTACAGAAGGTTCTTCAACACTTTCACTGGGACACCCAACGTCCAACAATCATTGCCTGCGGCGATGCCGCCAACGATCTTGAAATGCTTGCCATGGCGGATATCGCCATTCTCTTTCCCGCAAGTAATGGCCGGTACCTGTCTTTTCAACACCCGGCCTTGCACTACTGCGAAGCCAGCGGCCACGAGTCCTGGCTGGCTACGATGCAAAGTCTATTGGGGCTGCCGGATGTCTCTACCCATTTAGCACAGTCCGCGTCGGGAGCGCGCAAACAATGAGCGACTTTTTTCAAAACGGTACCGTCACTACCCTGCACAACCTAAAAACCCGCAGCCTGGAATCATTGGAGAAAGAACTTCATCAGTTTAGCCAACACAACCCCATGGCCTTGATTCTGCCTTGCCTTTACTCCGAGCTGGCCCATGACGCGCTGGCCAACATCATCGAAGTTTTGAATGGAGCAACCTACCTGGACCATGTGGTCATTGGCTTGGATCGAGCTACCCAAGGCGAATATCAACACGCACTGGAATATTTCAGCGCCCTTCGCTTGCCGCATACGGTGATTTGGAACGACGGGCCACGAGCCAAGGGGCTTCAGGACCAGTTGCAAGACCATGGTGTTGCCCCCACAGACCTCGGGAAAGGGTGCAACGTGTGGTACTGCTTCGGCTACGTTCAGTCGTTGCCCAACATCAAGGTCGTCGCCCTCCACGATTGTGATATCACCACCTACAACCGATCCCTCTTAGCACGACTGCTCTATCCCGTTGCCAACCCGCAATTTAATTACCAGTTTTGTAAGGGTTTTTACGCTCGGGTAGCCGACGGCAAGCTCAACGGCAGGGTCAGCCGCCTGCTGGTATCGCCCTTGGTCAGAGCCATGAAGCGAATTTTTCCGCATCAGGACTTCTTGGACTACCTGGACAGCTTCCGATACCCCTTGGCTGGTGAGTTCGCCATGCGGGTCGACCTGCTCAAAACTCTGCGCATTCCGGCAGATTGGGCGCTAGAGATTGGCATTCTCACCGAAGTCTTTCGTAACTACTCCACCAAACAGGTGTGCCAGATCGAAGTTGCTGACAACTACGACCACAAACATCAGGAGCTGTCCGCCGATGACAAGTCTCGAGGACTGTCACGAATGAGTTCGGATATCGGCATGGCTCTGTACCGGATCATGGCGACCTTTGGCACGGTCTTTGAGGCCGGAACCGTGCGCACGGTCAAAGCCGCCTACTTGCGTATCGCCTTGGATCTGATTGAGTCCTATTACAACGATGCCGTGGTCAACGGTTTGGATTTCGATCGGGACGCCGAGGAGCGAGCGGTTGAAACCTTTGCGAACAACGTCTTAACCGCAGGACAGGAATTTTTGCGCACGGGTCAAGAGTTGCCCTACGTGCCTTCTTGGAACCGAGTTCTCAGCGTCTACCCGACGGCGCCAGAAGACTTAGCTCAAATCGTAAAACGCGATGACCATGAGTTCCGTATCGTCCAACCCTCAGATGTAGTTGCCCTCGGCTAACTCCAACCACATCACTTGATAGGGATCCAACGAAATTGGTTGATCGGGATGACTTTGACCACCGGTCAGCAAATCAATGGCGATGGATGGCACCGGTGCCAGTTCCCTCGGCCATGGCAGGGATCGACAGTGCTCTGCAAAGGAGGCGACGACGAGAATACGCTGGTGGGCACTTTCTCGCAGAAGCATCACATGATCGCTATCGCCGGACAAAAACGTCTGGCGCGCGTCAAGAGCAAAGGCGGCTTGGACCGACCGCAACCGCAGGCTGTCTGCCAACGCCCTATAAACCAGCGCATGATGGGTCTCGGTTTGCTCCAGCGCTTCCGCCAGCTCATCGATGTTCCAATGACCTCGATTTATGGATCGTGTGCGCCCTGTGCTTTCCATCTCTCTATGGTCGTTCAATGTGCCCACCATGGCATTGAGATAAATACCCGGCACCCCCTGATAGGCCAACATCAATTGATGCGCGCCAATAAACGCGGCGACGCTGTCGGTGAGGCCCTGAAATGCGGAGAACAAAGCGATATTCAGCTCGTATGCTCGCTCCTCTCCATTTTCGGCGCTACGCATCGAGGCCAACCCGCCCTGCACATGAACCGCGCCAACCAGCCGCTGGATATCCGACTCGGGCATCAGGCCTTCCAATGGCCGCAGGCCAATGCCGTCATGAGAAGAAATAAAGTTGAAGTAACTGCAGCCTGGCGGAGGCGGCTGCAATTGCCGAGTCCAATCCACCAGCGCCCGTGCATCACTGAACAAATAGCTGAACAGCAACAGCGGCGCCAAGCTGAATTGGTAAACCAAATGAGCTTCATTGCCCGAACCGAAGTAACTGATGTTCTCCTCATGGGGCACGTTGGTTTCCGTAATCAGCACCAAGGGCAGGTCTGCCACCTCAATCAAGCCTCGCAGAATGCGCACGACCATATGGGTTTCAGGCAGGCTCATGCAGGTGGTTCCCGAGCGCTTCCACAAGTAGGCAATGGCGTCCAATCGGATATAGCGTGCGCCCATCCGCGCGTAAAAAAACAGAATGTCTGCGAACTCCAGCAACACCTGGGGGTTTGCGAAGTTCAAATCGATCTGGTCGTCGCTAAAGGTCGTCCAGACTTTTTTGACCCCCCGGCGAGTATGAATTTCGGTGTGCAGCGGCGAGTTTCGCGGCCTCAGCACTTGAGTAAGGTCGGGTGCACCGGTCAACTCGTGAAAGTAATCTTTGCCCGGCGCCTGATTGGTCACGTAGTCCGTGAACCAAAGGTTTTCGCGAGAGCAATGATTGATTACCAAATCGACCATCAAATCAAAGTGCTGGGAAAGGTTCTTGATGTCCGCCCAGCTACCCAAGTCCGAACGCACCTGCCGATAGTCTACTACCGCAAAGCCGTCATCAGACGAGGACGGGAAAAAAGGCAGAATATGAATGCCGCTGACAACACCACCCAAATACTTTTGCGCGAACTCCCCAAGCACTTGCAGAGGTCTGTCTCCGCCGCGTTGCACGCTGTCGCCATAGCAGATCAACACGACCTCGGATGCGCTACGTATTTCAACAGACTTGAGCGATGCTGCTGTATCCAGCGCTCTCTGGCGCAGATCCTGATGCAGCCGCTGCCCTTGTGCAGAACCATAAAGTTGAATCAGATAGGCAAGCACATCGTAATCAATGGACCCTTTGTCGAGGGTCTCTATTGGTTCAACTGCGCGTGGAACATGCCCGCTCAAAATGACTCCTTATATAGCATTGGTGACTCTTCAACTGCACGCATACCCAGCACATACTTGGGCGCCAAGAGCATAACCGCTCGACCCCTTAGCTTAGCCGTTGGTCGGTCTGCTTCATGTGAAGACAGGCAGGTATCACCGCCAAATCGTCGCGCATCAGCCACCAGTTCGTACACCAAAAATAATCACCCAAATGATGGGGCTCGGGCAAGTTTCGTCGCAAAAATAGGTGCATTTTGTTAGTCCTGGACTGGATGGTCATCTGCGCCTACCTGCTGGGCTTGCTGGCGCTGTCCTTTTATTTGAGCCGCAAACAGAATTCCGCCGCCGACTACTTCCTTGGTGGAAGACAAATGTCACCTAGCGCCTTGGCAGCCTCAACCATCGCCACCCAATGCTCTACCAACAGCCTGCTGGGTGCTCCGGCGTTCGTCGGATTCGTGACTGGCGGCGGTATGATCTGGCTGCAATATGAGCTTGCGGTGCCCTTGGCCATGCTGGCCCTGCTGTGGCTGATGCTGCCTGCACGACGTTATGGCATCACCTCGATTTACGAGATTTTAGAAATTCGCCTTGGGCGGCATACCAGACTAACCGCCGCCGCCTGCTTCCTGCTGTTTCGCGGCGTGGCCACCGGCGTCACCATTTACGCCAGCGCCTTGGTCATTTCACTGATCCTCGAGTTGGATATGGTTACCGCAGTGCTTCTGATTATGACGGGCACGCTGCTATACGATTATCTCGCGGGGATGAGCGCTGTCGTCATCAGCGACGTGATTCAGCTTATCTTGCTGCTCGGTGCCGTGATGTTCTCGTTACTTTTCATCGGCGACCGAATCGACTGGCAGTTTCTGGCCGTGGATCGAAAGCAGACTCTGGTCAATGACTGGGGATTCACCGGCCAAGACTATGGCTTCTGGCCCATGCTCATAGGCGGCATATTTCTTTACGCCGCCTACTACGGCTGCGACCAAAGCCAGGCCCAACGCATCCTCGCTACACGGAGCGAGACGGACACGGCAAAGGTCTTACTCTGGAACGGAATCTTCAGATTTCCCATTGTCCTGATGTATTGCTTCCTAGGACTGGGACTGGCTGTTCTGGCAACCCAAGACCCCCTCATCGTCGGCGCCTTGCCAGAAACATCCGCGGGTGAGAAAAATTTGAACTTGGTGTTTCCGGTTTTTGTGCTGCGGTACTTCGAGCCGGGCTTTATCGGACTGGTCATGGTTGGACTCATAGCCGCCTCGATGTCGTCTATCGATTCGGCCCTGAACAGTCTGTCCGCTGTCACTGTTGAGGACTTCATCCGACCTCACCTCGCGCCAGATATTGACCCGAAAAAACTGCTGCTGACCGGTCGCCTGTGCACCCTGCTGTGGGGGCTTTTCGCCGTGACCTTCGCCTTTCAAGTGGAGCACATTGCGCCAACGGTACTGGAGACTGTGAACAAGATCGGTTCGATGGTGAATGGCCCTCTGCTGGCCCTGATTTGTTCCGCCGTGTTTTTACGGGGTTTGGCCCAACCCTTGGCCCTGCTTGCCTTTGGGCTGGGTTTGACCACAAACCTGTTGGTTGCCTTTTATCTGCCCACTGTCTCTTGGCTCTGGTGGAACGTGGTGGGGTTTGTCATCACATTCTTTATCGCCGCGGTGGCGAGAAAGTCGCTACATCCAAGCGCAGAGGCCGCGGGCAGCATCGATCTATCTCCCCCGCCCCGGCGTTTTCCGCCGTTTTTGCTGACAGCATTTTTAGCTATTTTGGGTATCTGTCTGGCGTTGCAGGCCGCGTAACCGGTGTAGCCTGCTGTTGTGTCTTGCTAGGAGCGCCTTGCTATGAGCGCCAGGGCCCCAAGCGCAAGCCGGTGGCTACCACCACACCGTAGGCAACCGCGGCGCCAGCGACCAAGTACAGGCCGCTGTCTATGGCGGTTTGTTCAGTAATCCAGACTATGCCGGTGGCAACGATGAGCAATCGAACCAGCGCCCCCAGCACCGGATACGCTAGGGTGCTCAGCGCCTGACTGGCCAGGTAGCAACTCAATCCTAAGGCAAAGAACGCGTAGGTAGGCGCCACAACACGCAGAGATTGGCTGCAACTTTCGATCACCGCCGGGTCACTGCCAACCACCGTGCACCAGGTAGCTGGGAAGAAAGCCAACATGATCCCTAGAGCTCCAATTAAGGCTACGTTCACGCCAATGCCGCGCCAAGCGATACCGATGGCCTCCTGTCGTCGCCCAGCCCCAGCATAGGCCCCAACGATTGCGATCATGGATGCACCAATGCCAAAAATCACCGGCACCATAATCAGCTCCAAACGCACGGCAAGGCCAAATCCCGCCAGCCAGTCGGTGCCGTATCGGGAAAAGATCACTGTGGTAACCAGTGCGTAAACAATGGTCATGATCGACTGACTGGCGGCCAACAACCCCTGCCGGAGAATCTGTAGCAACAAACCGCTACGAAATGCGGCCAAGCGAAACCGCACCGGCTGGGACGGGTGCCAAATGAAGTAGATGACCAAGGTCATAGCAATAAGATAGGCGGCGGCCATGGCGTAGGCGGCACCGCGCACGGCTGCCAGCACGCTGGAATCCCCATCGGGTATCAATATGCTCGCCAGAACAAGGTAGGAACCCAGCAACGTGGCGGCCACGATGGCCGGGCGCACCATATCGCCGCAGCCCCGCAACACCGAAGACAGCATGTTGACCAGCCAAAATGCCGTGATGAACGGGAACAATGTGGTGGCGTAGTGATGGGCTGATGCGACGACTTGGGGACTGTCGCTGGCATAGGCATAGACCCAAGGGCCTAACAGAACCACCACTGCCCACATAGCAACGCCACCCACCAAAGAAATAGCCACGGCACAAACCAACACCGCGCTGGCTTCTTCTTGATTGCCCGCCCCAAGGGCTCGCGCAACAAAACCGCTGATGGCGCCACCGAAGGCTCCGGCAGAAAACATCCCGCACAAAATCACCAGGGGATACACCAAGGCCACTGCCGCCAAGGCCTGCGCACCCGACTCCTTAAGGAAATTCGCTTCAATCAAGCCGGGCAATGAGGTCAGCAAAGCGCCAACGACCCCGGGCACAGCTAGCTTGAACATGGTGGGCGCCAAGGGCGCGTCGATTAGGGAGGACGATCCGCTCATTGATTACCTCGAAAAACTGAAACGGGCCGAGAGCGCCGGTTAATTGCCAAACCGGTACCGCAGCTTAAACAATATGACATCTACGATGGGCTGATTTAAAGCGTCTTCAAACAAATCACCAAAGCCATCGTCCACTCGGTTCGGCAGGTTACTGCCCCGGGTATAGACGAGGAACAAGTCAGACAACGGGCCAATTTCCCATCGATAACGCAGCTGCGAGGTCAGTCGCGAGAGTGCAAAGTCGCCCTTAGTTGACGCCACCAAACCCGATGCGACGGGATCATCCACCGGAATCAGGTCGCCTTGGTGAGAGGGAATTTGATAGAAGCCAACTTCCTCGGCGCGAATACCCGCCCACTGCACTGAGAGCCGAATTTGCTGCTTGGCTGTGAGAAAAATATCCATCCCTAGTCGAGGCTGAAAATCCGACGCATCGTAGGTGGCCATCAAGGCATCCCGGTCATGAAGCAACCAACCCTTGCGGTCAAAATAGTTTAAATCCAAATCCAGCGAAAACCGGTCGGAAGGCTGATAGGTAAAACCCAGAGACGCCCGTTTGGTCCAATCGCTCAGCTCTTCTTGACGGATCCCGACCAAGGCGCTGAAAGACAGTTGCTTTGATGTATTCGTGCCATAGCCGATTTCTGCGATCAATCGGTCGTGAACCTTAAAGGCTCCATTGCCAAAACTGTTTCGGTCATCCCAACGGGCTGGGAAATAGTCAAACTCGGTACGAATTTCACTAAGGTTTTTGAACTGCCAGCGATTACGGAAAAAGTAGCCGGCTCGCTCTAAACGCCCATCCAAGTTCCACGAATGCACCAGCATCACCGAACGTTTTTTACCGCGCAGATATTTCAAACCCCGGCCGGTAGACCAGTTGTAAATGTACTTGGCCCCCATGGCATTGTTGCGGCGGATATAACCCAAGTCGCTGATGTCGAGTTTTTTGTCTAGATACTCAAGCTGCAGTGTGTGGGCGACCCCCTGCTTGGGCACATAGGTTAGGTCTGAAAAGCCCCCATAACCCACTTTGCTGTCGACATCGCTACCCATCAACTGGCCATCAAAACGCCAGGCCCCGTCTTTACTCAGCCAGTGTCCGTCAACCCCATGCACCACCGCGTCGCCATCGGCGTAGCGCGTCATCGTGCCCAAGTAACCGATGGAGCGTCGACCGTCCCCGGATTCTTCGTACAACACTCGTGCCACACCAAAATCTCTGCCCTGAACCTCCACAAAGGTATCGGCGCCGGCATTCAGGCCTTGGGTAACGGTGCCGCGCAGTACGGTATCGTCTTCAACAGCCGCCAAAACGCCATAACGATACCCGCCTTTTTGGCCAGTCACTTTCAGAGCGCCAAGCAGGTCTGTCGGGCGACCCATTTCCACACCGGAAATATCGACCCCGTCCGGCGCGACAAAGCGAGGGGCACCGCCGATACGCCGGGTATTGAGTAGCGTGGTCGGTTCACCGGTGAAGGTGGAGGTGGTTTGTCTGGAGCCGCCGGCGGACGGATCCCTGCCCTGAGGCTGGCTGCGCGGCGTGGTGCTGAAAACCTCGCGCCCCTCCAAAAAGAACAGGCGTTTTTCCGGAAAGAAGGTTTCAAAGGCGGTGAGATTCACCACCACATCATCCGACTCTACTGCACCAAAATCCGGATTAATGGCCGCAGTAACCTGAAGGTTAGAGGACGGGCGCCAGGACACATCTGCCCCCACGCGATAGTCGGTTTCGTCATTAATTTCGTCCCGAGCCGCGGAGATGTAAGGGAAAAAGGAGACCTGCTGACGCTGCTCAACGTCCGGTGTGCGCAGTTGAGGCAGAGCGGACATAAAGCGTTTTGAAGTGAACGGCAGTGCAGGCCAACTCCAACGTTCGTCTAGGTAGGCTACTTTGCGCATCATGAAAAAGCCGAGGCGACGCTCGCCATCGATCACTTCGGCCATAGTCATCATGGACCAAGGCAGGAACATCTCCATACTCCAGCCGTCATCTAGTTCAGCCGTCGCGCTAAGCCAAGGGCCGTCCCATTCCCGGGAAAACTGTCGTTCGGGGGCCACCTTTCCATCCATCATGGAACCACCCAAATTAGAGACAAACCAGTAGCCATATAGGCCCTCACCAGAAGTATCTAGGGTCAGGCCGAACTCATCCCTGTTAATGAATTGATCACGACTGGACAAACGCGACACCAAGGTGTCCTTCGGCTGCTCCATGAACGCGGCCACATACAATCCCTGATCGGTATAAAAAAACCGCACATCGGTTTTGTATCTCGGTTGTTCCAAGGTATCCGGTTCCATCACCAGCATGTTGTCGTAGCCCGGCACCTGACTCCAAACCGCTTCGTCGATGCGGCCATCGACGGTGATATCGATGTCAGCGCTGGATTTACGCGGCAGCAAAATACTCACGTCTTGGCCGAAGGAGTCCATGCGAACGGTTTCCACCAAGGGCGCGGCGGATTGGAAGGATCGGCTAGCGTCTGCTGATGCCTGGGCCTCAACTGCAGACGGCGGCGCACCTTTGGGTGCCAGTCTGGGGTTTGGCATCACTGGCGGAACCCGCGGCGACGCTCGACTGGCGACCCTGGGCCCATTTGCCACTGCCGTTCTTGATGGCACGTCTACCAACCAACTGCCCTCAATACCTTGGTTACGGGCAAAGTCCTTGGCGCGCGCAACGGACTGTGCACCCAAAGGAAAAAGCACCCGATACAGACGCTGAGATTGGGCGGACGAACCCTGTTTTTCCACTGGCACAACAAACACAGGCTCAGACGTAGTTGCGCTTAATGTATCCGCAAGGGATTGGGCATTAGCCGGATCAGCAAAACTGCCTAACACCAAGGCGGGTTCCGCGGCGGCAAAACGCGACAAGCAGAGGAGCAGAATTAAGAGCAAATTTCGCATGACTGGTCCTTAGCGTCACCAAGCCCAATGACTTGGTTTGGGATGGATTGTTGGCAGGGTGCCTTTCTGGTGCCAAGGTAAAGGCAGACAGCCGGCAAACAAACCTAGGCTATTCCAAGGCAGCCCAACACCGCCGTGGCCCCCATAAGAAGAGCGCCGGGCATTTTTAGCAGGCTCCTATGACTGCCCAACCCTAGCAGCAAAAAAAGCAGCGCCCCCAGGGCATTAATCGCGATGATCCAATAGACGGTGACGGCTAAAAAGCTGGCGTAGACAACACAAATAAATGCGAGGCCACCGACAAGCAGAAAGATGGTGAACATATGCCAACTCACCAAACTCAGAGACTTACCCAAATCATCCAGACCGCTGGCATTGATATTTTCCATGTACATTCGTCCGCCAACCACACCATGAAAAAAAGCGCCGAAAAGGGAAATGCCCGCGGCACCCAAAAGCAACCAATCTGCCATCTCCATTCCCTGTGCCTACATCGTTTACCCATTGTTACTTGTTTTTTTAAAGTAATAGATTTAAAAATGCAAGCTTAATCATCAGCAGTCAAAACAATACAAGCTCCAGACATTGAAAACTTCTATGGACCAACGCACCCAGCAACTATTAACAGCACCAGCAATGCCGCTGCTGCTTTCCATGTCCGCACCCAACAGTGTTGCCTTTTTGATACAGGCCAGCGTCAGCATGGCAGAAGTGTGGTTTATTGGCCGACTTGGAAGCGCCTCTCTAGCGGCTATCGCCCTAGTTTTTCCGTTGCTTATGCTGTTTCAAACCCTCTCAGGGGGTGCCATGGGCGGGGCTGTTGCCTCAGCCATTGCTCGGGCCCTGGGTGCAGGTGACCTGCAACGAGCCGAAACTCTGATCTGGCACGCCTTGGCATTAGCCGCCATGGGAGCTGTGGCGCTTCTAGTTGTTTTCCTTTTGGCTGGTTCTGAGTTTTTACGATTTCTTGGAGGCTCAGGCTTAGTGCTCGAACAAGCCCTAAGTTATAGTTACGTACTGTTTTTCGGCGGCATTTTCGTCTGGTTAGTTGGCGTTGTTAGCGCAGTTTTTCGTGGCATGGGGAATATGCGCTTTCCGGCGGCGATGATGATTTTGAGCGCCTTTGTTCAGGTTCCGCTGTCGGGCCTGCTAATCACCGGTGCCTTTGGGGCACCCAAGCTTGGCGTCATGGGCGCTGCGGTTTCCGCCGTAATCTCCAGCATCTTGTTAGCCGCTGTCATGTTAATTCGCCTGGCAGGGGATTCGGGGCAGATTCGCCTAACCAAACCCGCGGCGGTTTTCCGCAGACATCATTTTGCCGACATTCTTCAGGTGGCATTGCCCGCTTCTCTATCACCGTTACTGACCGTTGCAACGATCATTATTCTGACCGCGATTGTGGGCCGATTTGGAGAGCAGGCCTTGGCGGGCTATGGCATCGGATCAAGGATCGAATTCTTGCTGATCCCGCTGGTCTTTGGCATTGGCGCGTCTATGACCTCGTTAGTAGGTGTGGGCATCGGTGCCGGCGACATAAAAAGGGCAGAGCACATTGGCACAGTTGGGGGTCTTGGGGCTGCCGGACTGGCTGGCGGCATTGGTCTAATACTAGCCGCACAGCCCGAGCTGTGGATTCCATACTTCAGCCAAGACCTAGTGGTTCAAGACGCCGCCACACGCTACATCCAAATTGTTGGGCCTTGGTTCGCCTTTTACGGTCTTGGCTTGGTTTTGTATTTTGGCTCCCAAGGTGCCGGAG
Organism: Gammaproteobacteria bacterium; assembly: GCA_038151515.1. Lineage (GTDB taxonomy): Bacteria > Pseudomonadota > Gammaproteobacteria > Pseudomonadales > Azotimanducaceae > UBA4421. The sequence goes on along the minus strand of JAYOVN010000040.1, from coordinate 3,378 downwards.
CCATGGGGTGGCCCGTTGTGGCGTTGAGTTTACGGGCTGTGATCTGTGTTGGCGGTGCGGTGTTGCTCACGGAATCTTTCGACACCGGAATAGACGGCGTCTTCTATGCTGTCGCCCTGTCCATGGTCGCCTATGGCGTTATTATGTTTTGTGCGATTAAACTAGGCGCCTGGCGTAATGCAACGCAAAATGCTCAGGACTGAGAACATGGAATCCCAAGTAAACATCGCTGATTTAGCGTTTCGATCCCATTGCCCCGTTGCTAGATCTCTGGATCTGGTTGGCGATAAATGGACGCTGCTGATCATGCGGGACGCGCTTTTTTTGGACCGCAAGACCTTCGCAGACTTCGCCGGCAGTCTCGAGAGCATTCCAACGAACTTGCTGTCAGACCGCCTAAAGAAATTGGTCGGGCTGGGCTTGCTGCAAAAGCAGCAATATCACGAGCGACCAGCAAGATATGAGTACATCCCTACTCCTCTTGGCGAGGAACTGCGTCCGCTGCTAATAGCCATGCGGGAATTCGGCGAAACACACCTAGAAGGTAAAGCCTGATCCCCGGCGGCTCCGGGGATCGACGTTAACGCCATTTTTACCTAATGCCCGCTTACTCGTTCGACAGGTCGATAGCCGGGTTTCGATCAAAAAAGTTGCGAGGCTTTAAGGTGATCTCGTCCACTTTCGCTGGCATTACCGGCCAGTCCTCTGCCATGGGCACGTGATGAAATCCGATGGTTGGCCAGGCGACCAAATCCGTGTTGGTAATGGCTTCATCATCCGCAACGAATTGCGGCAGCCCCATGCCCGGGGCGGATTGATTCACCATTAGGCCTGCGGAAAACAATTCGTCGCGCTTGAAACGAGTGACCCACAGGTTATTGCGCACGAAGAGGGCCCGCTCATGGGTGGCATCCTCCAAGGTAACCAGTGGCCGCACATTAGGCATGATGATTTGATAGCCCGTTGGATACCCCATGGCGTTGGTTTGGTCCGCGCTGGCAAACACCAGCAAGGCCGGCTTGCTAACATCCATTTGTGTCTGAGCCGCTAATTCCGAGGTGACGGTCTCGGTAGTAACCCCCCAAATGCCCTGTCGAGGTGCGTCTGTTGGCTGGGGAACAGCCCGCAGTTTATGACGCTGAAAGTTGTTGTTTTGACCATCCACGTCCATATCAAGTCGATAGCCAAAAAAGTGATCGTGATTTACCCCAACCAAGTGAGGGGCAATCAACGTGCCCGTGGCGGTATCAGCTTCCGCTGACGGATCAGCCAAGGAGGCGGCCATCACGCCCTTGGTAGCGTCGATACCCGTTGCGACCAACCGAATCCGCATACGCCCGTCTTGGGCAAACACATAGTCCTGAAAATAGTCGTAGTTACCGATGGTGGCTACCATGCGAACCACCAACTCCGTTGCGCTTCGGGACTGGTGGTTTTCCATGCCGGGCACGCCGTCATAGAGTGATTCGTGATGCCGCCAAATGGGGTAGCCCGGGTCATGCTCGAAAATGCAGATTCGATTTGGCACATCCTTGGGTGTGCCGTCGGCGCTGTGCAGCACGACTTCCTGAAAAACCGCGTGACGGGGACAGTCGCTGCCCTTTAGCTCGGTGGCCATGTTGCCAAGGCCGTACTCGCCCATGTCGAAGTAGGCCCGGTAAAACCAATGAGCGTCGGTGTCGTAATAGGGAACAAACATTTCCGTCATGGCCACTTCATAGGCCACGGATCGAAAGCCCTCGGGTGTCAGGTGGCCGATTCGATTCAGTACCGTGCCCTGCCGCGGATCGAAGCGCAGATAGAACTGCCAGCCTTGCCAGTCGATACGACTGCCGGTCACGGTGAAGTTAACACCTTGTGGCCGGGTAGCTGTCACAGGGCGAAGTGGGGCCCGTGTTTCCAGCGCACCCTCGTGGTACTCCAAGGCGGCAATGTCATGGGGCGGGTAGTCTCCGTTCGGGTAGCTGTCGGTAATTTCGACGATGGCCTGTTTTTCAAGGTCGTAGAGCACGCTCAAACCTTCGATGGGTCGTGCAAAGGCCGCAGTAGAGGGGAGGATTCCGAGGCCTCCTTGGCCTTTGATGTAAAAACAATCCAGACGCAGCAGCCGATCGTGTACAGGATCTACCAACTCGTCGAAGAAACGACCGGTAGTACGAGGTAAACAAAGGCCGTCACCGGGTTCGATCGAGCGCTTGGCCAACGCGCCAAGCACTGCCGGATCTTCGTTGATTTGTGCCACCGCCGGAGTCATTTCTCCGTCTCCAGTGAGCATCGGCTGACCACTTTCAAAGGTTTGGGTTGGAGCCAACGACCCAGCGCCTAGATCGTAGAGCACATGGTGAGTCTTGCCGTCGTCACGAAAAGACACCGCAGCCTGCCGCACAGCTTGCTGGCCGGACTGCCATTGCAACGCGATGGCTTTGTTGGGCTGAGCCAGACTGATGCGATTGAACAGCACCCCGCTTCCATGACGCTGCTTAACCGCAGTCGTCGCTGCCTGAATTTCTTGAGCGCTCAGACTGTCCCAGGGTGAGACCTCTGCCTCAACGCCATTACCGGGGTTTTGAGAGCCGCCATCGCGCCCATCCCAACCCCCAAACAGTGCCACCGCCACGACCACACCCACAACGGCTAGTGCATATCTCACAAGTAACCCTCCATCCCTTTACGCTAATTCCTGATTCTCTCAATAGGCCAGTTAGTCGAAAAACCACTGCGCATAGACTCACAAGGCCAAGCAGCGGCGACACTACCCCTCTTTTTTAGTACGATAGTCCTATTTCTAATCCACTTCAAGACGCTCGAGCTCGATTCAATTAAAATACCGCAATGCCCAAAGACACCAAACACAAGATCGCCCAAGCAGCCACATCCATCCTCGCCAAGGAGGGTTATCGTGCCTTGACCATGCGCCGGGTGGCATCCGCCTGCGGTATCAGTCCGGGCAACCTGACCTACCACTTCCCAAGCGTCGATGACTTGATGCTGGCTGCTATGAATCTGGGGTTGGAAGAATATGAGCAGCAAATCACGTCCTTCCTTAAAAGGCGGCCAGCCGACCAAGATAAGACGCTAACTGACTTAGTCACTTTTTTTATTCGTGACGCGCTTTCTCCACGGACTAGTGCTGTCATGATTGAGTTCTGGGCCTTAGCCCAACGCGACCCAAACAAGGCCGCGTTCTTGGACCAAACCTACAAAAAAGCTTCAGACATGATCGCGAATGTTCTGCTTGGTATTGAACCAGACATCGACCACGCGACTGCCAATCAAGTGGCGTCCACCCTGCTGGTTTTTTCGGAAGGCGGCACGGCGCTGTTTTCCAGAAAACCCCTACTAGCCTTCGACGAGAAATCCCTGATTGAAACCGCGGTA
>JAYOVN010000039.1:0-19229 GCA_038151515.1 Gammaproteobacteria bacterium | reverse complement strand
GACATGTTGTGGAGCCTAAATCTCTGATGATTCACAGCGATGACGAGTGATCATCAAAAATCAAACACCCGACTAATCCAGCCACGACAGATACGTGGGCTTTATATCCAGCCTGAGTTAGTCTTCCTTGTCCGTTCCGACAAACTGTCTAATTAAGTGGACGAACGGTGGATCAAGCCGCTAGAAAACGGGAAAAGAGAGAAGAGAATGGCTGACCGAAGGAGCCTTCGGCCAGCACGCGTGGGAAGAAATAAGGATTAGTGACTGTAGAGGCTGGGATTCGCTAACATGTAGGCAGCTCCATGCACTTCGTTGATAGCAGCGTTCTCGCCAAATAGGCGCTTCTTTTGGCCACCATAGTTTTCCCGATTAGCGGCCAGTGGAGCCAGCTGAGCCGCTCGTTCCTGAGCTGATGTCACTAAGCTTTCGATATCACAGGCTTGCTCCACAAAACCAGCGGCATTGGCCGCAGTACCAGTCCAGCGCTTAGCCAGTTGAACCGTTTCAAAAAAGACCGAGGCTGGCAGCTTGTGCTTAAACAGTGCAAGTTCCGGGCTGGGGATACTCAATCCAATCTGCAGTTCGTTTGCGCACATAAAACCACGATCTGCGCGCATAAATCGCACGTCGTGGCATAGAGCCGCCATAAAGCCCGCACCGAAGGCGTGACCATTCACCGCGCATATGGTGGGCACAGGAAAGGTCATAATCCGGCTCATAAGACCCATAAATTCCGGGCCAAACGCCGCCCTGTCACCGGCTTCAGGATAGCCATCTGGGTCTTGCACCCAATCCAGATCCAGACCATTCGAGAAGAATTTTTCACTAGCTGAGGTAGTTACCAGAGCCGCCGGTCCATGGGACGCCTCCACCTCGTTAAGCGCTTCATCTAAGGCGCGTACAAAGGTTGTGTTCCAACGATTTTCCCCAGCGTTCAATGTCATGGTGAAAACGTCGCCTTGGCGGTCTAAATCAATCATCGTATCCCCCTTCGTTGTTTTTAAAAATCCTCGGGAGTTTGGCGAGTATTACTCTCAGGTGCAATTGCGCCAGCGACTGTGTTTACCGGAAAACGTCGCTTCGCTGTGGCATTCGAGGCACACTTGTCGCCTTCGCTGGTGCCGGGATAAATAACTCTCTGCAAGCCAAGACACAAAATTGTCAGTGGATTAGATGCCCATGAGTCAAGACGAACACCCCCTTCAAAACACCGCCATCACGGAATCTAATGTTCCGTTGCTGGAGGGCTTAGCCACCACACGAGCGATCAGGCGATACCGGGACGAGCCAATTCCCGAAGCGCATCTTCGCGACATGCTGTTTGCCGCCACGAGAGCGCCAAGCGGCTCTAACCGCCAACCGTTCCGATTTATTGTTCTGACTGACAGCGCCAATGCTGACAAAGCGAAAAGCCTGATCGCCGGATCAGCGCAGGAGATCTGGGCGCAAAAAGAGCAAAACGATGGCTACAGCAAAGGCTCTGGGGCTGACCCAAACTCCCCAAAGTCTCGTATGGCCAACACCATGCGCAGCTACGTAAACAATTTCGCCACGGTACCGGCCTTGGTCCTGCCCTGTTTGGTGCGTTATCGCAGGGCAGATCCCATGGAGGGTGCGTCCGTTTACCCAGCCGTGCAAAATCTTCTGCTTGCCGCCCGGGCTCTTGGCTACGGCGGCGTTATTACTGGCTTTCATCGCCCTGTAGAAACAGAGCTGAAGTCTTTGCTTGGTATCCCAGAAGACATCTTCGTGACATGCACGGTCACCCTTGGCAAGCCTCAAGGCAACCACGGCCCAGTTCGTCGCAGACCCTTGAGGGAAATGGTCTTTGCAGATGCTTGGGACAACAGCCCCGATTGGGCAATGGATCCACCTGGGACCCGCTTCACCAGTGCGGGGCCACCAAAGAACAAGCCCTAAATTCAACCCCGCCCGCTTTAGCGGGATAACACGAGACCTTGCGATTTGTAGCTCAATATTTTGGAGTAAGCCATGCTAACCATTTACCACGTGCCAGGTACCCGTGGCGTTCGAGCCATTTGGCTCTGTGAGGAACTGGGCCTTCCTTATGCTGTGGAACCCGTAGACTTCAGCCCAGAATTCCGCGGCAGTGCCCAATGGCGAGCGTTGAATCCCGTAGGCAAGGTACCCGTGCTGCGTGACACCAACAATGGCGACTTTGTGATGTTCGAATCCGGCGCCATGGTGCAGTACATTTTGGATCGGTACGGCAATGGTCAGCTCCAGCCCGTTGTCGGAACACCGGAACACGGTCTGTATCTGCAATGGAGTTGGTTCGCCGAAGCCACCTTTGCCCGGCCGCTTGGCGAAGTCGTCAATCACAGCAGAGAATTTCCCGGCGATCAAAAAATCGACGCCGTAGTGGCCGAGATGCTGAGCCGAGGGCGTGTTTGTGCCGAAGCTGTGGGCACCGCTGTCGACGATCAGCCCTTTATTCTTGGCGACACCTTTAGCGCCGCTGACATCATGCTCGGTTATACCCTTATGCTTGCGGAGCGGTTTCTACCAGAGGGCCTGCCTGCTACCGTACAGCCTTATTGGCAGCGCCTTGCCGCGCGCCCGGCCTTTCAAAAATCCGTGAGTTGAAGCCATGCAACCCAAACCGTCCACCAAAACATCAACCAAGCTATCCACAAGCGCAGCCGATACCCGTCAGCGGCAGGCTACCAATCTGAGCTCGACCCCGGCACATTGGATGCCGTTTACCGCTAACCGCCAATTTCACAAGGACCCTAGGGTCATCGTGTCTGCCGAGCAAAATCACTTCATCAGCCAAGACGGGCGTCGAGTGTTTGACTCACTTTCGGGCCTTTGGTGCTGCGGTTACGGACACAACCGACCAGAGATTTCTGCCGCCATTACCGATCAACTTCAGGTCATGGACTACGCACCGTCCTTTCAATACACACACCCTGGCGCTACAGCCTTAGCGGAGCGCCTCACCGATATGGCACCGGGCAACTTGAATCATGTGCTGTTCACCAATTCGGGCTCTGAATGCGCGGATACCTCCCTAAAGTTGGCTCGAGCCTACTGGCGCAGCAAGGGACAACCGACCAAGACCCGCTTTATTTCCCGACATAAGGGATACCATGGCGTTAATTTTGCCGGCACTAGCTTGGGCGGCATTGGTGCCAACCGAAAGCTCTTTGGTCAGTTAGGCGATGCCGATCATCTACCTCATACACTACAGCCTGAATTAGCCTTTACCCGAGGCCAAGCGGAAACTGGCGCGGAGCTAGCCGATCATCTGAAGCAGCTGATTATGCTGCACGATGCGTCCAATATTGCTGCGGTTATCGTTGAACCCATGTCAGGATCTGCTGGGGTCATCGTACCCCCCAAGGGATATTTGCAGCGGCTGCGAGATATCTGCGATGAAAACGATATTTTGCTGATTTTTGACGAAGTGATTACCGGCTTCGGCAGGGTAGGTGCGCCCTTTGGTGCCGACGCCTTTGGGGTTGAACCAGACATGATGAATATCGCCAAGGGGCTGACCAATGGGGCTATCCCCATGGGTGCAGTACTGACTTCGTCCCAGATTTACGACTGTCTGATGAATGTGGATCAGCCCGAACATATGATCGAGTTGCCTCATGGATACACCTACAGCGCACATCCGGTAGCCTGTGCCGCCGCTCTGGCCGCACTGGATGTCTTCCAGCAGGATCACATGGTGGCAAAATCTCAGGCACTGATTCCTGTACTAGAAGAGACGCTACACAGTCTCAAGGGACACCCGCTGATAACCGACATTCGTAACTTTGGTCTGGCCGGCGCTCTGCAAATAGCGCCGAGAAGCGGCGATCCGGTGGTAAGGCCTTTTGAGTTGGGTGTGAAATGCTGGGAGTTGGGCCTGTATGTGCGCTGGGGTGGCGATACTCTGCAATTTGGGCCGCCCTTCACCGCTTCGCCGGAAGACGTTAGGTCTATTGCGCCAATTGTTGCCCAGGCTCTTGATCAAATTGCCTAGCAGGTAACGATAGTTCCCAAACAGGCCTGTTCTTATTGAAAACGAATGCCTACCATCAAGGACGCTAGAGAGGGAAAACCCAAGGGCAAAACACAGGGTACAACCGGGGAAATCCTGCCAAGGCCGATGCAACTTGTATCGGCTTGATCGCGTCAACCGGCATAAGCCTCAAGTGATATTTACCCTCTACGCGACATGTCGGTTCCAAACCGGCTAGGTCCCTGCAATTAAACCGATGGAGGAAACATCATGCGAGTTCTCAGCCTAATACTAACCGGCTTGCTACTTCTGGGTTGCACCGATAATCAGAATTCGGTCACAGCCAAGAGCCCAGCGCCGGAACAAAGCGATGCACCAGCAATGACCACCCAGCCGAGCCTATCCGACATTTTGTCCGCGCAGCCAGAACAAGCACAGGCGCGATACGTACACCGCCACCCTGAGCAAACCTTGGAGTTTTTTGGTATCGAACCCGGCATGACAGTGATGGAAGCCCTGCCAGGAGGCGGCTGGTACAGCAAAATTCTACTTCCCTATCTGGGTAATGAAGGCGCTCTGATTGGCGCGAACTACACGACACCGATGCGGCGCCTGTTCGGCTTCTATACCGAAGAACAACTTCAGCAAGGTGAGACTTGGACCACAGACTGGCCGGCAAAAGCGGCAGCTTGGACTCAGGAAGCAAATACGCCTGTTTCTGGCTTTGTTTTTGGCAGCCTGCCCCAAGGCATGGTGGAAAGTGCAGACGCGGTGATTTTCATTCGCGCGTTGCACAATTTGGCGCGATTCGAAGATCAGGGCGGTTTTCTCACTGCAGCCATCAACGATGCTTATAACATCCTCAAGCCCGGGGGCGCCGTCGGAATAGTTCAGCACGCCATCGCCGAGACCGCGCCGGATGACTGGGCTAAGGGCAATCGAGGCTACTTAAAGCAGAGCTTCGTGATCGCACAAATGGAGCAAGCCGGCTTCGTCTTCGAAGAGGCGTCGGCGATAAACGCCAACCCCAAGGATCAACCCCAGGATGGTGACGTAGTCTGGCGTTTGCCACCGGTCTTAAGTGGCAGCAAAGACAACCCGGATCAAGCGGCGCTGATGCAGGCCATTGGCGAGTCCAATCGCATGACCCTACGGTTCCGAAAGCCCAACGAAAGTTAAGCCTAACAGTCACTACGGAATGGACAGTCCTTGACAGAAATCAGCGCCATTTGGCTCACCCTGAAACTTGCGGCCATCACCACCGCTGTATTGCTCGTGCTGGCAACGCCGTTGGCTTGGTGGCTGGCCCACAGCTCCAGTCGTGCGCGGCCACTGATCGAAGCGCTAACAGCCATGCCGTTGGTCATGCCGCCAACGGTTTTGGGCTTTTACCTGCTAATTCTTTTCAGCCCTGACAATGCTCTTGGTAGTTCCTGGCTTGCCCTGACCGGCACTACCTTGGCGTTTTCCTTCTATGGTTTGGTCTTTGCGTCACTGATCTACTCCTTGCCCTTTATGGTGCAACCACTTACGGCGGCCTTCGCACAGCTTGGCCGAGGACCTATGGAAGCAGCCGCCTCACTGGGCGCCCGTCCCATGGACGCATGGCTAACCACGATCTTACCCATGGCTCGTAACGGTTACCTAACGGCAGCCGTGCTTACCTTTGCTCACACCGTTGGTGAATTTGGCATTGTTTTGATGGTGGGCGGCAACCTCGCTGGCGAGACACGGGTTATTTCTATCGCCATTTATGAAAGCGTAGAAACATTGAATTATCAGGAGGCCTACATTCTCTCCGGCGGACTTATGACATTTTCATTTGTTGTCCTGTTAGGCGTTTACCAATTCAATCGGCAGTTCGCCATGAACCTGACACCACGGGGCATGCGCTGATGCTGAGCTTGGATATTCAAGCCCAAGCCGGCGATTTGGCCTTAAGCGTCGCTACGAATATTGGAGATGGAGTCACCGCTCTGTTTGGACCTAGCGGTTGCGGTAAAACTACGTTACTGAGAGCGATTGCCGGTCTCATGCCCTGCGAAGGTACGATTCGATTTAACGATACTGTTTGGCAGCAACCCGGAATCTCGTTACCTCTTCACAAACGCCGAGTGGGCTACGTCTTTCAAGACGACCGGTTATTTCCTCATCTGACGGTTGCCGACAATCTGAAATATGGTCTCCGTCGCGCCGAGGCAGCGGGCTTACACATCGACCTAAAGCTTCAAGAGGTGGTGTCACGTTTTGATCTAGAGTCGTTACTGCAGCGCCATCCGACCACTCTGTCCGGCGGCGAGTCACGGCGGGTCAACATCGCTCGAAGTCTGTGTAGTCAACCTCAACTGCTGTTACTGGACGAGCCCCTCACTGGATTAGACGCAAAGCGCAAAGCTGACATCATTCCCTATCTGGCAGCTGTGGCAAAAGACCTCAAGGTTCCCACCGTTTATGTAAGCCATATCAACGATGAAATAGCCCAGTTGTGCGACACCACCTTGGTGATGTCAGCAGGCACGTTGTTCGATGAAGGGCCAACCGGCAAAGTACTGAGTCGCCTTTGGCGAGCATCAGAACTTGACCAAAGTTATGGCGATCCAGGCAGTCTTCTGGATGCCAGCGTCACGTATTTTGATGAAGCCAACGCCATGGTTCACCTAAGCGTTGCCGGGCAAGAACTGCAGGTAATCAGCCCCTCTCAACCCCAAGCCCAAGACCTTCGTTTGTTTCTAGCAGCGGCGGATGTTGCCCTGAGCTTAGATCAACCCGAACGGATGAGCATTCGCAATGTACTGACTGGAACCATTGATGGCATTCGCCACTTGGCTGGCGCGAAGGTTGGGCTGGTAGCCGTTGATATCAACCTTGATGCAGAGGGTCGCGGCGAAGGAAAAAGCAATGACCATAAACTTGTTGCTCATATTTCCGGGGCGGCTTGCGCCGAACTAGCGCTCACCCAAGGCATGCCTGTTTATGCCTTAATCAAAAGCGCCAAGCTCACCACGCCCTTTGTCTAGGCATCTGGTTTTGCTGGCACTAGGTCGAAACCAAGTCTCAGCCTACGTTCTGAGGGCGGAGTAAGATCTGCCTGTCCTTGTCCAGAGCAGATCCTTTCTCGTGCAGATCAGCCGAAAGATTGGATTTGCCATAAACCCTAACAGTTGTTGTCCCGCCAATTGCCATGAAACCCATAGGGCACTCTGTGATCGAGCATAGCCTTGGCCAACGGACCTTGAGCAAGATTTTGAGCATCTAAAATTACGAGATGACTAGCAGCCCGGTTAGCGTCGAAGACATAGGCCAGCAAAAAACCGTCTCCCTCGGGTGCACTACTGGAACGGGGAACGAAGACAGGCTCACTTGTGGCACAGCCCTCACCTACATCGTAGCAATCGAGCTTTCCGGTCTGATGATCGACAGCGGCGATGACGTTAAAACCGCCGACTTTCTCCGGGGGCTGGGTATCTCCTGAAAAATAACCGTATCGGTAGGGCAAGCCAGCAAACCGTTCATCCAGCCGCGGGAACTCGCAGACCAAGTCTTCCAGTGGTTCTACCTTGTATTGGTCTGTTTGAGCGTTCAGGTCAAATGTCCAACGCACAAGCTTTGCGAGCGCCTTTTTGGGATCACCCGGCGTGCCATCAACCGCTGGAAATAGAGGAGCTTCCGGGTACTCACACACGTCGCAAATAATCTTACCATCAGAGGTACTGAAAGCGTTCATAGGGTGGAATACGTAGCTCGCCTCGCCACGAAACCATTGCAGATCCTGAACCGAGCCGTTTCTAGGCATCACGCCAATATGCACCCCTTTTTCGGGTTCCCAGGCATAGACCGGGCCGCCTTTGAACGCCCGCTCCAAACTACCGGTTAAGGGCATGATAGGAAAAATCACATGATCTTTCGTCACCACAAAATCATGAACCATCGCCGCATAAGGAGCCTCAAAGGACTCGCTGCGAAGCAACGCTCCCGCTTTGTCCACGACACTAAACGTCATATGGGGAGAAATCGTGCCATTGGCGTTGTAACCGAAAAACAGCATTTCGCCGTTTTCCGGGTCGATCTTGGGATGAGCCGTCATCGGCCCGGCGAGTTGTCCTCCGTAAATGTGGGGCCCGACGGAGTCCAGGGTATGCGGATCCAACTCAAAGGGGGCATGGCCTTCCTCAAGCGCCAACAGTTTCCCTGCGTGCCATATGACGTTGGTATTGGCAACGCCATCGGTCTCCAAGCCTGCAACGCTTTTGTCATTGTCCATAGGGTTGAATGCGCTGAAGAGTGCTCGGCCAGCCTCTCGTTCCTTTTGCCACCTCACCGTTTTTACCCAACGGTTTCGATAAGAAACTCGTCCATCTTCAATGTTGAAGGCGTGCACCATGCCGTCGCCAGCAAACCAATGATAGTGACCCCGAGGAGCGTACTGAGGATTCGGTCCGTTACGATAAAAACTACCGCTCAATTCTTTTGGCACTTCGCCTTGGATCACAAGGTCGTTAACGTCGCATTCCATTTGCAGGGGTGCGAAACCACCTCTTAAATTCGGGTGATTCGGGAAGGGTTGAGCCATGACAGACTCCAGTTGCGTTTCGGACCATCAGTCTACTTTAAGTCAACGCCTACGGGACAGTGATCCGATCCGAGAATATGGGGCCAGATAAAAGCGTCTTTGACGCGCCGCATGGCAGACCCAGAGGCATAGACACAATCGATACGCCAACCCACATTGCTTTCCCGCGCGCCGCCGAATTGACGCCACCACGTGTAATGATTGGGCTCATTGGGATGCGTCGCACGAAAGGTGTCGACCCAACCTTCGCCTTGAATTTCAGTGAGCAGCTGACGCTCTTCGTCCAAGAAACCACTGGCCTTGCGGTTGCCCTTAGGCCGCGCCAGATCGATTTCGTGGTGAGCGGTGTTAAAGTCGCCCAACACATACACGCGCCCTCTGCGACGTAACTCCCCAAGTCGATCAAATACCGCCCGGTAGAAGTCCAGCTTGTATCCAACCCGCGAGTTATCTCGATCCTTTCCATTGCCCTTCGGGAAATAGACGCTGGCAATGGCCAACCGACCGAAGTAGGCCACAATAAAACGACCTTCGTCATCAAAACGAGGGTCGCCTAGGCTAGTTTCAACCTTGCTGGGAGCTACCCGACTTAGAATCCCAACCCCGCTGTAGCCAGGGCGTTTGGCCGGAGCAAAGCTGGCATTCCACACCACTGACTGGGTAATTTCTGAGGGTAGCTGATCTGGGAAAGCCCGCACTTCCTGCAAGGCAATCACATCGGCTTTGCTATTTTCCAAGAACGGAATGAAGCCTTTTTTTATACATGCTCTTAGTCCGTTTACATTCCACCCAACGATTCGCACCGGTTCGTTCACTATACCTGCCCTTAGTAGCCGCGATTTTTAGCACTGAAGACAGTGCATTCCCCAAAATTGAAGACAGAAGGTATCAAAATCTGGATGAATTGCTTTTCATCGACGTAACAGCAGCGATGCCCAACGAAAGAGATTAAAAGCGTCAGCTAAAGCCGCGGCAAAATAGGTGAGAGCAGCGGCCCTAAGCACTCTCCGCACCGGAAGCTCTTGCTGGCTTGAGATGTACCCTCCCTGCCGCAGAATGGGCAAGGCCTTGCCGAAACTTGCGTCCCATTCTGTGGGCAGGGTAAACAGATGCAACAGCATTCGCAGGATTAATCCGGACAAACCAATCACAGCGATCAATATAGGAGGCACCGGGTGACGGATGACAAGGCCAATAATTGGTGCGACGGCCAAAAAGCCCACACTGGCTTGACCCAAAACATTCACCCAAGGCACCAAGGCTGTCCTGGCCTGTAAGCGCGGATCCTTCCTTTGATGCTGGATAGCGTGGCCCACTTCGTGGGCGGCAACCGCCACTGCGGTCAGCGAACGGCCGCTCCAGTTCGCTTCGCTCAAGCGCACCGCGCGTTCCTGGGGATCGTAGTGATCGCCGATATCCGACACCTCGGCATTGACACCATTCAATTCGAATCGCTGGATTAGGTGCTTGGCCAACTCACCCCCGGTACCAGGAAGGTCTGGAAGCTCCCGAGCATAACGCTTCATCACCCAGCGCACCCAGATTGAGGGCAAGAACACGGCGCCTAGGACTATGGCAACTAACCAAATCATGACGATCTAGAAATCATCGACATTCTTAGTAGCCGGTGCTTTCTCGCTGGGCTTCGGCCGTGCCACGTGCTGCAGACAGCTCTTTCACGGCGTTTTTCGTCATATGGCCGGAATCACTTCCCAACGTTACAAAATTGAAGCCCAAGGCCAGATATTTTTGGGCGTACTCCAAGCTCGACGTATGGATACCAGCGGCGATGCCATGAGCCTTGCACTTACCAAGTAGCTCTTTCACCACCACCAAGTGCTCTTCTTGCGGTTGATCGCCCATGGCGGGCAGTCCAAGGGATAGGGCTAAGTCTGCCGGACCGATGTACACCCCATTTAAGCCTGGAGTCGTCATAATTTCGTCGGCGTTGGCAATACCTTCAGCGGTTTCGATCATGGCGATGCAGGCAATCTGATCGTTAGCCTCAACCGCATATCCGCGCCCTCCGTAGAGTGCTCCGCGAATCGGCCCGAAGGAGCGATTACCTAAGGGCGGGTAGCGACAGGCCATTACCGCTTGCTCAGCCTCGGCGCGGTTGTTAACCATGGGGACGATGACTCCGTATGCACCAGCGTCTAAGGCTTTCATGATTTCGTAGGGTTCGTTCCAAGGAACACGAACAATCGGAGTAGCTTGGCTGGTTGATATGGCAGGTAACATGCGCACCAAATCCGTGTAATCAATTAAGCCGTGCTGCAAATCCACGCAAACCCAATCAAAACCTAAACCGGCCATAACCTCTGCAGAATAACTGTTCGCCAGACTCAACCAGCAACCGATTGTTTGCTCGTCTCTGCGCCAAGCTGCCAATGACGTATTTTCCCTCATAACTCCCACTACTCCATTGCCGTGTTTGTGAGCAATGATACTACACCCGAACTTCGCTAGAGACAGGCTCGTGTGCTAAGCAACACCACTGCACTAGGCTGACTGGGGGTTGGCAGTCCTGCGGTTTTGGCAGACCTGCGCTTTTAGCAGACCTGCGTTTTTAGCAGGCCTGCACTTTTAGCAGACCTTGTCTAACAATTTCTAGTCAAAGCCTCGACGGTGTATGAGACTCTGAGCACTCGCCACATTGGAAGCTTGAGCTTGCTGACGCTGAATCAACAATTTATCGATCTTGGCAATACGACCCGAGAACTCATCGGCCTACTCCATGAAGCCGATGAAAGATTTTGGGTCATGTGTATGCGCCGGGCACTGCCTAAGATTGAAGGTCATGAGCTAGCAGGGGCAACACTGGTGCTGGGTTGCTATGGTGGTATGGACACCTTTTCAGATCTCGAATTGGCCAAGGAACTAGCGGAGCAAGATCCCGTTCGATACCGAAACTTGAATGGACGATTGGATCATCTACGAACGAAAACCTTCGAAGCCGCGCGCTGTATCGCGGCCCGGCAAACCTGGTAAACGGCGTTGACGAGGAAGCTTGATGGAACTTTGGACCACAGCAACACCCAACGGCTGGAAAGTCAGCATCATGATCGAAGAGCTGAGAGATGCGGGTATTGCTCTGGATGAACTCACAGTTAGACACATCAATCTGGCCAAGGGTGAACAGCACACAGCAGAGTTTTCAGCTCGCAACCCCAACCAGAAAATTCCAGTCCTCCTTGACGAGGATCGCAGCATCATGGAGAGCTGCGCTATCTTGCAGTACCTAGCAGAAAAGTATCCTACTGATCTTTTGCCCCAAGACCATCGAAGATGGGAAATTCTGCCCTGGGTATACTGGCAGGCGGCCAATGTCGGACCGGTCTTTGGCAACAAGCTTAGCTACACTCGCTACATGGACTCAGTTCCAGAAGAGGCCAAGGTTCATCCTCTGGAGCGCTTCGGCACTGAAGCTCTGCGTTTAGTTTCGGTGTTAGATGGTCAACTTCGCAAACATCCATGGGTGGCCGGCCACAGCTTTAGCATTGCAGACATCGCCCTTTACCCCTGGGTCCGAGCATGGAAGTGGAGCAAAATCGACATCACCGGTGCACCCTACGTTATGGAATGGCTAACGCGAGTACGCCAGAGATCGGGCGTTAAACGGGGAGTCGCCTACGGAGTTCCTCCCGGAGAGGGGGAGAAATGGAGTAAAGAACGAAAAGACCAGTACCGGCGTAGTGGTAGCAAAATCACGAACCCAGCCAGCGACAACTAAAAAGCGGAGAAGTCCGGTTCCCGACCCTCGACAAAGGCCGCCACAGCTTCCTTGTTAGCCGGGCCTCCCATCAAACTGCCCAAGCCTGCGGTTTCAATTTCATGGGCCTCCCGCAGAGCCTCCCGTCTGGGCGCCATCAACATCTCCTTGGTAGTAATCAGAGAAGCTAAGGGTTTTTCAGCCAGCACCCGGGCACGCTCGAGGGTCTGCTGCAACAAATTTTCGTCTGGCACAACATCAAAGACCATGCCCAACGCCTTGCAGGTTTGCGCATCAAGCCAAGACGAACTCAAAAGCACCCAATTCGCCGCTTGGGGCCCCATCATGGCTGGAAATGTCACGGTACTCGCCGCTTCAGCAGTCAGCCCAAGAGCCGTGAAGGGACAACGAAGCCGAGCGCTCTCCGCCATCAGCACCAGATCTGCTAAGCCAGTAATCGTGCATCCAAAACCAACTCCCACACCGTTAATAGCCAATAACAGCGGTTTTGGAAATTCGATAAGAGCCTCAAACATGCCGTCAAAGCCGTGGACCGGTGGATTGTTTGGGTCTGGCTGATCGGTCAAATCCATGCCCGCAGAAAAGGCTCTGCCCTCTCCAGTTATGACCAGCACCTTCACCGCGTCGTTTTCCGCGGTGGCAATCAGGTCTTCTGCTACGGCGTCGAACATCGCTCCGTTAAAGGCATTTAACGCGGCGGGACGGTTAAAACGTAGTATCCGAATGGCGCCATGGTCTTCCGTGATCGTCAGCACATTTATTCTCCTTAGCTACTGGCTTACCGGTACACCCTGTACGAACGCAATATCAGCCACCGACGCTTCCCATCGATGTTTCGCCAGCGCCTGATATTCTTCGCTGTAATACCAGGCTTTTGCATCGTCGAGGTTCTCGAACTGCAGAAGGACTGTTCGGGTGTGGGACCACTGACCTTCTACACTTACCGGCGCCTCGTCCACTGCCAGTATCTGCCCACCAAACTGACTAAAAACATCCATAAATCCCGCTTCATACTGAGTGTATTTCTCACGATCGTTGATGGTTATTTGCGCCACTACGTAACTGCTCATAGGCCCTCCGAAAGCGATAATCGTAACGACTGCAGCACTCAAGCACCATATACCGATAGCCGTGCGTTTGAGGACTACCTTTCAGGCAGGCAAGACCAGACACAGTCACGGTTCGACACGGCGGTATTGGCGTTGTGAACGCGCGCGTCAGTGCGCTTTATCTCACAACGGCCGGGCGCCACGGCAACCGTTGCAAAGGAAGGGCTATCGCGTTTCGTGAGCAGGCCGCTTGAGACCAGAGCTCTGCACGCTGCTCTTGCCTCGACGGTTTGGTCTGGGGCTTTAGCTCTAGGTCTCAGTCTCAGTCTCAGTCTCAGTTTTGGTTTTGGTTTTGGTTTTGGTTTTGGCAAAGAGACGAGCGCGGCACCCCATATTCACCCTGTATGTTTCAGATGCATGTATTCAATTGCCTACATTCAACTGCATATATTCACGTTTATCCGTTCTTTACATGTATTTAAAAAAAGGAGTGCGCGCACAAGCGCTCTGTGGCCTGGGAGCCGGGCAAGCAAATTGACCACAAAAAGTGCGCGCAGCTCCTAAACCGAAACCACATAACCGACGACCCAAAAAATGTTACTTCTAATACCTAACAATAAGTGATTAAAAATATCATATTACCAAGACATCCCGAAAGCTAACCTTTGGTTCATGTCCAAACTGAACCACCGAATTATTCAGGCTCGCAGGGGGCGAGGGCTTTCTCAGGCTAATCTTGCTGAGCGCCTTGACGTCACTCGAACAGCCATTAGCCACTGGGAAACAGGGCGATCCAACCCTTCCACCAAACACTTGAAAAGTATTGCTCAAATACTCGGCATCGACGCCAACTGGCTTATCACCGGAAAGAAACCAACCCCACCGAAAACAAGAACCGGCAAAGGTAGCAGCAGTCCGAAGGCCGCCAACAGCCTAGTTCTAGAAAACCAATCCGGCTACGGCGCCGTGTTCGATCAAGAAACCCTGCGGGTTGCCAGCGCCTACTTCGCCCTAGACCGTGTAAAACGAAAAGTTATCCGAGACATGCTTAAAGCTCTGGGAAGCGCATCCTGACACGTTCAAGGGCGCTTAGGATGACGCCCTACACCGGCCGAAATGTCTACCAATAGTGCCTAGAGCCCACCTTCTTGCCAGAGAATCAGTTCCGGAACAACCAGCGCAAGGTATCTGCAAACAGCGCACCACCGTGGCATAGATTGTGGCCTCCAACACCGAACTCGAAGCGGAAGTCATAGCCGGCAAACTCCAGAGCCGACGCCATTTGCTGATTCGCTAGGGGCCAACTGCCTGTCACAATATTTGCGTCCTTTGCTCCGCTCTGTAAGAACACTCGCAGGGGTTTGCGCGGCGTGCTGCGTATCAAATAGGGGTAATTGTGACCGCCGCGGATATTGGTAAAGGACCCGCAGTGACTTATCACACGGGCGAATTCACCCGGGTAATGCCAAGCCGCGTTGAATGCACAAATACCGCCGCTGGAAATACCGCACAGTGCTCTGCGGTTTGGGTCGGTACTAATGTTGACGCCCAGTTCCTGCCGAACAAATGGCAGAACATCCTCAAGCAAAAACTCGCCGTATCGCGGGGAACAGGTATCGTATTCCAGGCTGCGCTGATGCTTAGCTGGCACGACATCTGGATGCCGGGATGGATCCGGCTCAGCGCCATCGGGCACACCAGACATAACAAAAATCCCAACTGTGGGCTTTAGGTCACCGGTCCTTTGCAGACTTTCCAGCACAGCTGGTGCCCGCACTGCCCCCTGATCGTATCGATATGCCTCCCCGTCATTGCACAGCAATGCATTAAGTGGACCGGAAAAACTCATTGTGGTCGGCAAATAAACAGCCAACCGACGCTTGGTGTTGGGAAAAACGCGGCTTTCTCGCCAGTCGTTGAACACATGCACTTCACCCTCTAGCGGCCCCTCAAGAAAGGCTTCGGGACAGGGGTTGTACTGACGATCTTCCTCGGTTCGTAAGACCTCGTCGATCTCCACGTTAGCCCGGCCGTTGACCCGAAAGTCCCGGGAGTGAAGATCCTCCCACGACTTGTGCAAACCCAGCGCTTGGAAAAGTTCCGTATCCATGGCTTTCCTAACCTAAGAGCCGACCAGGGCCTGATAGACCCGGGCCCGCAGCTCGCGCCGAATGGGATAGGTGGAAGAAGGACGAAGCTGGGTAAAGAAAATCACAAACAAGTCTTCTTCAGGATCAATCCAAAAAAACGTACTGGCAGCTCCTCCCCAGTGGTGCTCGCCCACGGAAGCGATAATGGACGCTTTGACTGGGTCCAAGACCACGGCAAACCCCAAACCAAATCCTATGCCGTCATAGCTGGTCTCGCTCCAAACAGGCTGGCCCATTGCAGCCATGTCGCTGTTGTTCGGTAACTGATTGGAACGCATGTATTTAACGGTTGTTGGCGCTAGTAAGCGTTCACCATCCAGCTCACCCAAATTCATCAGCATCTGACAAAATCTGGCATAGTCCCCGATGGTCCCAACCAAGCCACCGCCGCCAGAATGAGAAGCAGGTGGCGACAAATAAACGGAGTTTTCTGAGCTATCCGCCAACTTCAATCCGCCTCGCAATTCTTGAGGTACTCGCTCTGAGCCACCGCCAATACTGCTCATATCACCGCCCATCTCAGGCAAATAAAGGGCTGCAAAGCGATTTTGGCTTTGCTCGGGTACCCAAAATCCGGTGTCATGCATTTGCAGTGGCGCAAAAATCTTCTGCTCGCAAAAATCAGCGAGGCTCATTCCCGACCAAACCTCCACCAATCGACCCAGAACATCCGTGGCGACAGAGTAATTCCATTGGCTCCCCGGCTGACAAAGCAGCGGGATCTGGGCCAGACGGGTAACGATATCCGCTAAGGATTCCTTCCGGCTTTGAAACTCAATCGAACGTTCGCGATATAGGGCATCCACCGGCGTTGTATTCATAAAGCCATAAGTCAGACCGGATGTATGATTCATCAGTTGTCGAACCTGCATCGGCGCGCTTTGCCTTACCGTCTGGTCAATAGGGCTGTCGCCGCCAGACCAAACCGGTGTGTCTGCAAATTCCGGCAAGTACTTGGCTACCGGATCATCTAACTGAAAGCAGCCCGCTTCATACAGCATCATGGCCGCCACCGTGGT
This sequence comes from Gammaproteobacteria bacterium, assembly GCA_038151515.1. Taxonomy (GTDB): domain Bacteria; phylum Pseudomonadota; class Gammaproteobacteria; order Pseudomonadales; family Azotimanducaceae; genus UBA4421. The sequence continues at coordinate 2,732 of JAYOVN010000039.1, read as the reverse complement.
TACCGGCTTCGTCATGGAGTAAATGCGTACTATGGTATCTAACGCAAACGCCTTGCCGATTTCCTTATCGGCAAATCCCGTACCCTGCTGGTAAGCAATCTTACCGTGCCGGGCAATTAGCGCGCTTGCTCCGGCCAATCTGCCTTGGCTGACTTGGGCTTCCAACCACTGGGTTACCCGCGTTAGACGCGCCTCAGAAAAACCGGCCACTGCCGGATCCACGGTTTCCAACATCCTCTCCCCCGAACTCTTTTATGCTGCTGGGCTGGCTTAATCGACGATGTCGCCCATTACACAGCCACCAAAATCAACCGACAAACTCTTATTTTCAACACCCAACTTAGTAATGATCTGGACAGTGCGGCTCATACTTCGTTGCGAACACCCCACTAGCAGCGAAAACACCGTCTGGCTCACCCGACAACATGCCCCAATTCGCCAAGCTTTGAGCACTGTACATACCGCTGAATAAACCGGACAGCGCCCGAATCGACAATGTGATATCCGGACTTAACTCTGTGGTGCTCACTCGAGATTCTTCGCCGGCGTCTCCAGTTGCCTGCAGCAGCCATCGGCCATTATTCCAGGGCGCCAAGTCGTCGCCGTGAACCTCAACAACCAAGCGAGCTTCCTGATTGTACCCCCGCTGTGCCAAGGCTCGAGGCACATCCACCAGACGCCACCAAGTGGCCTCGGTATCCTGAGTATGAAGCATCCGAGGTTCAGCCATCATGGCTTGGGCCGGATCATCCATGGGTGCATTTGGCCACACCACTCGTCCCACCAAATCATGCCGAGCCAGAAACTGCCATAGACTGTGGCAGGCGGTCATGTCTAAAAACGCCATGTCACGAATTTTAATTTCCTGGGGTCGAGCTCGGTGCGGCACCTGTGCCGCACGCAAGGTATAGACCACATAGCCTCTGGGGGCCTGCATGGATCCGGCCACAGCCACATAAACCGGTCCATCTGCGCCGTTGGCACCATCCTCTGACAGCACACTGTTAAGCCAAAGCGACTTGCCCCGGTGAATGTAGCCTGTGCGATCCGCGATAAATATTTTGTATACCTCGCGAATAGCATCCAACGCTTCCGCCGGGCGATGTCTGGACACCGTTGGCAGTTCTGGAATCGAGTCCTGTAGCTGAATGTCTGCCACGTCAATGGCGTAGCCGCGGTTCAATCCCGCTGGGGCGAACCCGTAACGCTGATAAATCGCAGCCTGGGATGCCCAAAGACCAGCAACACTTTGACCCCTATCGCGTTGATCAGCAAAGGCTTGAGTCATGATCCTGCGCACCAAGCCGCGTCGTCGGTACTCTGGGCGAGTGCCCACCACCGATATGCCCGCCATGGCCAAGGCACGCCCGTTAGCACGAATGGTGAAAGGGAAAGCGGCGAAGGACGTAGCCATCAACACTTGGCCTTGCTCATTAGTCGCAGTTGGATCAAACGCACACAGCGTCCATTCGGGGCGGGTGCCCGAGGCGGAGATATTGTCCTCACCATCGCCGAAGGCACCACCGTAGGAATAGGACGCCATCAACCCAAGCTGACCCATCTCCTCTGGCAGAGCCGAGCGAATATCAAAATCCATGGTGTCCCCTTTTGGTCTTTTTTAGATCTTATCTATTTACCAACCGAGCCGTTAGTGAGGTGGGGTGCCGTCGATAAACGGCGACCCGGCGAACCGGGCCGCAAGACGTTTTCAGCTAAGCTGTGAAGCGAGCAAGACGCTCTGAAATCAACGCATCGGCTTCACCCATAATGCGATCCATGAGTTCCTGAACCGACGGGATATCGTAGACCAAGCCAGCGACCATTCCGCATGACCAAGCACCTACATCCATGTCGCCTTCGGTCATGATCTTGGGGTATACGCCGGCAACCTCGCCAACGATATCCTCAAACTTCAGATCACTGCCCATGGCTTTTTCTTTTTCCAGCAATCTCTCAACTGCTGGGTTATTCAGCACGCGCTCGGTATTGCGTAAGGGGCGCATCACCAATCGAGTATCCAACTCTGAGGCGTTTAATATGGCCTGCTTCACATTATCGTGCACTGGCGCTTCCTTGGTGGCGATAAACCGAGTGCCCATATTCATACCTTCGGCACCCATAGCCAGGGAGGCCACCAGAGAACGTGCATCTGCCATGCCACCCGAGGCAACAAAGGGTATCTCTAATTCATCCGCAGCCCGAGGCAACAAAATAAAGTTCGGAATGTCGTCTTCGCCGGGATGACCGCCACATTCGAAGCCGTCCACAGATACCGCGTCGCAACCGATATCTTGGGCCTTAACGGAGTGACGCACAGACGTGCACTTATGAATTACTTTAATTCCCGCTTCCTTCAACTGAGGAAGCCACTTAGCAGGGTTGTTACCGGCGGTTTCAACGACTTTGACACCGCTCTCGATGATGGTTTTCACCAGTCCCGGGTAATCTGGAGGTGTTACGGATGGCAAAAAGGTTAGGTTCACGCCGAAGGGCTTATCGGTCATGGCCTGACAACGTGCGATTTCGTTGGCAAGTTTTTCTGGCGTCCCTTGAGTCAAGCCAGTAATGATGCCCAGACCACCGGCGTTAGAAACGGCAGCTGCCATCTCTGCCAAGCCCACGTAGTGCATGCCGCCCTGAATAACTGGGTGCTCGATGCCAAAGAGTTCTGTAATTCGCGTTTTCATTCAGTTTCTCACGTCGGATGAAGTTTCAATTAAACCGCCCACTGC
>JAYOVN010000038.1:0-19447 GCA_038151515.1 Gammaproteobacteria bacterium | reverse complement strand
TCGATTTGCCACAGGCGGAGCCAGAGCGCGTAGCCGGCGAAATCGAAGACATTATTGGTTTGGACGTCTCGGACATTATTCAATGCAGTGCTAAAACCGGGATCGGTGTTGATGAACTGCTGGACTATCTTGTGGATGCTATTCCACCCCCCGAGGGCAGTGATGAGGAAGACCTGCAGGCCCTGATTATTGACTCCTGGTTTGATAACTACCTTGGCATCGTCTCCTTAGTGCGTGTTGTGCAGGGGCGCTTGAACAAGGGCGACAAGATCCACATTAAGTCCACCAAGAAGACCCATACCATCGATCAGCTCGGTCGTTTTACCCCGAAGCGTGAGCCGGACAAGAGTCTGGGCGCCGGCGAGGTTGGATACGTTATTGCTGGCATCAAAGACATCACCGGTGCCCCGGTGGGGGATACCTTGGTCAGCGCCAAAACTCCGGACGTCGAGCAGTTACCGGGCTTCACCCGGGTTAAGCCCCAGGTGTATGCCGGTTTGTTTCCGGTGCACTCCGAAGACTTCGAGACATTTCGCGAGGCTCTAGAGAAGCTCGTGCTTAACGATGCGTCTTTGTTTTACGAACCTGAATCCTCGGATGCCTTGGGCTTTGGTTTTCGCTGCGGCTTCCTTGGCATGCTGCACATGGAAATTGTGCAAGAACGGCTGGAACGGGAGTACGACTTAGACCTGATCACCTCGGCCCCCACCGTGGTCTATGAGGTGGAGTTGGCTGACGGCTCGGTGAAACAAATTGATAACCCCTCCAGACTGCCGAACAATTTCAAAGAAATGCGCGAACCCATCGCTGAGGTCAACATCTTGGTGCCCCAAGACTATGTGGGTAACGTGATGTCCCTGTGTGTAGAGCGCCGCGGAGTGCAGAAAAACATGCACTTTTCCCAAGGTCAGGTGTCCATGCACTGGGAAATGCCCATGAACGAAGTGGTGATGGATTTCTTTGATCGACTAAAGTCGGTGAGCCGTGGTTTTGCGTCCCTGGACTACAACTTCGTGCGCTTCGAGTCAGCGAAGCTGGTGAAACTCGACATGCTGATCAATGGCGACAAGGTGGATGCCCTAGCAAGTATCGTGCACCGAGATCAGGCCCAGAGTCGCGGTCGAGCACTGGCTGAGAAGATGAAAGAACTGATTCCACGCCAGCTTTTCGACGTGGCTCTACAGGCTGCCATTGGTGGTCAGATTGTGGCTCGACAAACCGTGAAAGCGCTACGTAAAAACGTTACCGCCAAGTGTTATGGCGGTGACATAACCCGCAAAAAGAAGCTGTTGGAAAAGCAGAAAGAGGGTAAGAAGCGTATGAAGCAGGTGGGATCTGTGGAGATTCCCCAAGAGGCATTCTTAGCCGCCCTGAAGGTCGAGCGCTAGAGTAACAGGCATGGATATCGATTTACCCTACTACCTATTTTGGGCTGCGGTAATTTCCGGTGGCATTTGGGCACTGGATACTTGGGCCTTCAAACCCCAACGACTGGCCAAGGCCCAAGGCGAAACCGCGCCAGAGGATCCCGTGGTGGTGGAGTACGCTCGGTCGTTTTTCCCGATCTTTGTGGCGGTTTTCGTGCTTAGAAGTTTCTTCGTCGAACCCTACCAGATTCCTTCGGAATCCATGGTGCCCACCTTAGAGGTCGGGGACTTTATTTTGGTCAATAAGTACGACTACGGCATGAAGATGCCTGTGTTCGATCTGAAGCTGACCGAAGGGGAGCCCCCAGCCAGAGGGGACGTAATGGTGTTCATTCCACCCCACGATCCGCGTTACTTTATCAAGCGTGTTATCGGTATTCCCGGCGATACCGTGCGCTACGAGAGCAAGAGGCTGACCATCAACGGTCAGCGCTTGAAGTACACCTTTGTTCGGGATTTTACGGATTCTCGTTATGGCATCCCGGCCCGGGAGTACATTGAAGAAATCTCTGGCGTAGAGCACCGGATGCATCGTACCCGTAGCCCGGAGCGCCCCCAGAGCTGGGAAGTGGGGCCGGGGGAGTACCTTGTGATGGGCGACAACCGAGACCATTCGGCAGATTCACGGACCTGGGGGCTTGCCTCGGGTGACAATGTTGTGGGTAAGGCGATTGCCATCTGGGCGCACAAGCCACCAGGGTGGAACCTACCTACGTTTGATAGAAATCGCTGGCTCGAGCAAGGCTCTCACGACTAAGCATATGGCCACCCGAGACGCCAGCACCAACCGGTTGGAAAAGCTCCAAGACAAAATTGGCTACCGTTTTAAGGCGCCAAGATTGCTGGAGCAGGCCCTCACCCATAAGAGTTATTCCAAGACCAACAACGAGCGATTGGAGTTTATGGGCGACGCGGTGCTGGGTTATTTGGTTGGCAGCATGCTGTATCGCCAATATCCAGACGTTCAAGAGGATGCTCTGTCCTTGATGCGCGCCCAATTGGTGCGGGGCAAGACGCTGGCACAGGTGGCGTTGAGCATTCAACTGCCCGAGTACCTGTTATTAGGTTCCGGCGAACTGCGTTCCGGTGGTCGCGAGCGCGCCTCGATTTTAGCCGATGCCCTTGAGGCGGTGATCGGCGCAGTGCACGAAGACGGTGGTATAGAGCAAGCCCAAGGCCTAGTGCATCGGCTATTCGATGATTTGACCAAGGGCTTGGATGCCCAGAGCCTTAAAGACCCTAAAACTCGCTTACAGGAACTGCTTCAAGGCAGTGGATTGGAGTTGCCCCTATACACGGTGGAAAAAATCAGCGGTGCAGATCACCAGCGCCAGTACACGGTAAAATGCGAGGTGCCAGCCCTTGGCCTGATGGCCGTGGCGCAAGAATCATCTCGCCGAGGGGCTGAAAAAGCCTCGGCCCAGCAGGTGTTACTTTTGGCCCTAACCAAACAACAGACCAAACAACAAACCAAACAACAAACCGGCTCTCAACAAGGTAAAGCGCCGGGGCTTGGCGGCAAATCCGGCAAGGGTGTTCATGCCGGTAGCAAACAGACAGCAGACAACGTGGACCTAGGTGAAAACAATGATTGAGGTGCAACGGTGCGGTTATGTGGCCTTGGTAGGGCGGCCCAATGTGGGTAAGTCCACGCTGCTCAATCATGTGCTGGGCCAAAAGATCAGTATCACCTCCCGTAAGCCCCAAACCACTCGGCGCAACCTGATTGGGGTGGATACCCAAGCTGCCCACCAGGCTATATATGTAGACACGCCGGGCATCCATCAGCAAACCGAGCGGGAGTTAAACCGCTACATGGTCAGTAATGCCACGTCCGCCTTGTCGGATGTGGATTTGCTCGTCGTGCTTATCGAAGGCGGAAAAACTACTGAAGCCGACGAGCATGTGTTGAAGCTGGTAGCCGCTCACAGCGCACCCAAGTTTGCCGTGCTGTCCAAGGTGGATCTGGTTAAGGATAAAGAGCAGTTGCTGCCCCAAATGCAGGCCTTAGGGGAACTGGGATTATTTGACGAAATCGTGCCTCTCAGTGCTCTGAAAGAGGACGGTGTGGAGAGGTTTCGTCAGCATGTGTTTCAGCGTCTCCCTGAGGGTGCACACTTCTTTGCCGGTGATGAGGTAACCGATCAGCCCGAGCGTTTTTTAGTGGCCGAAATTGTTCGAGAGAAGCTCATGCGCCAGTTGGGTGATGAGATCCCTCATACCTCCACGGTAGTTATAGAACACTTTAAGCATGGCGAAAAAGTGATTGATATACATGCAGATATTATCGTGGAGCGTGACGGTCAAAAGCGCATCGTCATTGGCAAATCCGGCGCTCGGCTGAAGCTGATTGGCCAGGAAGCGCGCAAGGATATTGAGTTAATGCTCGACCATCAGGTGATGCTGCATTTATGGGTGAAGGTGCGAAAAGGCTGGACCAATAATCGGATTCACATGCGTAGCCTAGGTTACGACTGAGGCTGGTTATGCCTGCTACCGCGCAAATGCAGCCAGCCTTGGTTTTGCACGTCAGACCCTATCGAGAAACCAGCGCCATTGTGCAAATGTTGACCCAAGGGCAAGGCCGCTTGGCCGGTGTGTTGCGTGGCTATCGCAGCAAAAAACAAGGCCAGGTGTCGGTTCAGCCGTTCAGTGTGGGCACGGTGACATACTTTGGGCGCAGTGATCTGGTAACGATCCAAACCTTCGAAAGCCACCACTTCATCGGCCTACAGGGTGAAGGGCTTTACGCGGGCTTCTATGTGCTGGAATTGCTCACCCGGTTGGTACAAGAGCGGCAGGAAGATCCACAGATCTTTGCCTCAACCATGCGCGTGCTGGAGGCCTTAGAGGAAAATGACCCGCTGCAGCCCGCCTTGCGCTGTTTCGAGCTGGAGCTGCTGCAGCAATTGGGCTACGGCATCGATTTTTCGGTGGACGGTCAGGCGCTGGAAGACAATGCTCGCTATACATTCGAGGCGCAAACGGGTTTTCATACCGTGGTAACTGAAAAATCTCTCGGTTCGCGTTTGTTTTCTGGCCGAGAGCTGAGCCAAATCGCCAGCCGTGATTTTGCTGCGCTGGCGACTCAGGACGCTGCCAAGGCGCTGATGCGGGCGGCTTTGGCGCCACTGCTGGGGGGAAAACCCCTGAACAGTCGCAGCATGTTTCAGCGTCAGCGTTAACTTACGACCAAAACGGCGCCGAATTACAGCGCATCGATTGTCACTGACCCATATAAACCGTAGGAAGGGATACGAGCATTGCCAAAGCAGCCCACAGAAATTGAGTTAGAGATCGCCAGCTTGTCCGATCAGGGTTTGGGTGGGGCCACCCACAATGAGCGACCCGTATGGGTGCGTAACGCCTTGCCCGGGGAAACCGTGAATGCGCGCATTTTAAAGCGCCGGGGTGGTAATCGTTTCGCCGACGGACAGCCACTGGCCCAACCGCATCCGGATCGGGTGGCGTCTCCTTGCCAGTACTTTCCGCGCTGTGGCGGCTGCGCGACCCACCATCTCGCCCCCGAGGCCCAATTGGCGCACAAACAACAGCAGCTTCAGACCCAGCTTGGGCTTCAGGGCGTGGAGCCTCAGAGCTGGCGCTCGCCCACGGCGTTGCTGCGCCTTGGTTACCGCCGCAAGGCTCGGATGGGGGTAAGAGTCGTAGGCGACTCGGTGCTGGTGGGGTTTCGTGAGTCTTTTAGCAACCGGGTTGCGCGGATCGACGCCTGCCTGACCCTAACGCCGGAACTGTCGCGACTGATTACGCCGCTGAAAGCCACCATTGGGCAGATGTCCGATCCGAAGACCGTGCCCCAAATCGAACTGGCTCAAGGCGATGATGTATGCGCGGTCATCGTGAGGCATTTGCAGCCTTTGAGCGCCCAAGAAGAGGTGCTCTGGCGTCAATTTCAGCAGCGCTCCGGGGCTGTGGTGCTGATGCAGAGCAAGGGCTATGACACCCTTAAACCCATTGCTGAACATCAGTCGCACATGCCGCTGCTGCACTATCAAATTCCCGAATACGGGGTCACCGTAGGGTTTTACCCTCACCATTTTACCCAGGTAAACGCGCCCATGAATCGGGAGCTGATTCGAACAGCCATGGCCTATTTGGGCGATGTACGCGATCGGGTGGTGATCGACATGTTTTGTGGCATTGGCAATTTTACCTTGCCGCTTGCCCGGGCAGGGGCTTTGGCGGTGGGCATAGAGGCTAGTGCCGAAGCGGTAGCCATGGCCGAGCAAAATGCCCGGACGAATGCCGTCGACGGTACCTGTGCGTTTTTTGATGAGGACCTTTACGGCGATGGCGGCGCCATAGCGTTGGCCGGGGAGTCATCGGCCAGCAATGCGGGTGGTGGTATTGACGGTCGTTTTTTGCACTTTGGTCGTGCACCGGATGCGCTGATCCTAGACCCACCGCGAAGCGGGGCAGGCCCCAATTTAGAGGGATGGGCGCGGCAGCCAAGCCTGTCTCAGCTTGTCTATGTCTCATGCAACCCGGTGACCTTTGCCGAAGACGCGAAGCGCCTTGAAGCTTGCGGCTTCAGTCTGGCGCAAGTAGGGGTGTACGATATGTTCCCCGGCACGGCTCATGTGGAGACGGTTGGTCATTTTGTGCGACACAGGGCCTAAGCGAGCGAATTGAATGGTAAGTGTAAGTTCTCAAGTACCTCTTTTGGACGACGGAAACGTTGACGTCCGACAGTGGTGCGCGCGTCTCGCAACATCCCACGACAAGCTGGACGAAGCCGAACTGGACCGCGTTGTCGGCTGGCTTGAAGGCCTTGACGGTGACCGTCTGGCCCAAAGCTTGGAACTTGCCGAGATGGTGGCCGAGCTGCGCCTTGATCGCCCGGCTGTGTTGGCGGCCCTTGCTTATACGGCGTTTCGGCGAGGCCATACCAATGAAGAAGAACTTCAGCAGCAGTTGGGCGCGGATGGGGCCAAGCTGTGTATGAGCGTTGCCGCCCTCGCGACTTCCAGCCTGTTGGAAGTGTCGGACACGCCCTTGATGGCGGGCAAAGAAAATGCCCAAGTCGAAAACATCAAACGCATGCTCGTCTCCCTAATCCAAGACTTTCGGGTGGCGGTGATTAAGCTCGCCGAGCGAGTTTTGGCCTTGCGTCACGCCAAACACTACGATGAAGCGCGTCAGCAGCGAATTGCCCAAGAAGCCGCCAGTATCTTCGCGCCGTTGGCTAATCGCATGGGTATGTGGCAGCTCAAATGGGAGCTTGAGGACCTATCCCTGCGATACCTGCGGGAAGACATTTACCTTGGGATCGCCAAACAACTCAAACGCCGTCGTCAGGAACGGGAAGCGCAGGTCAGCGAACTGGTGGAAGTGGTGCAAGCCTGTCTTGCCCAAGCCGGCATCGACGCCAGAGTCAAGGGTCGAGCGAAAAACATCTTCAGTATTTGGCGCAAAATGCAGAACAAGGGCATTCCCTTGGAAGAGGTGCACGATGTACGTGCCATCCGGATCATCGTGGATGACTTGGCCAGTTGCTATGCGGCGCTGGGCATTATCCACAGCCGCTGGCCGCATGTGCCCAGCGAGTTTGATGACTACATTGCGGTACCCAAGGAAAACGGCTACCAAAGTATTCACACCGCCATAACCTTCGACGATGACCGTTCCCTGGAAGTGCAAATTCGCACCCGAGCCATGCACGAAAGTGCCGAGCTGGGCGTATGCGCTCATTGGGCCTACAAAGAGGGCGATCAGCCCACCGAGGAGAGCGGCTATTCAGAAAAAATGGGCTGGCTGCGTCAGGTGATTGATTGGCACGACACTCTGAACGGTATTGAGAGTCTGCCGGATCTATTGGCCCAACGAGTAGGTGAAGAGCGCATTTATGTGTCCACGCCCAAGGGGCATGTGTTGGATTTGGCCGCCGGCGCCACAGTGTTAGATTTCGCCTACCGCATTCATACCGAGCTAGGGCATACCTGTACCGGCGGTGTTATCGACGGTCAGCGGGCACCGGTTCGCACGCCACTAAAAACTGGCGAACAGGTAGAGATCATATCCGGCGGGCCGGTAAGACCCCATCGAGCTTGGTTGGAGTCCCGGTTGGGCTTCGTTCGCACCCACCGAGCGAAAGCGAGCATTGCGGCTTTTTTCCGCGGCGATAGCCAACTGAAAAGCGCTCGTCGCGGTAGGAGTATTTTACAAAACGTTGTGGCTGGTGTGGGTGCGTCTCATCTCAGCCAGGATGCATTCGAACTATTGGCCACAGAGCTCGGTTATGACGACGTCGAATCCTTGTTCGTCGCCACCGCCCTAGGCCAGCAAAGTTATATTTCCTTGGCACATCGCGTACTCAGCGATCCGCCCCTGTGCAAAGCCTTGAACCTGTGGCCGGAAGAAAGCGACGGGGCGCGCATGACCTTTCCTACCCTGTGCGGCTTTCGTATCACCGCAAAAAACCGTGAGAGTTTGCTGCGGGATATCACCACGTTGCTGGCAGATCAGGGGCTACCCATCGTCAAAGCCGCGGGCGAACTCGTGGATGAAGAAACCGCAGTGATCACCGTGGAGGTTAACGTCTCTGACTGGTTGACCTGTTTGGAACTGCTCAGTCATCTGTCCTATCTGCAAAGCGTGGTGAAAGTAACCCGTTATCCAGCGGGCCAAGCCCGAGTGTCGAGCGCCTGATTCTCGGCGGGCATTCAATCCCGAGTTTTCATCCGCAGCAAATCAGGTAAAGTACGCGGCTTCGCGTGGCCAACTTGCGGGTTGCTGGGCGCTCACCATCAATCATTGCTTAGTTTAGGCGTCAGGAGCAGATCATGAGAATTATCCTTTTAGGCCCGCCGGGTGCAGGTAAGGGCACCCAAGCCCAATTCATCAAGGACTCCCTAGGCGTCCCACAGATCTCCACTGGTGACATGCTGAGGGCGGCGGTTGGCTCTGGTAGCGAACTGGGCAATCGGGTGAAAGCGGTTATGGATTCAGGCGCTCTCGTGTCCGATGACATCATCATCGACTTGGTGAAAGAACGCATCCAAGCAGAAGACTGTGCCAATGGATTCTTGTTTGACGGCTTCCCGCGGACAATTCCCCAGGCTGAGGCCATGGATCAAGCTGGCATTCCTATCGATGCGGTGGTGGAAATACAGGTTGAAGACGAAGAATTGGTTAAGCGCATCACTGGTCGTCGGGTACACCCGGGATCCGGTCGTGTGTATCACGTGATCTATAACCCGCCGAAGACCGAAGGTGTGGACGACGTTACTGGGGAAGCGCTACAGCAGCGTGAAGACGATACCGAAAGCACCGTGCGTGAGCGACTGGCGGTTTATTACGAGCAAACCCAGCCCTTGGTGAGCTACTACCAAGGTAAGTCTACGCTCCAATACCTCGAGATAGATGGCAGTGGTGCGGTTGATGACATTCAATCCGCCATTGCAGCGGGTCTTAGCTCTTAGTCCAGCAGGTCACTTAGGGGCAGCACGTTTACGCCAGCGCCGCTGGCTAGGTCGCCGCTTTCTTTGGGAACTTCGATCAGACAGTTGGCCCCAGCGAAGGTACTCAGGCGGTTCGATCCCTGATCCCCGGTGTGTCGAACCGTTAGGCTGCTGGAATCGCCACTCGAATAAATACCCCGTTGGTACTCGGCTCGCCCGGGTCGATGTAAAAGCGGGCTACTCAGGGTCGCCGGTATTCTCAGAAGCGGCTTGGGACGGGTACCGCAGAGTTGCTTCAGGCTCGGCATCACCAGTAACAAACAGGTCACAATGGTAGAAACCGGATTGCCGGGTAAGCCAAAGACCCAGCAGTTGCCAATGTTGCCGAAGGCTAAGGGTTTGCCGGGTTTCAGGTTTAGTCGCCAAAATGCCAGTTCCCCCAATTCTGCGATGGTAGCGCCAATAAAATCGGCATCTCCAACGGAAACCCCGCCGCTGGTAATTAGCATGTCGCAGCGCTCGGCCCCGTCTGCCAGCGCCTGCCGCACCACGGTTGGGTCGTCGGCCACTCGTCCCAGTGTCACCACCTGAACGGGTAAGCGCGCCAACAGGTTGGCCAAGGTAAAGGCATTGGAGTCGTAGATTTCGCCTAATCCCAGCTGCTCCGGGGGAGTCGATGGGTCTTGAAGCTCGTCGCCACTTGAGAAGATACCCACGGTGACGCGATCATAAACCTCCACCGTGTTCACGCCTGCTGCCGCCAAGGAGCCTAGTAGAAGGGGGGTGAGCAAGTCGCCGGGTTCTGCCAGCACTTGGTTTAACTGCACGTCATTACCAATGGGCCGGATGTAGTCTTCATCGAGATCGTGTTGCTCAAACTGCACTGTGACGGAACCGTCGGTGGCGGTAATGGTATCCGCCAGTCGTTCTTGCAGCAGGATTAAGTCTGCACCCGGCGGCACGACCGCGCCGGTAAAAATACGCACACATTGCCCCGGCTGAATGGGTTCAACAAAGGGATGCCCAGCCAAACTCTTGCCTATCACGGACAGGCCCGTATCCTTGGCTTGATTAAAGTCTTGCCGTCTCAAGGCGTAACCGTCCATGGCCGAGGCAGGGAAAGGGGGGAGGGCCAGTTGGGCTGCAACATGAGCGGCGCTTACCCGGCCGCTTGCCTCACTCAAGGGGATGACTTCGGTGCGCGAAATAGGCGCTAACTGAGCAAATAGTGCTGCTCGCGCTTCCTCCAGATCCATCGGTTGGCTATGCTCTTGCAATGACTGTCACCCTTTGTATTGAGACCTCAAGCGCCTATTGTAGCCTAGCCTTGGCCGTGGAAGATCAAGTCTTCTTCCGTCACGAAGAGCTACAGCGACGGCACAACGAAGAAGTACTGCCCCTGCTGGATGCCTTGTATCAAGAAGCCGGAGTCCTGCCTAGAGACACGGGCTTGATCGGTTTCGGTGCCGGTCCCGGATCCTTTACCGGCGTTCGTATCGCCGCCTCTATTGCTCAAGGTGTGGCCATGGCCAGCGGTTGCTCGGTGGTGCCAATGGCTGGTTCTGAGATTTTGCTTCGTAGCGCACTTGCGGAATTCAAACAGGGTCAGACAACCGGGGCATCGTCGGTACCGTCTGCCAAGACTTGGCTTACCGTTGTTTCCAGTCGCGCCGACGCCTACTACCTGGCTCTGTATAACTGGAGTCAAGAAAACGGTGAAGACGTCCTAACCACGGTTCATGAAGATCGACTGCATACCGAATCCCCTCAATGGCTGCAGACAGGGCTGCACTCCTTGTCCCTAGTGGGACCACGACCGTCATGGTTGTCCGAAGCGCTAGCCTTTGAGCAAACCTTGGATCTTGCGCCCAATGCACAGGCCATGGTGCTGCCGGTTCGTCTGGCCCACCATCTGGGGCGATCCCAACCTGCCCAAGATGCGTTGCCCATTTATGTGGAGGGGGACTCCCCATGGAAGAAAGTGGCTTCGGTTTTAGTGACGAATCCATGAATCCACGAATGAACAATGAATGATCGATGAACGATCAATGAGCGGCCAATGAACGAACTTGGCTTGATGCTCTACCACCAACAGGACTTTGCGGAGCGGGCACAGAGTTATGCTCCTTGGTGTCAACTGCACGCTGTTACAGAGGCCCCTGAGGTCACCGCTCCGGCACTCTACCTTGACCGAGAGGGTATGTGGTTATGCATGCCCGGTTACCCAAGTCCCTTTCAACCCTCCCATACTGAACTGCTGCGGCGTGCCCAAGGCAGCGGGGTGCGTACAGAGCTGGCAAGGGCCTGCGGCACTGCCTTAGCCGATTTACACATTCTTGACGCCTGTGCCGGGTTCGGCAGCGATGGGCTGCTGCTGGCGCAACTGGGGGCGAGGGTGTGCATGGTAGAGCGTCAGCGGCTGGTTTGGATTTTGCTGCAGGAGCGTGCCCGTCATTTCGCCGGAACTCAGACGATTTGCGGTGAGGCTGCTGAGGTGCTGGCTAGTCCCTCCGCGGGCGCGCCGTCAGCCCCATGGGATGTCATTCTGTTGGACCCTATGTTCCCGCCTCGGAGCAAGAAGGCGCTTCCAAATAGAGGCCTGCAGCACCTGCGGGAACTGACGGAAAGCGCGATTTACGATGACGACGGGTTGACTCTCTTGCGCCTTGCATTGGAGAAAACTGCCGGGCGTGTGGTGGTAAAAAGGCGGCTGAAAGATATTCAACTGCTGCCGGCCGACTTTCAGATTAAGGGCAAGAGCATCCGCTTTGACATCTATCGTGGGCAAATGCCAGCGAACTAGTCCTGTATCACGGCGTTGACCGCCCGCTGCAAAGCGAACAATACCCGTGGATCCAGAATGCGTTCAGCAGCGCTATTTGCCACCTCTTGCAGGTCATTGGCGGGTGTTAAATGACCTGCCTCGTTCTCACGCAACCAGCGCTGGGATAGCAGGCCGTCGACAAAGTCATCGAACAGGCTTTGCTCGGAAAACTCAGCGCCGGTTAAGCCAAATAGCCGCGACAACTTGCGGGCAACGCTGGCACTGTGTTGTTGCAGTTCCTGCCGATTCCACCTGCCATGGCCGGCAATACAAATGACCACGTACATGCGCTGCAGTATTTCCAGCACTAGGGTGCCCATCTGGGTGAGGTGTTCGAGTTCTTCGCTGGGTCGGCTGGGGGGGATGATATGAGGACCGTTACGTCCCAGTAGCCCTTGGCTTGCCAGAGTTTCTAGAACCAAATCCGTATTTGCGCTGTCGTCGCAGGTCAATTCTTGTGCGATGAATGGGTAGATCACATCGACATGTTCTTTGAGCAGCTGTTCGCTGATGCCTTGGGGACTGCGCGAGACCAGAAGCGCGACCAAGGCGGGCAGGGCAAAAAGATGCAGGACATTATTTCGATACCAGGTCAGCAGCGTCGCGTTGGCGGTGGAGCAGGTAAGCCAGTCTTCGGTATCGTGTAGGCTGAGGAAGCCCAGTGCGACGGTTTTGTTGATGCAGCCTTGACTGTCCTGCACATTGTCCGTCAGTACCCGAGGGCCATAGAGGTTTGTTGCCAACTGCTGAAAACAATGGATTTGTTGGCTCAGCGCGTCTGTTTCAATGGTGAGATTGTTGCGATCTGTTAGTACCAGCGCCAAAAGATTCACAGGATTTACGCTGGCGTGGTGATTGATATGCTCCATGACGGCACGGCCAAGATCGCTCAATTGCTGGCTCTTGTCTTGGTTCCTGTCTTGGTTTTTGATTTCCGGGTTGTCCGTCTGCTGTTGCAACCATTCATCGAGTTTGATTGGTTCTGCGAAGTTAACCTGGAGTTCACCGAAGTTTTGTCGAATCAGCTGCAGGTTATTGACGACACCCAGCAAATTTTCTTTCTCTTTGGCATGGCCCCGAAGTTCCCGAAGGTAACTGCCGCTTTCAATGACTTTTTCGTAGCCGAAATAGATCGGTATAAATGCCAAGGGCTTTGGTAACCCGCTCAACTGTTGCTCTAGGCAGAGTTTGAGTAGACCGTATTTGGGCGAAAGCAGGCGGCCGCTGCGGCTGCGGCCACCTTCTGGAAAAAATTCGACGCTGTGGCCGCTGGCGAAAACTTGATTTAGGTATTCCTCAAAAACAGCCGCATAGAGCGGGTCGTCGCGAAAGCTGCGGCGCATGAAAAAAGCCCCGCCTTGACGCAGCAAACGGCCCACGATGGGTAAGTTCAGGTTATCGCCCGCTGCAATATGCGGCAGCATGACGCCGGCCTTGAATAAGGAGTAGCTAAGTACAAGGTAATCGATGTGGCTGCGATGGGAGGGCACATAAACCAAGGTGTGGGTGTCGTTTACCTCGGCCAAGGCCTCAAGACCGCGAATATTGATCCCGCTGTAAATGCGCTGCCAAAACCAGCTAAGAAAGACTCGGAATAAGCGCAGGGTTCGATAGGTCATATCCGACGCAATGGTGTGGGCCATCTTGTAGGCCGCGCGATACAGTTTGCTGCGCTGGCGTTCCTCAGGGATAGCGGCGTGGTTGGCTACCTGGTCGGTGATGGCGTTGCGGACTCTGGGAGCACGGACGATGTGGGCTAGCAGGGTTCGACGATGGGAGTGGTCAGGACCCAGGGTGAAAAACTGCATGGCCTTAAAGCGTCGTCTGAGCAGTCTTGCCGCGCGTCGGGCAGCAAATTCTGAACCACGCGCATGGGCGGCTAGCTCTGTCAGCGGCACAGACTTGCCAAAGCAGACGTGAACGTCACCACGATTCAAAATAAGGCCTAAAAAGCGTTTGAAACCCGCCGTTGCTGACCGTTGCTCAGACGTCAAGGCCTGCAGCACGCTGTCCTTGGGTGAGCGCCCTCGACCCCAAAAAACGCAAACGGGCACTACGACAATGCGCTGGTGTACGTCGGTTGGAGCCGAAATTAGACGCTGCAGCAGGTCGGGCACCCGCTTCATGGTCATCCGACCGGCAATGCCTTGGGCTAAACCGAAGTAAGCACGAGAGTGTTGCCAAGTATCGATGCGAATAGGGTCTAAGGGGGTGTTGTATTCGCTGGATTGAACGTGGGCATCAATGGGGCGTTGCTTGCTGTTGAGCCCCAAGATGGCTTTTTCGACGATCAGTGCATCGGCAAGTGATTGGCTGGCTTGAGCATAGACGATGAACGGCTTTGCTTTGTCGCTGTGGGACTGCTGGTAGACCGGGAGTGCGTCACCACCGCTAATCCAAGGTTTTATGCCCGTTGTGATAAGGCGTCGCCACACCGCGTGCCTTATTTTCTGCCATTTGGGTGGTGCACTTATGTTCATTGCACGGCCGGGTGGGCGGGAACCCTCGCCTAGGGCCCAGATTCTTGGGGGCTAGGTGCTTGGCCCCTGAATAACTCGTCCACATTAGCGCTCTCGCCGTCGCGCTCACCAACTTCCCAGATGCCATTCAACTTCAAATCCGTTAGTGCCTTGGCGGTGCCGGAGTTGTTGATCACCGTGGGGCGAAGAAACACCACGAGGTTGGTTTTGGTTTGGCGTTTGCTCCGAGATTTGAACAGGTTGCCCAGCACAGGAATATCACCCAGAACTGGCACCTTGCGTTGACTGTCGTTGGTGTCGTCCTGGATCAGGCCACCTAGGACAATGGTTTCGCCAGAGGCCGCCAGCACCGTTGTTTCAATCGAACGCTTCGATGTGACCACGTCGGCAAAGGTAGAGTTGCTGACGGTATTGTTCAGTACATTAGAAATATTTTGCGCCACCTCCATGCGTACCTCATCAGTATCGTACACATGGGGGGTAACGGTCAGCTCAATGCCAACGTCTTCTCTGGTTACCGTGGTAAATGGGTTGTTGGCGCCGTCGCTGGAGGTAGTGAAAGAGCCGGAGCGGAAGGGTACCTCTTGGCCTACTAGTATTTTTGCCTCGTTATTATCCAAGGTAACGATGCTGGGGGTGGACAGCAGATTGGCGTTTTCTAGGCTTGCTAGAGCGCTGATGACCGCGCCAAAAGAAACACCGTCGATATCGACTTTGGCCGCAGCGACGGTGGGTTGAGTGATGGAGCCAATTCCGGCTAGGGCGTTTTCCCCAACGCTGCCGTCTTGGTTCGCCAGGGATCCTAGGATGCTGTTGAGGCTGCCGCCCAAACTGGTGGAAATCAGAGGGACGCTTTTGCCTCGAGCATCCAAACCGGCGCTTTCCACGCTGAAGCTTTCATTGTCCGTCAGGCTGATCTCGACAATGGCAGCCTCAATAAGGACTTGTGATCGCGGAGTATCTAGGCGCTGGACGATATTAAGCAACTCGTTCATGTCTGAAGGATCCGCCCGTAGCACGATGGCATTCAAGGTCTTGTCTGCCTGAATCGTTACCGTACCGCTGGGTCCTCGGTCGGATCCACGGTCATTTTGCTGAATCAGGTTGTTCAATATGGTGGCGACATTTTCAGCGTCGGCGTGATTTAGCATGATCACTTGGGTCGCGTCGTTGGTGGTGGTTGGGCGATCCAGCTTTTCGACGATTTGAATCAGTTCGGCGATGGAGCTTGTTTGGCCTCTTAGCACCAGCGAATTGTTACGTTCATTGGCAATGACCTGAACCTTTTGCGGCCCTTGGGCGTTGGGTCCTAGCTGGTCTGGAGCAACCTTTTGCAAGATGTCGACAATGTTGCCTACCCACGCTTCCTTGAGCGGCACCATGACAACGTCGTTGGTTTGCGCCACATCAATGTCCGCGATGATAGTTTTTAAGCGTGCGATATTATCTGCATGATCGGAAAGGATGATGACGTTGGGTTGTCTGACGCTGCCAATGTGTCCGTATTGAGGGATCAACGGGCGCAAAATTTTGAGCAAATCTTCGGACTTAACGTTTTGCACCGAGATGATTTCAGTGACCAGTTCTTCCGGCGCAGCGTTATCCAGTCCACCGATAGCGCCTGGGGTTTGCTTGCCCGTAGCACTTTGCTGGATGCGAGTCACGTTGCCCGAAGGGACGGCGGTGTAGTTTTGCAGTCTCAGGACGCTAAGAAAAAGCTCATAAACACCGTCTTTACCCAGAGGTGTTTCCGAAATGATATTTACCTGTCCTTTGAGCTTGGGATCCACCACAAAAGTTTTGCCCGTGATTTTGGCCACTTGGGCCACAAATTCTTGTATGTCCGCGTTTCGTGTCGCCATCTGCCAAGTCTGCCCGTCTTCACTGGCGGCGGTTCTGCTCATTGGCAAGGCTGAAAGCATCGCCAGCAAAAGTCCTGCAGTGACAAAACGCAGTGACAGGCCAACGAAATGATGGAGAGATTGCAATGTCATAAGTTTAAGCTCGGTTATCGTCTAAGGGATTCCGGAATCCTGCTCGTGATTGTCAGAGTTTGGCCGTCGCGCATGATTTCCACCCGCACGCTGCTCGATTGGGCAAGGTCCGCGATAGCCAATCGGTCTACATTTAAGTCGCCCAAGGGCTGTCCGTTGACCGATAGCACGATATCACCGGGCTGCAGTCCAGACTGTGACAGATATGGGTTTGAGTCATTGCCAATGCGGTAGCCGCCGCTGGCGCTGGGGGTAATGCCCAATTTGTCTAATGTCTCCTCAGGGCGCTGTGCCAAATCCGCGCTCAAGCTTTCTAGCACGGGCTTCTGCCCCGAGATTCTGGGAGTTTGAGTAGGCTGGGTACTCACGTTGGGGCGCCGAGAAGCGTTAGTTGAGTTCGCCTTCACCTTGTAGCCCACTTTAAACGCCAAGGCCTCTCGGGCACCGGCCCGTCGTAAAATTACGCGTTCGGCCTCAACAGTCGCCAAACGCGCGTTGCCGGGGACGGTATCACCCGGGCTGTACAGTTTTCCCGGCTTGCCTCGCTGAGAAATAATGGCCCCTGATTCAGCCGGGTCGCTGCTAACAAATACGGCCTCCAACGTGAGCGGCAGGCGAGTTGGGGCGGCTGGTGCGCTGGTGTTGCGACTTGGCCCGGTTGTGACTTGGGCCCGTCCGAAAAGGGCTTGTTTGGTTAATGCGTCAATGGTGGGCGCTGGCGGCAACGAAGCAGGCGCAGCCCCGGCTCTGGGTTTTAGGTCGTCCAATGTCGCTGGCGCGGGCCCGCTGATGATGGCCAGTGCCGTGGTCGCCACAGAATAGGCGATGCCCGCCCCGCACAACCATTGGACGAGGGTGAGTAAACGAGGGAGCCAAAGTTTTAGTTGTTGCGGCATCGGCATATCTCTTGGTGTTTTCGCTGGCATTAATGCACCAGCAATAGACCGTGTTTAGAGCACTGTAAGGGAATCCATTGTGATGAGTTGACGCAAAAAAGCCAGCGCTCTTTGGGTCTCAGAGCGTTCAGCGATGCAGGTTGAGAGCGAGTTGACAGATGGGCTACAGAGACCGTTCAATTTCAAAAATTAAGATTTCATCGGCTTCGTCACCCTGCCATGGAAAGTTGGCCAGTCGCAGCATGCCGCGACTGACGCCAATGTAGACAGACCCGCCGGGTATCAGGCGCATCAACAACAACGGTAGTTCCGACTGTGTCTCGTTGATGTCAGCCGAAGTTCCATCAGCCAAGAAGATAGCTGCACCCAATTGTCCCTGTTCGATATTGCTAATCCGAGCATCCAGTGGTGGCATCGCCGCTGTGTACAAGGTGTTGGCCAAAATGTAGCGAACTGGGCCGCCGTTCCACCCCAAGGTGGTTGGATTCTCTAACTGAAAGCCATCTCTTTGCAGGTTCCAGACGCTTTCTGATAGCTCAAAGTGACCTGTGAGAAACAAGTCATACCGCTCCAGCAGTGGCTGCAAGCTGCTGGCGGCAACCGTGCCGCCAAGGGTGACCTTGGTGGTGGAAAAATCGATGTGCGCCCGCGCTCGCAAGTCGCTTGTGTCGTGAGTGATGTGTAGAGCAAGGCTTGGTTGCAAGGTTCCTGCTTGGAACAGCGACGTCTGCCATTGGCAGTGCCCCTTCAGACCTAGGTCGGAAACGAGGGTTGCTGAACCATGCCACAGGGTTCCCTGGGGGGCGACGACGGCAAGCTGCTGCTCGTCGATAAGGAGTCGGATTAGCCCAGCAGGCAGGTTAGCAATGACCCAAATCAGAGTCAGGCCAATCAAAATCCCTACGCCACGTTTCATAGACAACGCGCTAGATCAAGGTTTGAGCAGGCGCCGAATAATGTCGGCGTAAATTCGGGCCAGGGGCTCTAAATCAGCAATGGCCACGCACTCATTCACCTTGTGAATGGTGGCGTTGATCGGGCCTAGTTCCACGACTTCAACGACGGCCTCCCCAGGCCGGTCCCAAGGCGAGATAAAGCGCCCATCTGATGTGCCGCCAGAGGTAGACAGCTCCGTAGACAGTCCGGTTTCGGCAGCTATTGCGCCCTGTACCGCCTCCGTTAGAGCGCCTTGTTGGGTTAAAAACGGAGGGCCGGAGAGTTGCCAAGAAAAATCGGTGTTTAGACCATGTTGGCTGAAAATGTCTTCGATTCGCTGCCGCAAAGCTGTTTCGCTTTGCTCGGTATTAAAGCGAATGTTGAAAAGTGCTTTGAGTTCTCCGGGTACGACGTTCGTCGCCCCAGTACCGGCTTGAATATTGGAAATTTGCAGGCTTGATGGGGGGTAGTAGTCATTGCCCTGATCCCAAACTTCGTTGGCCAGCGCGGCCAAGGCCGGGGCGGCTATGTGAATCGGGTTGGTCACGCTGTCTGGGTAGGCCACATGGCCTTGAACACCTTTGACAATCACTTGACCGTTCAGAGAACCCCGTCGACCGCAGCGCACAACATCGCCAAGCTGTTCGCTGGAACTGGGTTCACCAACCACGCAATAGTCGGGACAGATGCCTCTGCGAGCTAACGCTTCGATAGCATGACGGGTGCCATGAATCGCATCGCCTTCTTCATCACTGGTAATTAAGAAACTCAAGGTACCCGGATGGTCTGCATTGCCCCGGAGCCAAGCCTCCACGGCATGGATCATTGCCGCAAGACTGGACTTCATGTCTGCGGCTCCGCGCCCGAAAAGCATGCCGTCCTGCTCGGTCGGCTCGAAGGGTGGGGTGTCCCACTGATCCACGGGGCCACTGGGAACCACGTCGGTATGGCCGGCGAACATCAGATGAAGGCCAGTGGCTTCGCCAGCAGGATCCGCTCCGCGCCAAGCCCACAGGTTGTGCACACCCTCGGCGTTGATCTGCTCGGTTTGAAAGCCCAAGTCCTGCAGCATGTCGCCAATGAGTTCCTGGCAGCCGGCATCTTCCGGTGTAACCGATACGCGCCGAATCAGTGCCTTTGCCAGTTCGAGAATGGAGGGCGTTGAGTTCATCAGTTGTGACTGTGCAGTGCGTCGTTCAACTCGATGGCCTTACGATTGGTACGGCAGACCACTTGGCCGGTTTGGGCGTCGCGGATGAACAATAGGTCCGAGTGTCCGGCAAGTTCCCGAGCCTTAACTCGGCGCACCAACTCGCCAGTTTCGTCTAGAACGCTGATCGGGGTGCCGCTGGTGATGTAAAGACCGGCTTCGATGGTGCAGCGATCTCCAAGGGGTATGCCGGTGCCGGCATTCGCACCAACCAAGCATTGCTCACCGATGCTAATGACGATTTCACCGCCGCCAGACA
>JAYOVN010000037.1:0-20145 GCA_038151515.1 Gammaproteobacteria bacterium | reverse complement strand
GGAGCAAACCAAACACAAAAATACCGCGATCAGAAAGGTATTCGCCAAACTGTCTTTATCTAATTTAGCCACGGGCAAGCCTCCGTTTGATGTTGGATTGCATGACAAAGTGGTCGAGCAATGGCGCAAACAAGTTGCCGAACAAAATCGCCAACATCATGCCTTCTGGGAAGGCTGGGTTAACCACCCGAATCAACACGCACATGAAGCCAATGAGCATGCCGTAGAACCAGCGGCCATTATTAGTCATGGCCGCTGAAACCGGATCCGTGGCCATGAACACGGCACCAAAGGCAAAGCCTCCCAACACTAAGTGCCAGTAAAATGGCATGGTGAACATGGGGTTGCTCGAAGGCAGCAAGTTAAACAGCGACGCCGTCAATGCCATACCCAGGAACACTCCGGCCATGACTCGCCATGACGCAATACGAGAAAGACACAGCAGCACACCGGCAATCAGTATGGCCAAGGTCGAGGTTTCACCCACGGAACCCGGCATGGTGCCGATAAAGGCCGACATCCAATCTACGCCGTACTCAAGTCCTAAAGCCGCATTGCCTAACGGAGTCGCTTGGGTCCAGCCATCGACGGCTACCCACACCGCGTCACCAGACATCTGAGCTGGATAGGCAAAATACAAGAACGCTCGTCCGGTTAGGGCTGGATTCAAGAAGTTTTTACCGGTACCCCCGAAGACTTCCTTGGCGATCACTACGCCGAAGATCACGCCAATCGCGGCCATCCACAAGGGAATGGACGGCGGCAGTGACAGGGTGAAGAGAATCGATGTCACGAAGTAACCTTCGTTCACCTCGTGGCCTCGCTTAGACGCGAACCAGATCTCGAAGGCAATGCCCGCGACAAAGACTGTCACGTACAGGGGTATGAAATACGCCAAGCCGTGCACTAGGCAGTCCCAAACGCTATTGGGGTCGTAGCTGATGAGTCCGTTTAGAAAAATCCCTCGCCAGCTATCAACGCTGGTTAACCCCATGGCCTGCATGGCTTCGTTAGCGTTCAAGCCAATGAAGTAGCTGCCGGCGAATACGGGTAAGAAGGCACACAGCCAAACAGTGATCATCACCCGCTTCAGGTTCAGACCGTCGCGGACATGAGATGCTCCAGCGGTTGTCGTTGATGGCGTGTAAAGCGCGGTATCTATCGCTTCATAAGCGGGATAAAGCGCCTCGTATTTACCGCCTTTTTCAAAGGCCGGCGCGATATCGTCGAGGAAGGATCTTAAACCCATCAAATTACCCCTCTTTCTCAATTTGTGTCAGAACGTCTCTCAGAACAGGTCCGAATTCGTATTTGCCCGGACAGGCATAGGTGCAAAGGGCAATGTCGTCTTCATCCAGTTCTAGGCAACCCAACTCGATGGACTTTTCCACATCCCCTACCAGCAGACTGCGCATTAGCGGAGTTGCTAAGATATCCATAGGAATGACGTCGTCGTAAGTTCCAATGGGCACCATGCCCCGGGTGCTGCCGTTGGTGGTTGTCGTGAACGAAACCGACTTTTCACCAATCCATTTAGACAAAAACGCAGGGAAGACCGAATGAATAGAAGCACCGGGAGCTAAGTAACCAAACATCTTCCGTTCCCGTCCTTCGGGTATGACCGACACTTGATTGTGATAACGACCCAAATAGGCTTGCTGACCTCGAGAGGTTCGGCCGGACAGTACCGATCCCGAGATAACTCGCTGCTCGCCTTCAACAAGCTCTCCTGCAGACAGTTCCTCTAGGTTTGCACCAGCAGTCGTGCGAATCAGCCGTGGATTGGTGACTCCAGGACCACCCAGCGCGATGATGCGCTCACTGAGTACCGTACCGGTCAAAAACAAGTGTCCAATGGCGATCACATCTTGATATCCCACAAACCAAACGGTCTTTGACGGGCTAACAGGATCTACAAAGTGAATATGTGTTCCGGGCAGACCCGCCGGGTGTGGTCCAGCGAAGGTGTGGTTTGTCATCCCCGGGTGGCTGGAAGCCTGAAGAGCCTCGCCGCCGTCTTGGCACAGATGAACAGGACCATCCGTCAACCGCGTTAACACGGTCAACCCCACCGCGAATGCCTCTTCGCGTTCGGCGATAACGCGCTTGGGATCCGCGGCCAACGGATTCGTGTCCATGGCTGTCACGAAGATCGAGTTAGGCGTCGTCGTCGGAGCAGGGACTCGCGAATATGGTCTCGTACGCAGAGACGTCCACGCTCCGCTCTGCAGCAGTTGTTCTACAACCGCACTTCGTTCGAGGTTCTGAATTGTCGCGGCATCGTGGGCTTGAAACATTTGCGCGTCGTCGCCGCTGACGTCGATCACCATGCTGATGAAGGCTCTCTTCGCACCACGATTGATGCTAGCGACCGTACCGGAGGCTGGTGAGGTGAAGACAACGCCTTCGGTTTTCTTGTCTGAGAACAGGATCTGCCCTCGTTTAACTGTGTCCCCTTCGGCCACCACCATAGTGGGCTTCATGCCGGGATAGTCTTCACCAAGGATCGCGACGCTTCGAACCGTTTTAGCATCCACCGTGGACTGCTCTGGCGCACCTGCAATGGGTAGGTCCAACCCTTTTTTAATCTTAATCATATGATCTCGTTGTAGCCCTTATGCGCCAACGCGTTGTTGAACATCCGGCCGGATGTACCAACGAACCGGTCACCGCCTCTCTTAACTGGTTCCCTCGGCGGCGTCGAAGCTTTCAGCCCTCTTTGACGAGTGTTTGCGAACAACTTTCCGCCACGGTCAAAGAGCGAGTTTCGAAGCCGCCGGAAGTATAGTGGCGTGGCCGAGCAAATCCAACGACCTTGTCGCAAAACCGTGTGAATTTTTGGTGAACGCGGCTTTGACACGAAACACCGGCAGTGAAAAAGCAGGAAGGAGAGCAATAGCCAAGTGAGTCACAAACCCGTTTGATCAGGAATCTCACCGATTTGACGCTCCGACAAGGAACGCTTGAGTCTACCCTGGCGCTTAAGACAAAGATTGCGCCGCAGCGTGCAGAATGGGCATCCCTTCACCGCTGCTGGCATCGGCCTGCAGGGTTACGATCTCCCATGCATCGTCACAGCGCAGGATGGCTCGGGCCAGTTTGTTATTCAGCGCATGGCCCGACTTATAGCCGTTGAATGAACCCAAAATCGGCTTGCCCAACAAGTACAGATCGCCGATCGCGTCGAGCAGCTTATGTTTGACGAATTCATCTTCGTAGCGCAAACCATCTTCGTTAATGACACCGTCATCGGACACACCCACAGCGTTATCCAAACTGGATCCTAAACACTTTTGAATGGACTGAGCGTAGGCAAGTTCTTTTTCTAACCCGAAAGATCGAGCTCCGCTGACTTGAGATATGTATGACGTGCACGAAAAGTCCATTTCGATGTGTTTGGGATATCGGTCATAGACGGGGTGACTGGCAACAAAGGTATATCCCGCCTTGAAGCCATCGAAGGGTTCCACCGACGCAACCGCGTCTTCTTGGCTCACCGAGATTTCGCGAGTGATGCGAATAAACTGACGCGGAGCCTGTTGCTCAACGACACCCACAGATTCGATCATATCGATAAAGGGTGCCGCACTGCCGTCCATTATGGGCACTTCTTCCGCAGACAATTCTACTTCTAAGTTGTCGATTCCAAGGCCCCACAGTGCGGACATCAGGTGCTCTACCGTAGCGATACTTACACCGCCATCGGCGATGCTCGTCGCTAACGTTGTGTCAGCGACATTTTCGGCACAGGCCAACACCGACGTTGCGCCTTTGAGGTCGCTGCGAAAAAAACGTATCCCGGTATTTTCAGCCCCTGGCCGCAAAGAAAGCCGAACTTTCTCACCGGAGTGCACCCCAATGCCAATCCCATATACGCTCTCGCGAATGGTGCGCTGGTTCAGCGATCGAGACGATAGGGTTTGATCACCGTGGGAGGTGAACTCAATCTTTTTAGGCATAGGACTTGTGTCGCTGGTTAGATCGCGTCGTTAAATAGCGGTGTTGGGGGAACGTTCCTCGCCCCGCCTCTTCCTCTATCGTATTTTCTCGCGATGGCTTATTTTTCTACTCAACGAAGCAGCTATCTCTAGCGCTACGACACGCATGCTACACAGTGAACCGAAGAAAATGAAGGAAAAGTGGAGGAAAAACTGCAGAAAAGTGAAACAAAGTGTTACAGATGTTTCACCTTTGACTTCGGGTAAGCTGATTCACCCCTAGGCTCAGACCTATCCAGTCAGACCCATCCAGTCAAACCTGTCCGCTTCGCACCTCCATCCGCCAGCACCCTTTTGCCAACACCGTGGTTAATTCCCTACCGGGCCTTGGCACCAAACTGCTAACATCTCACCATGGCTCACACATCTTCCAAACTCCTTGCTACCGCGCCAATGATGGCCTGGTCGGACCGGCACTGTCGTTTTCTGCACCGTCAGTACGCGCCGAAGGCGCTGCTGTTCACAGAGATGATTACCACCGGTGCTCTGCTCTATGGGAAGCAATACCACTTACTGGACTTCAACGCCTGCGAGCATCCCGTGGCCGTCCAATTTGGTGGCAACGACCCCGGCGCGTTGGCTGAATGCGCTGCCATGGCCGAGGAACGTGGCTACGACGAGGTCAACATCAATGTCGGCTGCCCCTCAGACCGAGTACAAAAAGGAACCTTCGGTGCCTGTCTAATGCAGCAGCCAGACCTGGTGGCGGAATGCGTCGCGGCCATGCGCCAAGCCTGCACATTGCCTGTGACCGTAAAGTGCCGCACCGGCATCGTTTTGAAAGACGACCCAGAGGCCTTCAACGACGAAAGCTTTTTACACCACTTTGTTGACAGCGTTGTGAATGCAGGCTGCGAGCGCCTGTATCTACACGCACGCGTTGCCGTACTGGGAGGACTCACACCCGCCCAAAACCGGGACATTCCACCGCTGACGCCGGAAAAAGGAGAGGCTATCAAGCTCAAACACCCACAGCTGCAGGTCATCATCAACGGCGGCATTACCGACACCGCTACCGCCGAAACTTATCTGAACTGGGCCGACGGCGTGATGATTGGCAGAGCGGCATATCATCAACCCCGTTTTTTGAGCGAGCTGGAACGGGTCATGTTTGGGCACTCTGACGCTCCGGACGAACAGACCATTGTCGGGCGTTACATTGACTATATGGCGAACCAAATGCAGGCCGGGGTAAAACTCAGTGCCCTCACCAAACACTTGTTGCACTCCTTCAACGGCCGACAAGGCGCACGGCGCTTTCGACAAATTCTCAGCAATGCCAGCAGACTAAAAGCAAACGATTTGAGTCTAGTCGAGGAAGCTCTCGAGCCCCTCGGTTTAGCCGGCTAACCCAAGCAAGGAGACATGCCATGCTGGCAAAACTGAAGTCTTTATTCAGCGGCGATGATCCCGAGAAAGCCCAAGAGTTTCGTCCGGAACTCGCCGCGGCGTCACTTATGCTGGAGGTGTCATGGGCGGATCATGAGCTGAGTGCGGAAGAACTCGCGTCAGTGCAACGGCTTCTAACAGAGCTATATGGCGTGGACACAGCCAAAGCCCAGTTACTCATCGACGATGCAAAGGAGCGGCTAAAAACCAACGTTGGCCTGCACCCTTACACCAGCTTCTTGAATGAGCACTTGGACGAAGAGGGTCGATTTCAGGTGATCTGTGCTTTGTGGGAACTCGCATTAGCCGATAACCACATTGACAAGTTCGAGGAGCATACCATTAGGCGGGTATCCGACTTGCTTTACCTCTCGCACTCGCGCTTTATCGAAGCCAAACTATCGGCTAAATCGAATCGTCCCAGCACATAGGCTTGTGGCGGTTAACCTTCCGCCTTTCTGCTCGCCGAGACCTTTACTGGCTCGATACTTTCCGCACTGGCTTGCTCTTGCTCAAGCGCTGCAACCAAATCTTTGAATGTCTCTGCGTTAGCATCGTTGAGGGCCATTAACTGCTTGTGGGCACTAATCACTCTTGCGCGAGTACTTTCGATGGCAAGGTCGGTGCCAGCGGGTAACTCGATGCTCTCTGGCAATGCGGGCAAAGACATGGCGTCGTAGGCATCGCGGTCTACGATCATAAAAACATCTTGGAACCCCATACTCTCCAGCACCCGACGTAAATTCTGCGAATTGCAAATTAGGGTAGGAACGCGCTGGTGTATGGATTTCACCCGGATCGACAGTCGGGCCAAGCAGCCTAGGGCGGTACTGTCGAGATTCTCAGTATGCTCTAGGTCCACAATAACCGCATGGAAGCTGGGATTTTTGAGCATGCGGTCACAGTAGGCGTCCAAGGACGCACAAAGGGTTACACGCACGTCCCCTAAAAAACGAAGTACATGGGTCCCTTCAAACTCGCCTGCGCAAATACTGCCTTGCACGCGTATATCCTCCTAGAACGCCTAGCTCGACGGGCGGAATGCTACGCCCTTCTTTCGTGCTTTACAGCAAGCAAACTCACATCGTCGAGTTTTTTTAACGACTCGCACAAACGACTCCAAAGCTTCACCGGCGCGCCAAGAGAAACCGCTAACTCCTGAAGTGCCGCTTCTTTTTCATCGAAATCAGTGGGCGCAAGGCAGTCCATTACTCCATCGGAAAAGACCAATAGCGTGCTGCCCTCTGGAAAATCCACCTGGTCAGAGGTGTAAACGGCGTCCGGGAACAAACCTAGGGGCTTTGCAGACTGCTGAAGCCTGATCACGTCGCCACCCTCAGACAACATCAGCCCGGGTGGGTAATGGGCAGCCATACTGTAGTGCAGCACACTTGTTTGTTTGTCGATAATGCCCAAGAACATGGCTACATGTTTTTCAATGCCCTGGCCAATCAACGTATCGTTGATCCAGCACAACATATCTCCCGGCGACTTAAACTGGGGCAACCCGAATTTCTGCTGCAGCCGCCACGAAATATTTTTGAGCATCACCGTAAGCAGCGCTGAGGATGCGCCATGACCGGCTACATCGGCCAAAAAACAAGCCAAATAACGGTCCTGCAACGGGAAATAATCAACAAAGTCACCGCTGAGCATCAATGACGGCTGAACCCATCGGGAAAACAAAAACTCATCCATTTGCTTGTGCTGACTGGGCAACATACCCAGCTGAATTTGCTGTCCGGCACGCTGATCATCTTGCAGTTCTTGTTCCAAATCCGAAAGACGCGCCGCCGCCGTAGCGTTCTGCGCCACCTCATGGCTAACGGCATGAGTTCGCTGCAGTCTCGCCACTAGGGCCTCGCCACGCTCAGCCAGCTCTTGGCTGGACATTTCCGCCGACCAGCAATCCACCGCGCCATTGGAAAGCGCGAGCAGCATCGGTGCTACGGCAAGCGGCTGCTGACTGAATAATATGGGCACCATGGCCGGGTGATGGCACTCCAACAGGTCATCTTCAGAAAAACAAATCACCGCAAGCAGACCATTGCGCTGGTCATGAATAGGCAACTGCTGAGCGCTTTGTATAACCTCACAGCGATAACCGCCCTGCTCCATTTGGCGCTTGGGCTCATCCACATCGCCTTCAGGCGCCAACAGATAAAGCTTCACATAAACTCCTATCCAATGTGACCGCAGCCAGCAGGGTCGATACCCTTTGAACAGTGACCCAACACGAGTACTCCAACGGTAGGAACGCTACGCCTGAATAACCGGCTAAACAAGACAGGTTGATCGGCGTCAGTTCGCAAAACGCTAGGCCAATCCGACACGCTGTTCTTCTTGCCGTATTTTTTCGTCGACTCGCTTAAAGGACACCTTCCACCCAGCCCCACTGAACGCTGGCTGAGGTCTTTTTAACAACGCCACGGGCTCGGCAAACAACTTCAGCCGAAGTTCCTGTACAAAATAGTGAAGCTCAGCAGTGATTACCGGGTCGCAAAGTTCCGTTTCGCCAATGGCTGTTAAACGGTGATGCAAGGGTAGAACCTGCTCCATCATGGAACGATCCTTTGGCACATGACCGCGCAGCTGCTGCAACCTGAAATCTAAGCCGCGCAAGTAAAACGGCAGACTGGGCAAATAACGCCATGGTGTGATTGCCAACACATTCTTAGGCACCAGCAAATCCAACTGGGCTCGCATGTCTTTGGCACTGGGCAGCAGCCCGGGAGACTGCAACTGATCAAGCTCGCGAACCAACTCAAAACGCTGCTTTAGAACCTGCTCAAAGGTCTCCAAGGTCAAATAAAACACATCCGCTAGTTCTCCGCGCTTGACCTCTAGCCGTTCCGCAAGCTCGGCATCGGACTTCGGCAAAGCCTGGCCGTCGAAGTAACAGTACCAAGCAACGCCGAGCAGACATTGCTCGGTCAGCGACTGAGCATTACCCATGGACGCGAAATACAAACCCAGTTGCTTGTGCTTGGCCAACTCGCGCCGAAAAAACTGAGCCGGCTTACCTAGCCTTGTAAGAGCCAGCTGAGCAAAGCCAAATCGATTCGCCGCATCGCGCTCTTTAGCCGTCGCAAACACCGCAAGATCCACCTGCTTGGGCATTTGGGTTTTGTTGTTGGTATGAGGCCCATCACTTGATGGAGCGTAGCGCAGTCCTGGAAATCCCATGGTTGGTCCAGCGCTGGTTTGCAACACCACGTGATCAGGCAAGGAGTCTGGCAGGGATTGAATGTTGGGTTTTTGATACTCGGAAAAATCCGCACGAGCATCACTGACCTGCCCTTTAAGCCGCTCTTTTAGTGACTGCAAGTCTCGGCCAGACGCCAGCACCCGTCCCTCATCGTCAAGCACTGTACAAAACAGTCGTAAATGTTCGGGCAAGCGTTCTTGGTCCCAGTCCTCGGCAGCAACCTGCACCCGATAAAGGTCACGAAGCAAGGTGGCTAAAACCGATAACAAACGTCCCTGCCGATAGGTGTCGTTACGCATCAAACGTTGAGTCAGAACCTGCACTTTTTCTGGCATGGGTGCCAAAAGCTTGCGTTTGGTTTTAGGCAAGGCACGCAACCACTGCTCCACCACAGCGGGCAACATACCGGGCACCGACCACTGCAGCGCTTGATTACTGACGTTTTGCAGCAGACCCGCAGGAATCGCCACGGAAATACCATCATCTTTTTGACCCGGCGCAAAACGATAGCTCAGCGGCAACACCACACCGCCAAGGTCCAGCTCGGCGGGAAAGTCCGTCTCGGAAAGCTGAGCATCCTGGCTGCGCAGCAAATCGGCCTCAGCGAAGAAAAGCGCCTGCCGAACACCTTGAGAGGCTCGTTTAAACCATTGCCGCAAGTCAGTTACCCGACACACATGGGCTGGAATCAAAACTGCGTATCGGGCATACAGATCGTCTTCACTGATCAGCAAATCTCGCCGCCGCCCCTTGGCCTCGGCATCTAGAATCCGAGCCGCAAGCTCTAGGTTGTGACGCAAAAATTTCGGCGGATCTTGAACCGCCCCCCGCACCAAGCCTTCGCGAATCAGTTGATCTCGACAGAAATCCGGGTCGATATCGCGATAGGCCACCGGTCGCCGCTCCGCCAACACAAGGCCGTAAAGCGAAATGCTCTCAAAGGCCACCACTTCGCCTCGTTTCATACTCCATACTGGGTCACTGCTACGACGACGCAGCAAGTGTTGGGCGTGGGCTTCGATCCAAGCACTTTCCACGGCAGCAACACAGCGGGCAAATACCCGTCGGGTTTCAACGATTTCGGACGCAACAATCCACTTGGGCGTGCGCTTAGCCAGTCCGGACCCAGGGAAGATGTTCAGGCGTTGGTTACGGGGGCCCAAGTACTTGCCACGCTCTTCGTGTTGGGCAATCTGGCTGAGAGATCCCACCAAAATGGACTCATGCAACTGTCGATAATTGCCGGGGCTATCGTTGCTCCGCAAGCCCACCTGCTGACATACCGTTTTGATTTGTCGATGAAGTTCCCGCCACTCCCGCACACGGACGGGGTTTATGAACCGCTTACGTAATGCCGCCTGCCATCGGTTACTCGACAACTCTCCGCGCTGTTGTTCGATCCAACGCCAAAGATTTAAGTAGGTAACAAAATCCGATTGATCATCCAAGAACATCTCATGGGCGGTATCCGCCGCTTGGGCTTTTTCGATCGGGCGTTCGCGCACATCTTGGGCAGCAAGCCCGGAAACGATGATCAGCATTTGGGTCAAACAACCCTGCTCGGATGAGGCGATGAGCATGGCGCTTAACCGTGGGTCTACTGGAATACGCGACATCTTCCGGCCTTTGGTTGTCAGCCGCCCTTTCTCAATGGCCCGAAGTTCCTCGAGCAAACGCATGGCATCCTTGATTGCCTTAGGCTCGGGTGGATCGATAAAGGGAAAGCGATTGATGTCACCAAGGCCAAGGGCCTGCATCTGCAGCACAACAGACGCCAAGTTGACGCGTCTAATTTCCGCATCGGTGAAAGCCGGGCGAGACAAGAAGTCCTGTTCGCCATACAGTCGGTAACACACACCCGGCGCGATTCGTCCACAACGGCCCATGCGCTGGTTGGCGCTGGCCTGACTGATGGGTTCAATGGGCAAACGCTGGAGTTTTGATCGGTAACTGTAGCGCGCAACCCGGGCCAGCCCGCTGTCTACAACGTAGCCAATATTTGGCACCGTCAACGAGGTTTCTGCCACGTTGGTCGCCAGCACAATCCGCCGCCTTGCAGACGATTGGCTGAAGACTCTGCGCTGGTCTGCAGCGGACAGTCGGGCATACAGAGGGAGTATTTCAAAGCGCTGGGCAAAGTGCTTACGTAGCTGTCGGGCCGCGTCGAAAATTTCTCGTTCACCGGAGAAAAATGCGAGCACGTCTCTGGCGTTACCCAAGGGACGGCTGTCGATCTCCTCAAGCACAGCAACTAACTGCTGCTCCGTATCCTCGACATCGTCGCGATACTCCACCTGTACCGGAAACGTTCGGCCACCCACCGCCACTACCGGAGCATCATCAAAGTAGGCGGCGAAACGGTCCACATCTATGGTGGCGCTGGTGACGATGACTTTCAGGTCAGGCCGCTTTTTCAACAGGCGTTTAAGATATCCCAGCAGAAAATCAATGTTCAGGCTGCGCTCGTGGGCTTCGTCCACAATGATCGCGTCGTACTTTTCTAGAAAACGATCCTGCCGAATCTCCGCCAAGAGCAGGCCATCAGTCATAATCTTGACTAGGGTCTCGTCGCGAGTTTGATCTGAGAAACGTACGGCATAGCCCACGTGCTGACCGAGTTCGCCTCCGGTTTCTTGGGCAATACGCTGAGCTACCGTTCGCGCAGCGATACGTCGCGGCTGGGTGTGCCCGATCATACCCGAAACGCCTAAGCCCGCCTGCAAACAGATTTTGGGAAGTTGGGTGGTTTTACCGGAGCCAGTCTCACCAGCCACGACGATGACTTGGTGCTGCTGAATCAGGGCGCGGATCCCATCCGCCTCCTCGCTCACGGGCAAGCCCGGCGCTGGATCGAGATTCAGGTTTGCAGACGACTGCTGTCGTCGCGCGAAGAGCGCTTCGGAAGCTGCGGCTAGTGCATGAGCGTCCTCACCAGCGGGCATGCGAGAAAGTTTGAACACATCGCGGCGCATTACTGCGCCGCTTCTGGAGTGTTTCATGGGACCTTTGGATACTCCCAAACGGAACCTTAACCGGGTCCCGAACTACTTAGACAGTTGGCTCATGCCCTCTTCCAACCCTTTAATCGTCAACGGATACATATTCCCGCCGACCAGATCTTGGGTCATCATCACTGAGGATGAATACTCCCACGTCTCCTGAGGTGTTGGATTGAGCCAAATTACCTTGTCATAAATCTCGCCGAACTTTTCCATCCACGCGGCACCCGGCTCTTCGTTCCAGTGTTCTACGCTACCACCCGCATGGGTGATCTCGTAGGGCGCCATGGTAGCGTCCCCGACAAAGACAACTTTGTAGTCATGACTGTACTTGTTGAGGATATCAAGCGTCGACAGACGCTCGCTCATGCGACGACGATTGTCTTTCCACACAGATTCGTAGATGAAGTTGTGAAAGTAAAAACTCTCCATGTGCTTGAACTCGGTTCGAGACGCAGAAAACAGTTCTTCACACACCTTCACATGGGAATCCATGGACCCGCCAATGTCTAAAAACAACAAAACCTTTACCGTGTTGCGGCGTTCCGGCCGCATCTTGATATCCAACATCCCGCCGTTATGGGCTGTAGAGCGAATGGTGTGATCGATATCCAGCTCTTCATCAGAGCCGGTACGAGCGAACTTACGCAAACGGCGGAGGGCCATCTTAATGTTGCGCGTTCCCAACTCTACGGAGTCATCCAAGTTCTTATACTGGCGTTCGTCCCATACTTTTTTGGCTTTCTTTTTCTTGCCTCGGCCGACCCCGCCAGGACCACTTTGCCCCTGCCGATCGGCATTGCCTTCATCGCCATCCTTGCCTTCTTCACCGGCTTTGGCTTCGGCCTCTTCCTTGGCTTTTTTAAACGCCTCGATGAGTTTTTCCAAGCCGCCAAGCCCTTCGATCTCTTTCAGATCTTCTGGGGAAAGCGACTTTTCGAATTCGTGGCGCAACCACTCGTCAGGAATCAAGCTCTCCAACAAACCGTGGAGGTCTTCCAAGCCCTTAAAATAGGCGCTGAAAGCCCGGTCGAATTTGTCGTAGTTTTTCTCGTCCTTGACCAAGGCTGTGCGGCTGAGCAAGTAAAACTCGTCTAGATTCGCATACACCAACTGGTGCTTAAGTCCCGACAACAAATCCAGCAGTTCCCGGATAGTGACCGGAACCTTGTACTTGCGCAGAGTAAAGAAAAAATTGATCAGCACGGTTTAGCCTCGACTGTCGCGACGGTTCATAAATGCCAAACGTTCCAACAGGTGAACGTCCTGCTCATTTTTGACCAAGGCGCCATACAAAGGCGGTATGGCTTTGCTAGCGTCCCGATTGGTTAGGATTTCATCCGGAATATCGTCCGCCATCAACAGCTTCAACCAATCGATCAGTTCGGAAGTGGAAGGTTTCTTCTTTAAACCGGGTACTTTTCTTACGTCGAAGAAAATCTCCATGGCCTCTTTCACCAAGTCCTGCTTCACCGCTGGGAAATGCACGTCAACAATCTGCTGCATGGTTTCTCTGTCTGGGAAGTTGATAAAGTGGAAGAAGCAGCGGCGCAGAAATGCATCCGGCAGCTCTTTCTCGTTGTTTGAGGTAATGATAACGATGGGACGATGCTTCGCCTTAATGGTCTTACCCAACTCGTAAACGAAGAATTCCATTCGGTCGATTTCTTGCAACAAGTCGTTGGGGAACTCGATATCGGCTTTGTCGATTTCGTCGATCAGAAGCACAACCCGCTCTTCCGCCTCGAAGGCCTCCCAGAGCTTGCCCTTCTTGATGTAGTTGCTGATGTCGTTAACCCGATCATCACCAAGCTGAGAATCTCGCAAACGGGATACTGCGTCGTACTCGTAAAGACCATTGACGGCCTTAGTGGTGGACTTGATATGCCATTCCAACAGGGGCATGCCCAAGGATTTTGCGACCTCGATGGCCAACATGGTCTTACCGGTACCGGGTTCACCCTTGATCAATAGTGGGCGTTCCAGACGCACTGCGGCGTCGACCGCCATGCTCAGTTCATCGGTAGAAATGTAGGAATCAGTACTTTCAAAAATCATTCAGAGCTCTCTTTTCCATATTGGCTTGGTGGGCGTGCCTAGCCCCATTGGGGTTAGCACTTGTTCAGCATGTCTCGTCGATCCACTACCACCACCGCAAGTGAGCGGCTGCGCCGGTAAAACGTTCTTACACTGAACCCCAGTTGAACATTAGGTTGAACATTTCGGGATATATTTTGCCCTGCGCAGCCACATTGGCATCGCAGAAGCCGCCTTACTTTAAAGGAGCAAACACAACAGGTGCAAGGCACCTTTTCCTTGCATTTGCGCGCCCGATGTCCTTTTGAGTCCACGGAGGTGCAAGACTTAGACGCGACGATCTGTCTTAAGCCGAAGTACAGCCCTCCGCCTAGGAGGGTTCCCGAGAAGCTGACTGTCGCTTTTTTCGAAACGGTAAATGGGCTAGCAAACAGATCGCCAGTGCTCCGCCAAAAACTATCGGCAACGTTGAAATCATGACTCGCCGCGCTTCCTCCGGCGACCCTTGGGACTGAAACACAGTCTCGAAAAGCAGCACAAGAAACGCTGGCGCAAAGACGTCTTCGGTTCTTGGCACCGCAACCGGCAAGGTAAATGCGGCTGCAACCGTCACTACCAGCGCCCATCGCAAGCTGCGCCCAAAGGCGCTTCGATTACCGCCAATCCTCGACAACAGGCTGTTCAGGCACAGAGCGCCGATCAGCGCAGCAGCGCCAATAACTGCCCATGGCGTGGGATAAGTCGCAGCAAATTCCATCATCATTGTTTTCTGTTCTGGCGGCTCCATCGATTCAGCGGCGCATGTCTCCGCCTCATCCTAGCAAATTACATTTCTACCCAACGAATGATCATTTCTTGCTCTTGGTCCTCGTCCACTTCGGATTGGGCGATGACTTTGCCCTGAACAGAAATCTCCGCCTCATGCACGGTATCTGTAGACCCGCTGACCAAGGGATGCCACCAAGCTAAAGGCCTTCCCTCCGCAAGGGTTCGGTAAGCGCAAGTTGTCGGCAACCAATGGAATTCATCGACTTCCCGGTGCGTGAGTACGACACAATCTGGCACCAATTCGTGACGACGCGGATAGGCCGTACAGCGGCATGCTTCCTGATCCAACAAGTTACAGACGATGGAGGTATAAAAAACCTCCTCGGTATCTTCGTCTTGCAGCTTGATCATGCAACAGCGTGCGCAACCATCGCACAGGCTCTCCCACTCGGCGTCGCTCATTTGCGCCAGCGTTTTCTCTTCCCAGAACGGTTTCATTCGGTCAGGCGTTCGTGCAATACCGGAGCGTTGCTCGGCGGCGGCAATTGCAATAGATAACCGTGTTCCACCAATGCGACCAATACATCAGTAGCCTTCAAGCGAGACATTTTCAGCTCCGGTGTGATCACCAGTTCCATGGCAAGAATGGCTCGACCGAACAGCTGGTTTAATTCACTGGGAAGGTCTGTCAGCTCGCTTTCAGCGGGAAGATACAAATAGGTATCCGCTTTTTTCGCGCTGCGATACACCATCACCTCACGATACAGCAGAGGGTCATCTGTCATTTTGCATTCCTAACTCTTTCTGTGTTCATTGATTTGGGCCGCGCTGGCGACTAACTCGACAAGATTTGCCGGAACTGGTCACCTAGAATGCCATTCCGCCACCCCTGAAAGTGTTCGGACAGCTCTTCGCTGGCTAGAAAGCTTCGCAAGCATTGCTCCACATCTTTGCGCCGGGCCAGCAGCTCTGTGGCAAAACCCAACTGAGAGGCATGATCAGAAGCCACCGCGCGCAGGGCTTTTACTCGGGCGGTCTGTCCGGGTGTGAGGGGCTTCGCCAGCAAATCTGGAAGAGGCGCTTCATTACCCTTGGCGTGGGCGTCCAGCAGAGCTTGACCGTAACGCTTACCGACATTTTTTGGCAGAAGCCGCTGCAGTGTCTCCACACCCACTTGGTTCTCTAGTGCTAAGGCCATTAAGTGGTCATCCCAAACGATGCGATTACGCGGCTGATCGTAGTGTCGGGCCGCGTTTTCCCGCCAGCGACACAAAGCCTGAAGCCGGGCCAACTCTCGTTGAGACAACTGCCAAGCACGTTTCACCTGAGCATAGTAGGCACTGGGATCTGGCTCCGCGTACACGCCTCGAGTGCTCATATCCTGCCGAAACCAATCCGCGCGCCCGGATTGGTCTAACGCTTCGCACAAGGCCTCGTACATAGGCACTAAGTGCAGTACGTCGTCAGCCGCGTATATCAGTTGCTCATCCGTGAGGGGACGCTGTAACCAGTTGGAGCGAGTCTCCTGTTTTCCCAACTCCACATCCACCAAACGTCTCGCTAAATTGGCGTAGCTGAGGCTGTAATCAGTTCCGACGAAGGCATTCGCAAACTGCGTATCAAAGATATTGGCGGGATTAATACCCAGGTGGTGGTTGATCAGTTCCAGATCTTCCTGACAGGCGTGCATGACCTTCACCTTGGTGGCGTCTTGCAGATATTCCGCAAATGGCTGCCAGTTTTCGATGGTCAGCGGATCTAGCAGAAAAATCTCTGCGCCTGATGCCACCTGATACAACCCGGGTATCGGATAAAACGTATCGGTACGAATAAATTCCGTATCCAGCCCGACGCATTGCTCCCAAGTCGCGACCGCGTCCGCCAATTCCTGATCCGTTTCAATCCAAAAGACTGACGTTTCTTCGTCCCTGTATGGCATGGGTCAATGTTCCTCCATCGGTGTATTCGATCTCGCCGCCAAGGGGCACGCCATGGGCAATGCGACTGATGTGTTTTACGTCTTGGGCAACCATGCGACTGATAAAGTGAGCCGTCGCCTCTCCTTCAACAGTTGGGTTGGTGGCCAATATCAGCTCTTCGGGGTGGACCTCTTGAATCCGAGCCTGAAGCTTATCTAGGCCAAGCTGCTCGGGACCAACACCATCTATGGGAGACAAGCGGCCATGTAGCACAAAGTAATAACCGCTGAATCCACCAGCCTGCTCGATAGCGAGCACATCTGCTGGAGACTCCACCACACAAAGCAGGCTCGGGTCGCGTCTGGTATCACCGCACAATCGGCACACCGGGGTTTCGGTAAGGTTTTGGCAAATGCTGCAGCGACGAACGTCGCGCATGGCTTGCTGCAAAATCGCGCCTAACTGGGTACCGCCACTGCGGTTGCGCTGCAACAGGGTCAGCGCCATTCGCTGGGCACTCTTGGGCCCAACACCGGGCAGCACTTGCAACGCCTGAATCAGATCGTCAATCAGCGCCATTAAAAAGGCATCTTGCCAAAAGGTAAGTTAAGGCCTGCAAGCATACCGCCACCCATTTCCTGCATTTTTTCGGCCTGAGCTTTTTCCACCCGGCGTACGGTGTCGTTACAGGCCGCAGCCAGTAGATCCTCCAGCACTGTTTTCTCTTCACTGAGAATACTGGGATCGATTTCCACCCGACTGACCTCATGCCGGCCATTCATCGTGACTTTCACCAACCCTGCTCCGCTCTCGCCCTGCACCTGCATTTGGGCAATTTCTGCCTGTGCTTCTTGCATTTGCGCCTGCAACTGCTGGGCTTGTTTCATCATGTCGCCAAAGTCGTTCATGGTTCGCTAGTGTCCTATCCGGTATGCACTGTGATTTATTTGCTTAGTGAAGACGCACTTCTTCGAGCTTGCCGTCAAATTCCGCTAGCAACGATTGGACCGTCGCGTCTTGTCGCATGGACTCCTCTGCTGCTGTCTGCCGTTCCGCCAACAACCGCCCGCGACGCTGGGCTGGCGTTTCGCTGCCTAAGACCCCAACACGTATTTCAACTTGCACTGGGTGACCGAGGCAATCTTCGAGTCCGCGACTGAGGTTGATAACCTGGGCGTCGCTCAACAACGTATCGTGCTTAGCGCTCAAGACCAGATGAACACTGGTTTGATCCAAAAACTCGGGCACCGAGTGCTCGGCAATCATTTTTGCCACGCCACCCATATTTAATCCCGCGACCATGGCATACCAGCGCTCCAAGGTGTCTGCATCAGCGGAGGTGAAACTGCCAGCCCCGGACCCCGCTTCAGTGCGCGCTACCGCACGCTCTTCTACCGCCGGCTTGGCCACAGGTTCATGGTGAGTTGCATCATCCTTGGCCTGCTGTTTTGTCTCAGCGCCAAGTGTTGGGCCTTCATTCAGGATTTGCTCGGACCCAGCTGATGTCCCCGGCACTAAGGTCTCTAACACCGAGGCCTCTTGAGAATGGCCATGGGACACCTTTTTAGCCTGCTGTACACCCGTTTGTTGATCCGACTCCGATTGCGTTGCGACCTCGTCGCCTGTAACGGATTGAGACTGTTGTCCTGCAAGCGCTTCCCCTGACGACTCAGACTGGCCGGACTGAGCGCTGGGGGTACGCGGTGCCACGGTGCCGTCACGCTCAGGCGTAAAGGCCAGCATCCGCAGTAGGGTCATTTCGAAACCACTGCGTGGATCCGGAGCAATGGGCAAGTCCCGCAACCCCATCAAAGCGATCTGATAATAAAGCTGCAGTTCGTCGGGCAAAAAAGGCCCTTGAGCCTGCTGAGTTGCAATAGCCACGGATGCGTCGTGCAGAGCTTCCATGAGTCCCGTTAACACATCGGCAAAATCCGCATTGCGCTCGGCAAGCTCTGCGCTCAGCCCGAGCAAGGCGGTGGCTTCGCCGCTCTGCAATGCGGCCATCAAGGCTTCGATTTCGTTGCGCCCCACTACGCCCAGCATTTCGGTTACGTCGGCTTGTTTGAGCGTTCCTTGGCCAAAGGCGATAGCTTGATCAGTCAGACTCAAGGCATCGCGCATACTGCCCTGAGCCGAACGCGCGATAACATCCAACGCTTCTCGCTCAAAGGATACAGCCTCTTCGACGAGCACACCGGCAATGTAATCAGCAATGGTTTGGGCGGAAATATTCTTCAGCTGAAACTGCAAACACCGGGATAGTACCGTCACTGGCACTTTCTTCGGATCTGTAGTGGCCAGTAAAAACTTCACATGCTCCGGTGGCTCTTCTAGGGTTTTTAGCAATGCGTTGAAGCTGGCAATAGAGAGCATGTGCACTTCGTCGATTAGATAGACTTTGTAGCGTCCGCGGGTGGGCATGTATTGAGCGTTTTCCAGTAACTCTCGCGTATCGTCAACACCGGTGCGGGACGCAGCATCCACTTCGATTAGATCGATAAACCGATTTTCTTTCACTTCGGTACAAATCGAGCACTGGCCGCAAGGAGAAGCGCTAACTCCCTGCTCACAGTTCAGGCTTTTCGCCAAGATACGCGCGATTGTGGTTTTTCCTACGCCCCTGGTACCCGTAAACAAATAGGCGTGATGCAGACGGTCATGATCCAGTGCATGAGTCAGCGCGCGAACAACATGGTCTTGCCCTACTAAGGAGGCAAAACCGGATGGACGCAACTTTCGTGCTAGAACTTCATAACTCATAACGGCTAGTCTAGCGCTCTAAGCCTCATGGCTCCATGCAAGTTACACATGAATACTAGTCATCTATTGTTTCAGAGCTTCGCCGTTTTCGGTCATCGGGGCGCCGCAGGTTTGGCCCCGGAAAATACAATGCCCAGTTTTCAACAAGCGGTGCAACTGGGTTGCCGCGGAATTGAGCTGGACGTTCATTGCGTCAAAGACGTCCAAGGACGGACACACCTCTGCGTGATTCACGACGCCAAGGTGAATCGCACAACTAACGCAAGCGGCTCAGTCGCTGACTTCACCGTCGAAGAGTTAGCAGCGCTGGACGCCGGGAACGGTTATGGCGTACCCCTGCTGACGGACGTCATCGCATTGCTCGACAGCTCACCGGAAACGTGGCTAAACATCGAACTCAAAGGCACTGGCACCGCCGCACCCACGGCTGCACTGCTAGAAAGAAGGCCAAATCAGCGCATTTTGGTTTCGTCTTTTGATCATCAGGAACTGGCAGAGTTTCGAGCACTGGCGCCGAACCGTCCCGTGGCCCCATTGTTCCACCGACATCGAAGCTCGATTTTAGATACCGCAATAGCCTTTGGCGCAACCTGCATCAATGTAGGTCAGTCCATGGTAAGCGAAGATTTTGTTGAGGCCTGCCAACATGCAGGCTATCCAGTTATGGTCTACACCGTAAACGAGCCCGGGCAAGCAAAACAATTAAAACAGTTGGGGGTTGCTGGAATTTTTACCGACCGACCAGATCTGATGATGCCGCTGCAAACCTGAACCTGAACGTATACCCAACAGCGCCAAACTTTGTGGCAAGTGGGCCAAGATGTTTAAGTATTTGGCGAACTTTTAGTCTTAATTTCGGCTGAGAGTAGAAGAGGTGTCGACAACACCCCTAGGGAGTGAGATACAATGACGCCTCCCGGAGAGGTGGCCGAGTGGCTGAAGGCGCTCCCCTGCTAAGGGAGTATAGGTTAATCCCCTATCGAGGGTTCGAATCCCTCTCTCTCCGCCATATAAAAAAGGGCCTTTAGGCCCTTTTTTTATATGCGAATAGGGCGGACTTGGTT
>JAYOVN010000036.1:0-20242 GCA_038151515.1 Gammaproteobacteria bacterium | reverse complement strand
TCCGGCGCTTTATTACGGCCTTTTCTGCCAGCCTTTTCTACCAACCTTTCCTACCGGCCTTTCCTACCGGCCTTTCCTACCCGCCTTTCCTACCCGCCTTTCCTACCCGCCTTTAGCACCACGGTTTTCTGCGAACCCTCCCACACTAGCCCAATGGCAAATCGGTTCAAACCCAGTTCTCACTGCGGGAGCTAGGGGTAACCAACTCTGCGTGGCCCAAGGCCTTGCACAGGATTACACTAGTCAATCTCGGCGACTCATCTTGCGAAAGCCGGTAAGGGCATGGGCAGGTTCGCAACCGCGTGCCACATCACGTCTAATTTTAGGAAGTGCTATGACAGATCTAACCAACAAAGTTTTTATCATTACCGGCGGCAACGGCGGGATTGGCCTTGGCATGGCAGAGGGTATTGCGGCTGCCGGTGGATCCGTAGCGGTTTGGGGGCGGAATGAGGCTAAGAACGCAGAGGCCCTGGCGAAGCTCAACGAGGCAGGAACCAACAACCGGGCTTACCTGTGCGACGTTGGTGATGAAGGTCAGATTATTGAATGCATGAAGCGTACTACCGATGACTTTGGCCGCTTGGATGGCTTGTTTGCCAACGCTGGCCGCGGCGGTACCGGCAAGTCTTTTGTGGATATGTCCTTAGCGGACTGGCGAGAGGTTATGGCCATTAACTTGGACGGCGTTTTCCTAACACTGCGAGAAGCTGCCAAGGTTCTTATCGAACAAGGCGAAGGCGGCAGTTTGGTGGCCGTTTCATCCACCTCGGCCATTCACGGCGCCGCAGGCAACGAGGCATACGGTACGGCAAAAACCGGTTTAAATGGCTTGGTACGCGCCCTCGCCGTGGGCCTTGCACGCCACAACATTCGGGTGAACTCCCTGCTACCGGGCTGGACTAAAACCGACCTGGCTTCCGGTGGCTATGAGAATGACACCTTCCGCACGGTGACCACCAAGCGCACCCCAGTGCGACGCTGGGCAGACCCCAGCGAGTTTCGCGGGGTGGGTGCGTTCTTAGCAGACACTTCGTTGACTTTCCACACCGGCCAAGAGGTTACTGTGGATGGAGGCTATACGGTCTTTTAGGACAATAGGGTACTTGGCAAGCGCACCGCTTTAGTCGATCCCACCCAGTGTTTTGACGTTCGCCGTCAAACCCAGACCCAACCAGCGCCGTAGCTCAGGGCTTAACTGGGCCTTGGTTGTCTCGGCCAAGCCCACATTGAAATTCCACTGAGGCCGTATAAACGATCGGACGTAGTAAC
The DNA here is from genome assembly GCA_038151515.1 of Gammaproteobacteria bacterium. Taxonomy (GTDB): domain Bacteria; phylum Pseudomonadota; class Gammaproteobacteria; order Pseudomonadales; family Azotimanducaceae; genus UBA4421. The sequence goes on along the minus strand of JAYOVN010000036.1, from coordinate 18,970 downwards.
CAAACAGTAAGGCCCTGTCTTGCGCTTGGGTTCGGTTCTCTCCGGATGTGTGCCATAGCCGCCCCTCCATAATAATTATGCTGCCCGCCTCGGCCTCGAAGGGCACCATGGCTTGCTTGGGGTTTGCGGGTAAATCTTTTGCGCGTTCAAACCGATGACTGCCTGGCAAATAAAGGGTAGCCCCGTTATCCGCATACACATCATCCAAACACCAAATCACGTTTACGCTCCACGGTGCATGCCACGGCTCCGGGATCACGATGGCTAGATCCGAATGCACAGCCATCGAGCGGCTTCCGGGCTTAGCGATGTTCGCGGTGAAATTAGAAATAATGAAGTCGTCTTCGAGCAGCCAGCGAACCGCTTCAATCGCTGATGGGTGGGCGATCAGTTCGGCAAATAGCGGATCAAGATCAAGTAGATTGAATACACGAACGTTTGCGTCATTTGGATCGAGATCGCTGATATAGGTCGGAACACCTCGGCGACGGCTTTCTTCTGCGGCGTTGTTCAGGCTCTTACGAGCCTGCTCCAACGCCCGTGCATCGAGCACCTGAGGCAAAATACAAAAGCCATTTTCCTGAAGTGCTAATTTGTCGCCATCAGAAAACATATTGATTCCCTTACCTGCAAAAACCCTACCGCCAGTCTAGACCCTGCTCTTTGGTCCTTGTCTCGCTGAGGCCTATCTCTGCTCAGCATTCGCGCTAATATGCTCAACATTGTAACTATCAGAATGCCTCAGCGCAGATCGGAGAATACTTTGAGCTATCAGTACATTACCGTTACTTGTGCAAACCACATCACTCGAATAACCCTTAACCGGCCTGAGGTGATGAACGCACTTCATGCACCCATGCACGACGAACTAGAGAGCGCCTTCAATGAGTTCGCTGGCGACGAAAGACAGTATCTTTGCGTCATCGACGGCGCCGGTGATAAAGCATTCTGTGCTGGCAGCGATCTGAAATCCATTGCCGCACAAGGCCGCCACGCCAGTTATCCGGAACACGGATACGCTGGATTAATCGAGCGGTTCGATTTGAACAAGCCGGTTATTGCTGCGGTAGACGGCTTCGCGCTCGGGGGTGGATTTGAAATTGCACTGGCATGCGATCTGATCATTGCCACAGAGCGATCCGCATTCGGCTTGCCCGAACCCCTAGTTGGCGCCGTTGCCCTAGGCGGTGGTCTTCACCGACTTGCTCGACAAATAGGACTGAAGCAAGCGATGGGGCTAGTACTGAGTGCGGAGCGAGTCAGCGCAAACGAAGGTCAGCGCATGGGTTTCGTTACCCAAGTGGTCGGTAACGAAGACTTGGACACTGCCGTGTCCCAATGGTGCGAAAAAATTCTTGCCGGAGCACCCTTGGCAATTCAAGCCTCCAAAGAGGCCATGCTAAAAGGCTTGGATGAAGGCGGCCTTCAGGCTGCCATGGCGGCCCAAGAGGCATATCCCTGCTTTTACCAGTGGCGGCGCTCGGTTGATGCTCAAGAAGGCCCGAAAGCTTTTGCAGAAAAACGAAAGCCCCAGTGGTCAGGCAAATAGGCGCTAGCACAGCCATGCCCCTTGGGTTCTTGGCTTATTAGGCTAAGAATCGCTGGTCAGCGCCTGCTCCACATCCAAGTCACTGAAACCGATCAAATACAAAATCGCGTCCAAACCGAAGTTAGAGATCGAGTGTTTGGCGCTCGCTCGCACAATGGTCTTGGCATGGTAGGCAACGCCTAGGCCCGCTTGCTGCAACATGGGTAGGTCATTGGCGCCGTCGCCCACGGCTATGGTTTGAGCTAGGGAGATGCCTTCTTTGCCCGCAATGTCCCGAAGCAGGTCTGCCTTGCCTTGAGCGTCCACAATGTCCCCGAGCACTTTGCCGCTCATGACCCCGTCGATGACTTCCAGCTGGTTGGCGTAAACATAGTCGATGCCCAGTTGGCGCTGCAGATACTCACCTACATACTGAAACCCCCCGGAGAACACGGCAATGGTGTAACCAAAGTGTTTTAACGCCTTGATCAGCCGACGAGCGCCGGTGTTTAAGGCCACGGACTCCGCCACCTCGTGAAGCACGGCCAATGGCATGCCTTCCAGCAGCGCGGCCCGCTGTCTGAAGCTTTCTTTAAAATCCAGTTCGCCGGCCATGGCCGCATCGGTTATGGCCACTACTTGGTCGCCCACCCCATGACGTTTGGCAAGCTCGTCCATCACCTCTTCGGCGATCAAGGTGGAGTCCATATCGAAGGCGACAAGGCGGCGGTTGCGCCGAAATACCGAATCCCGCTGCAGGCTGACGTCGAAGCCGCTGCGATCTGCCAGCTTCAGCAGCTCTGCCTGAAACTCGGCGCTGTTTTCCAGTTCGCCCCTGAGCCGCATCTCGACGCCAAATCGCTGATCTGTGTCCTCAGACAAAGATCGAGGCTTGGTCAGCCGGCGAACCGTATCAATGTTCATTTGGTATTGGTGGGTCAGTGTACTAACCGCTAGCAACGGGTCAGCGGCGCTGCCTCCGGTTAGCAAGGTAAGAATGAGCGGACTCTTAAAAATGGTCTTCGACCATGAACCGTAGTCCGCGGCATCCACCCGTTCCAGCCTCAGGGAAGATTGGGTTTGCTCGCACCGCGCGGCAATGGCTTGGCTGAGCGCCTCAGGCTGAGACGACGACACCAGCAGACCCAGTGCCAACTCGTCGTGAATAACCGCTTGGCCCATATCCAGAAGCTGGGCACCGTGATCTGCGCAGATTGCCATTAGCGCCGACATTAGCCCTGGCTTGTCTTGGCCGGAGATACTCACGAGCATAATCTGATCGGCCAAGTGACTAACCTTGCAACGTTCTAGAACCAGTAGTTTAACGGCCCAACTGCAACGGGAGAAGGATCGGTTTGCCCACTTTGTGTTAATTTAGCGCTCGGCAACCCTGCAACCTGTTTAAGGCGCTTATCCACATGCACGTAATCTTTCGTTTCAAACGACGCGACTGTGCAGTGTTTGGTGTAAGTCCTGGCCCGACTGCTCGGCGGTACTCGTGGGTCCACTAAAACGCTTTCGCACCAAGTTTCGAGCCAGCCGGGTAACCTTGCCCGCCGCAGCCATTGCCACAGCAATTTCTGCCCTGTGTCTGCTCGCCATCTGGTTTGAACGTCCGAACGGACAAGACGAAATGGATCGCTACGGGCAAGCCTTGGCTACGACGCTGGCAGACACCACCGCGCCACAGTTGCTGAACAAGCAACGTATCACGCTGACGGTGATCGCCAACCGACTAACCAGCCTCGAAGAGGTTGCGGGGATCGCGTTTTACGACGCCGATGATGAGCTTATGGCCCTGAGCGGAGTACAGCGGTCTGATGCGGACTACCGTGCCCAAGCAACCATCGACGATACACCCAGCGGTGCGGTAACGGTCATTCTTGCACGTGATGTATTCGCGCCGGCCATTCCTTGGAGTCTTTTACTTCTTTCTCTGCTGACTCTGCTGCTAACACCACCGATTACCGTCATGGTGATTCAATTCAGTACTCGCGGAAACCGCTCTCTGCCCATCGTCTCGGTGCCTAATGAACCTACCCAAGAGCAACCCGCCTATCTGCTAACTGTAAAGCTACACAACCAGCGAAGTTTGAATCAGCAAGAGCAGCTGCAGGCCATTGAAGACGCGCTGACCATGGGCCGGGAAGTGTGCGCCCTATATCCGGGGTTCGCGCTGACGCTGCAGGATCGAGGCCTTGCCCTACTTATTAGCAAAGCCGAAGCCAGCAGCCTAAACGCCCTGTACGCCTCTTTTTTGCTTCAGCGGTTACTGACGGAGTACGAAACCCAAGGGGAATTCCGCTGCATGCTATCAACCGTGATTAGCCCCAAGGATCCAGCTGAGGCAATGTCCATATCCACTAGTACGCTGGAGGACATTACACACTTGGAGCAGAACTTAACTTTGGCGTCTTTGGCCAAGGCAGACACCGCCCTGATGACTGAAGAGGTGTTTGAAGAGCTGAGCGAAGATCAGCGGCAGTGGGCAACGACCTTTGCTCATCCCATACTGGAAGACCTTGCACCTGAAGCGGCTTTTTATAGCGTGGTCGCCCTTCCCCAAGAGCAGCAGACTCTGATTACCGAACAAGCCCAGGTGATACTGGGCTTTAACCTCGGCGGCTAGCTTTAGTCCGGCGAAGGGTCTAGGCTTCCCAACAGTTTTCATCACGAGAGGAGATAAACCATGCTGAATCACGTCATGATTGGCGCTAACGACATCCAAAAAACCAAGCAATTTTACGACGCTGTTCTTGGCGTTTTAGGGGCTGGCCCTGCCATGGAGCACGTTAACGACACCGGACAAACCAGACTGTTCTACGCGCATAATGGCTCAACCTTTAGCGTTTCCGAGCCAATCAACGGCCAGCCTGCAACGGTAGCCAATGGCTCCACTATCGGCTTTATCTGCGATTCGCCCGAGCAACTGCAAGAGTTTCATGACGTTGCTGTGGCCAATGGCGGTACCACGTCCGAAGAACCACCGGGACCTCGAGAGGGCAACATGGGCCTAATGTACCTGTGCTATTTCCTCGACCCAGATGGCCATAAAATCTGCGGCATTCATCGTCCAGCCTAAGCCGAAACTGGTGAGTAGAGGCGCTGGATCGTCCGACGCCTCTATTCCACCGACAACCGCTCTACCTTCTGAAAGCCCCGGGGTAACTTACGGCCCCGACGGGCGCGTTCACCGATGTAGTTCTCAAGATCCTTGGACTTAAGCCGCAAGTGCCGCTGACCGGCGTGCACCAGCAACTCGTCTTTTTCGCCCAAGGCCACGGCGCCCACCAGTTCTTCTTCACCGGACTTAAAGGCTGCCGAAGGCACGTTCAAAAGTTTATTGCCCTTGCCTCTGGCTAGCTCTGGCAGGTCTTTCAAGGCAAATACCAGTAAGCGGCCTTGATTGGTGACCGCGGCCACCTGAGCGTCATCCGAGGCGTGCAGGGCAGGATCAATCAACAGCGGCGGCAGCGCGTAGCCTCCGGAAGGCACACTCAAACACGCCTTACCTGCTTTGTTCTTTGTGACCATTTCGCTGAGCGTTCCCACAAAGCCGAACCCTGCATTGGATACCAACAGCACCTTGGCGTCGGCATTGCCCATCAGCACGCCAACAAAGCGCGCATCGTTTTTCGCCTTGAAGCGACCGGACAGGGGTTCACCTTGGCCCCGAGCCGATGGCAGGGTGTGGGCTGCAGCGTTGTAGCTGCGCCCGTCTGAGTCGAGGAAAACCAGCACATCGTTGCTCCGACCCTTGGCGGCTTGGGCAAATTCATCGCCGGTGCGGTAGTTCAATTCATGGGGTTTTACATCGTGGCCCTTGGCGGCGCGCACCCAGCCCTTGGTCGACAGCACAACGGTGATGGGGTCGTTAGTCATCAGGTCTTCTTCGCTGAAGGCCTGAGATTCCTCCGCTTCCATGAGCGGCGTGCGCCGGTCATCGCCGTAATCCGCAGCTACCGCAAGCAGCTCTTTCTTGATCAGCGTTTGCATGCGAGCCTTTGAGCCGAGGGTTTTTTCTAGATCGGCTTTTTCCGCTTCCAGCTCGTCTTTCTCGCCGCGAAGCTTCATTTCTTCCAGCTTGGCCAGATTGCGCAGGCGCAAATCCAAAATGGCGTTGGCCTGAATTTCGCTGAGGCCAAAGCGTTTCATCAACGCGACGCGAGGCTCGTCTTCCTCACGAATAATACGGATGACTTCGTCCAGATCCAGATAGGCGATGAGCAGGCCATCGAGGATGTGCAGCCGGTCGTTGATTTTTTCCAGCCGGAAATTCAAGCGGCGGGTTACAACATCCAACCGGTATTTCAGCCATTCCTTCAATATACCGACCAGACCTTTCACCTCGGGACGGTGATCCAACCCGATGATGTTCAAATTGACCCGATAACTTCGCTCCAGATCCGTGGTGGCAAACAGGTGGCTCATCAGCCGGTCGTAGTCGATACGATTTGATCGCGGCACAAACACCAAGCGGGTGGGGTTTTCGTGATCAGACTCGTCCCGTAGATCCACCAGCATGGGCAGCTTTTTTGCGTTCATTTGCTGGGCAACTTGTTCCAGCACCTTGGCCGGCGATACCTGATGCGGCAGAGCCGTAATCACCACCTCCGGCCCTTCCCGGTGATACACAGCCCGGGCCTTGATACTGCCCCGCCCGCTTTCGTAAAGCGCCTGTATATCCGCCACCGGTGTAATGACCTGAGCTTCGGTTGGGTAGTCTGGACCCTTGATGTGGGTCATAAGGTCTGCGGTGGTCGCCTTGGGACTGTCGAGCAAGTGAATGCAGGCGCTAACCACTTCATTAAGGTTGTGAGGTGGTATATCTGTGGCCATACCCACAGCGATGCCCGTGCTGCCGTTGAGCAACACAAAGGGTGCCTGAGCAGGTAACAGCTTGGGTTCTTTAACGCTGCCGTCGAAATTCGGGCTGTAGTCCACGGTGCCCTGCTTGGCTTCACTGAGCAGCAGTTCCGCGTAGCGGGACAGCCGCGCTTCGGTGTAGCGCATGGCCGCAAAGGATTTCGGGTCGTCCGGCGCACCCCAGTTGCCCTGTCCGTCCACCATGGGGTAGCGAAAGGAAAAGGACTGAGCCATGAGTACCATGGCCTCGTAGCAAGCACTGTCACCATGGGGATGAAACTTGCCCAACACATCGCCCACGGTACGAGCGGACTTGGCGTACTTAGCTTGGTTGTTCAGGCCCAGCTCGCTCATGGCGTAAATGATGCGGCGCTGGACAGGCTTTAGGCCGTCGGCGATGTGGGGCAACGCCCGGTCGTTAATGACGTACATGGAGTAGTCCAGATAGGCGCGCTCGGTATAGGTCGCCAGAGACATCGACTCGGAAGCATCGCCTTCGGAGGGCGAGGATTGGATTTCATCATCCATGGGAAATATGCCTGTATCTTTCTTTGTTCAATTCGTTGGGTTCAAGCTGCGTTTTTACCGCTCTCGCACCGCTCTTTTATTGCTGTTTTATTCTGAAGCCTAGTCGAGCACTGCCTGATCGCCTTTCTTTTCCAGCCACGCGCGACGATCCGGCGCCCGCTTTTTCGCCAGCAGCATGTCCATCATGTCGTCGGTTTTGCGCCCTTGGTCTGCGGTTAGCCGGACCAAGCGCCGGGTATCAGGATGAATGGTGGTTTCGCGCAGCTGGGCGGGATTCATCTCACCCAAGCCTTTAAAACGCTGCACCGACGGCGTGGTCCGCTTCTTCTCTTCTGCCATGCGGGTTAGCACCGCGTCTTTTTCGGTTTCATCCAAGGCATAGAACACTTCCTTGCCCACGTCGATGCGATAAAGGGGCGGCATGGCCACATAGACATGCCCGGCATTAACCAGGGCACGGAAATGTTTAACGAACAGGGCGCAGAGCAGGGTGGCAATGTGCAGTCCGTCGGAATCTGCGTCGGCCAAGATACACACCTTGTCGTAACGCAGACCTGTAAGGTCCTCGCTGGCGGGATCCACGCCAATGGCCAAGGCGATGTCGTGTACTTCTTGGGAAGCCAGCACCTGATTGGCATCCACCTCCCAAGTGTTCAGGATCTTTCCGCGCAGGGGCATGATGGCCTGAAACTCCCGGTCTCGAGCCTGCTTAGCCGAGCCACCAGCGGAATCACCTTCCACCAGAAACAGCTCCGCCCGACTGGCGTCTTGGCCGGAACAGTCCGCCAGCTTACCCGGCAGAGCAGGCCCGGACGTTACACGCTTGCGAGCAACTTTCTTCGCCGCGTTCAAACGTCGCTGGGCATTGCCAATGGCCATCTCCGCGATTTTTTCGCCTTCGCTGGCATGCTCGTTCAACCACAGGCTGAACGCGTCCTTGGCAACCCCGGATACAAACACCGCCGACTGGCGGGAGGACAATCGTTCCTTAGTCTGGCCGGCAAACTGCGGATCCAACAACTTGACGCTAAGGACATAGCTGCACTGATCCCATATATCGTCACCGGTGATTTTCACTCCTCGGGGCAGCAGGTCACGGAACTCGCAAAACTCTTTCAGGGCATCGATTAAGCCGGAACGCAGACCGTTGACGTGGGTACCACCTTGGGCGGTGGGTATTAGGTTCACATAACTTTCGGTGATGGGCGCAGAACCTTCCGCCACCCATTTCAGGGCGTACTCCACCGCCTCGGCATTGCCCTTGGCCTGATGCATGATGGTGGCTTGCGGTACACATTCCGCATCGCCTACCGCCGCTTCTAAATACTGACGCAAACCGTCCTCAAACAACCAACTTTCGTTTTCTTCTGGCTTTGCTTCCACAGACAGGCTCATGCGCAAACCCGGACACAGCACAGCCTTAGCTCGCAGCAGGTGCCGCAGCCGACCCATGGCCAAGGCAGAGGAATCGAAGTACTTAGCTTCGGGCAAAAAGCAGACTCTTGTACCGGTGTTGCGCTTACCGACGGTATCTACCGGCTCCAACTTGGTCACCGGCTCGCCACGCTCGTAGCGCTGCCGATACAGGTTGCCGTCGCGTTTAACCTCTACTTCCAAAAACTCGGACAAGGCGTTAACCACGGAAACCCCAACCCCGTGCAAACCGCCGGAGAAATTGTAGTTTTCGTTGTCGAACTTACCGCCAGCGTGCAGGCGCGTAAGAATCAGCTCTACACCGGACACCTTATGCTCCGGGTGAATATCCACGGGCATACCCCGGCCATCGTCAATGACTTCAATAGAGCCGTCGGCGTTGATGCAGACCTCGATCTCACCCGCGTGGCCGGCAATGGCCTCGTCCACACTGTTATCCACCACCTCTTGAACCAAGTGGTTTGGGCGTGTGGTATCCGTGTACATCCCCGGTCGACGGCGAACCGGCTCAAGACCGGATAGCACCTGCAAGGATTCAGCTGAATAGGTTTTTTCTGCCATATAAATGAGGGCCTAGGTTAACGGGTTTGAGTGTGTGTATCGGCCAGCCAGCGCACTTGGCTTGCCACCGAGCCGTCGTCTTCAAGCCACAGCCAGCGGTAGCCCGGGATCTTACTCCCCATGGTGAAGGTTTCACTGCGGGGCGCAAACTGAAAAGCGGTAGACGGCGTGCCGAACAAGGGCGCACCTCGATAATGAGCATTAATCTCTTGATGAGCATGACCGAAGATCGCGCCGCTAAAGCTTGGTGCCCGCTGATCCATCAAGCCATCCATTAGACTATCCAGCAGGGCTTCAGGCGCTTCGATTCGGTCTTTATCCAGCCAAGGAGCGCCAATAGCAAGCAACGGATGATGGGTGGCTAGCAAGGCAAACCGCGTTTGTTGTTGCTGCCAAAGACGCACCAGCTCATGACGGCGCTGTTCATCCACAAGGGCTTTGGGGGTGTCATCCTCGTGAGAATCTAAGCCGACAATAGACCACGGCCCCACCTGAAGCGTCGACATTGGCAGGCCTGCTTCCATCATGGGTGCCAGAAAATCGTGGTTGCCCGGGGTACACAGCAAGGGCACATCACCCGCCGACGCCAGCGCCGCCGTAAACTGACGATAAACCGCCACGCCACCGGAATGCACCAAGTCGCCGGTGGCGACTATGGCGTCAGGAGTTTGCTCGCCAAGAGCCTGAGCCAGTACTTGATTCAATGTGGCGTTGGTGTCGGTGCCTTGCAGATCCTCGCCGAGGGGGACGAGGTGACAGTCTGTGATGTGTAACAGGGTTCGCTGCACTGAGTTTTACTGTGCCTTGTCGCCCGATTCCTCGCCGAATGCGTTCGACGAGGCTTCTACCATTGGCAAATTCAAAGGGTCGGGACTCATGCCCACAGCCAGACACAGGGACAAATACTCGCCAAGAAAACGATTGAGCTGTTCTTTTTCGTCCCGAGCGCGCATGCGTTTGTTGGGATACTCGTAGGCGCCGTGGAACCGGGACTGATGTTGATAGGCGACTACCTCAGCGCTCTTGGTGTCGTGATACAGCTGAATCCGCATGTTCGGGCTGCTACCCCAATCTTGTTTGGGCACCTGAGCCAACTGCAGCAAGGTGGTATAAGGCCCACGCTTGAGCACGTTGAGCTCCACCCGCGTACCCGAGGCACCTGGCAGCAACATCACACACTTGAAGTCTTCATCGCGCATGGCAGGAAACAGCTGCATAAGTCGAAGGAAGTTGGTATCGCATTCGGCCATGTGTCCAGCCAAATCGTGATGATAGCGGCGGCCAAGCTGTTGACCGCCCGTGGCGAAGTCGTAGCTCAGCTCCGTGGAGCGGCTAAGAATATCGGCATCTGTCTCTGGGCGTTTGTCTGACACTGGCGGTCTCGGTTTTTCGTGTTTAGCGGGCGGTACTATACCCAGCCCGACACACCAGTGTCATGAACCAATTGCTTTGGCAGGCTTGGACAAGGCCTGTGAAACTCTAAGCACTTCACGTTACTTGCACTGGCAACAAAGGCATACTTCTTGTTTGTCGTTAAATTTGTGTCGCCCAACGAAGCGGGTGCAGATAGGAAAACCGTCGATGATCCAAACGTCTTTTTTTGCCGTCCGTCGCCTGCTGGCCATCGCTGTTCTGTCCGCAGTGTCCATATCGTCGGTATACGCCGAGGATTTGGTCGATGTTTTTGTGGCGGCTAAGGATAACGATGCATCCGTGGGCGCGGCGCGTGCCTCCTACCGGGCGGATAAAGAGCGTGTGCCTCAAGCGCGATCGGTGCTTTTGCCTTCAGTTGTGGCCAATGTCAGCACCACTAAAACCGAGACCAAGTTACCGGGGATTAATACGCCCGAAAGCCAAGTGCTGGAAGACGGCTACAACGACAACAGCTGGAATGCCCAACTGCGCCAGCCGGTATTGAACCTATCGAGTTGGTTTGGCTACAGCAGCGCCAAGGCCTTTGTCGCGGCATCGTCTTTTGCCTTAGAGGCCCAAGAGCAGGATTTGATTGTGCGGGTGGCAGATGCCTATCTAAACATCCTGCGCACTCGGGACCGCTTAGACACCACCAATGCGGAAGTCACCGCAGTAAAACGTCAGCTAGAACAGGTGCAGCAGCGCTTCGATGTGGGTTTGGTTGCCATCACCGACGTTTTGGAATCCCAAGCTGCTTTCGATGCCGCCTTGGTACGGCAGATTCAGGCCGAAACCAACCACTACATTAGTTTTGAGACGTTGAGAACTCTCACTGGTCGCGACTATGACCGGTTAGCCACCCTGTCTGCGCAGCTGCCCGTCGTGAACCCAGACCCGATGGACGAAGAAGCTTGGGTTCGGGCCGCGCTGACCACGAATTTGGGTATTAAGGCCGCAATAGAGCAGCTTGACGCATCGCGCAAAGACAAACGAGCGCGATTGTCTGACCACCTGCCCACGGTTGATGCGACGGTGACGCACAGCAACAACAACAATGGCAATCCCCTGACCCGTAGCTTCAGCCCAGAGGATAGCGAGACCACTATCTACGGTCTGCAAATGACCATCCCGGTATTTCAGGGCGGGCGCACTACCTCCAGGGTTCGGGAGGGTTCAGCCCGAGTTGAGCAAGCCAAAGAGCAGCTGCTGAATCAGCAACGCACTGTGGTCAGAAATACCCGCAATTTGTATAAGTCCGTTTCTACCGATGTGGCTCGGGTGCGCGCTCGCCTAAAAGCCATTCGCTCGTCTCAGTCGGCTTTAGAAGCCACTCAAACCGGCTACGAGGTGGGCACCCGAAATATTGTCGACGTGCTTCAAGCTCAACAAAGGCTTTACGATTCTCAATTTGCCTACGCAGATTCGCGTTACACCTATCTACTAAATCTACTCCGGCTGAAGCAGCAAACTGGCCTGCTAAACGCGGCAGATTTGGAAGAGATGAACAGCTTCATGGACAACGGCAATCCGGTGGTCCGTACCGTGTCCATGGCAAGGGCGACGAGATAAACGGCTAACGCACCGTATCTAAAATGGGTGTGATCAAGTCCACACCCCTCTGCATAGCGCCCTTATTCGCCCGAACCACAGCATCTCCGCAAGCGCCCATTTGCTGACGCTTTGCACCGTCGTTTAACAACTCCAGCAAGATCGTTCCGAAGGTTTCCGTCGTCACCTGCCGCAATGCTCCTGCGGCGTTTAAATCCGAGTACACCTGTGCGAAATTAAAATTGTGGGGACCGGCAACGACGGGAGTTCGCAGGCTGGCAGGTTCAATAGGATTGTGGCCACCTCTGGGCACCAAGGTGCCGCCGACAAAGGCCACCTCTGCCATGCGGTAGAGGGGCATCAACACACCCATTTGATCGATCAATATAATGCTCCAGGGCCGCGATCCTGCTGAACTCGCCGATGCGAGAAACTCGCTGTACAGACACCAGTCGCCTCCCAGCTCTGCCACAACCTTGTCCAAAAGCGGCTCGATCTCTGCGGATCGGTGAGGGTGTCTGGGAGCTAGGAACAAGCTTAGATTCGCCACGTGCCGGCTTGCCTGCTGGTGGGCGCGCAGCACCTGTTCCTCCTCACCGGGATGGGTGGAGGCTGCAATCCAACAACGACGGCCATCCATACCCAAACGCTGACGCTGAGACTGGGCCCGCTCGCCGATGTCCGCGTCCACCTGCAAGTCGTATTTCACATTACCCACAAGATGCAGACGATCTCCGTTTACCCCTAAGTTCGCAAAGCGTTGCACGTGTTCTGGCGTCTGACAGGCCACCAGATCCAGCGCTTGGAACACCGGGGCGGCTAGCCAATCAATTCGCTGATACCCAAGCGCAGATTTTTCCGAAAGCCGGGCGTTCATGAGAATCACCGGGATCCCGTGAGCCTTTGCTTCTAGAATCAAGTTGGGCCAAATCTCGGTCTCCATCAGCACCAAGGCTCTCGGGCGCACATGTCGCAAAAAACGTCGAACCGCGAAGGTAAAGTCGTAAGGGGCATAGCAATGTTCCACTACGTCGCCTAATAGCGACGCGACCTGAGAGCTTCCGGTAGGCGTCATGGTGGTGACCAAGAAAGGCGTTACCGGGTCACCGCTGCGATAAAGATCCGCCATGGCGCGAATTGTTGGAGCCGCGGCAATCGTTTCCCCGGCAGACACCGTATGAAACCAAATCGGCCCCTTGGTTAGGGAGGCATCGTAAAAGCCGAACCGCTCGCGCCAACGAGATTGATAAGTAGAGTCCATTTGGCCTCGCCACCACAGCCGGAAGCAAATAAAGGGCATGGCTACAATCAGTGCGGTGCGATAAATCCACAAACCAAAGTACAGGGTTGCCTTCATCCGATGAGTTCCTTCAACGAATTAATAACGCTGCTTACAACCGTCTCTAACCGCTGTCCTGTAGTGTCATAACAGCGAACATCACGATATTTTTCGGCCTGAGCGGAATATCCCAGCATGGCAATACACGGTTTGTTTAGCTTGTTGGCAGTGTAGGTCAGCGCGCGAGGTTCTGCGATGGTGCCCAGATCATAATCCACCAGCACTATGGCGCTGGCATTTCTTAGATAGCGCTCTGCGCGGTTTTGCAGGTGGGCTTGGTATTCGCTCATACCATCAATCGGCAACGCGCGTTCATCCTTGTGACGCCTTAGAGCGCGGCCGTTGGCGTCTTCGGCTACATCGTTAGCAGTTATATCAAGAGCCGCTTCGGTAAAGGTCGACCAGCTTCGAATATGCAGTAGATCTGTGACCACCCCAGCGCTGGCGAAATTCGCCTCAACGGCAGCCGCCAGATCATCATCACCCACAAATCCTGCAAGGGTTGTTCGGTAGCCTTCCTCTACTGCACCCAACGCCAACAGGCCAGCGCCGCATTGATTGAAAATCGATCGGGAGTTACCGGGCAGTTGCTGGCATTCGGCCTGATCCATCCAAAGATCGCCCACCACCAAAACATGCCCGTCTTCCGGGGACAACGCGTCTACGCTATTCAAAATGGATTGCAGCACACAGACCTCTCTCAACGACGGACTATGGTAGCAGAGCCTCCCAAGACTCTGGGAGTCTTAGCGGGAACGCACCAAAACCGCTACTATCCGTTGATGCAAGACACCCAAATTCAGCGTCCCTCGTTATTAAAGCCCGCTCATTGGCCGGTTTGGCTTGCGGTCATCGTCATGTGGGTCGTTGCCAGACTGCCCCTTTCATGGATTTTCGCCATTGGTAAGGCCATTGGCTGGGTTGCCTTCTATGCCGCTCGATCACGCCGGCATATCACCCAAGTGAACATTGCCCGATGCTTTCCTGAACTGGACGAGGCAGAACAAAACCGCCTTGTCCGCAGCAACTTCACTCACACCGGTATCGGCACAGTGGAAACCGCTCTGACGTGGCTGAACCCAAAACGAGACTTGTCGAAACATTTCAAGGTGGAGGGGCTAGAACATCTGCTGGCCGCTCACCAAGAAGGGCGAGGCGTACTGTTGGTGGGCGCTCACTACACCTGCATCGACATCGGCGGCCAGTTTTTTGCGACGCTCGGTATCCTTGATGTGATGTACCGGCGCAACAAAAACCCGGTATGGGAATGGCTGCAAACCCGTGGTCGCCGGCACTACTTCGATGGTGTTGTGGAGCGAAGTGATATGCGGCAAATCATCAACCGGCTGAAAAAAGGCCGGGCAATCTGGTACGCGGCGGACCAAGACTATGGCCCCAAACACTCTACGTTCGTGCCTTTTTTTAATATCCCGACGGCGACGATCACCATGACATCACGATTGGCAGAGCGTAATCAGTCGCCGGTTCTAATGCTCCACCAAACACGGGATATACCAACCCGCACTTGGACCTTACGTTTTGGCCCGGTACTTAAAGATTTTGCCCAGGGGGATGTTCAAGAGGACGCCACCCGCCTTAATGCCGAACTGGAAGACTCTTTGCGTCAGGTACCGGACCAGTACCTATGGATGCACCGGCGCTTTAAAACGCGACCACCAGGGGAGGACTCGTTTTACCGCAAGGGTTAGGCATACAATAACCAACATTAGACTTCTAGGACGTTTCCTTGCTTCCCACGTTTCACGAGATGCTGACCCAGTTGGTCGCAGAGCCCTCGGTGAGCTCCACTTCGCCAGACATCGACCGCAGTAACCTGCGCGTGATCGAGCACCTGGCTAACTGGCTGGACGGCTTGGGTTTTCAAACCGAGATCATGCCACTGCCAAACCGGCCGGATAAAGCCAACTTAATCGCGACCTTGGGTACCAGTGTCAATGATGGGCTAGGCGGTTTGGTGCTGGCGGGACACACCGACACGGTGCCCTTTGACGAAGCGCTATGGAACAGCGACCCCTTCTCGATCAAGGATGACGGAGAACGCCTTTACGGCTTAGGCAGCTGTGACATGAAAGGTTTTTTTCCCGTTGCCCTAGAGGCCGCCGCCACCTTTAGCCAGAAGCAGCTCAGCGCGCCCCTAACCATCGTAGCAACGTCGGATGAAGAATCCTCCATGGCAGGCGGCCGCTATCTGTTGGAGTCTGGCAAACCCAAGGCCGACTTCGCGATTATCGGCGAACCCACTGCCATGCAGCCGGTCTTTGCACATAAAGGCATCAGTATGATGACCATTAAGATCGAGGGCGCGTCCGGGCATTCTTCAGACCCTAGCTTAGGTGCCAACGCCTTGGATGCCATGCACGCGGTGATGAGCGAACTGATTACACTGCGGGAAGAGCTGGCCGCCAGCCAGCAAAACGATGCCTTCGCCGTGAACATCCCCACCATGAACCTTGGCTGCATGCGCGCTGGCGACAACCCCAACCGCATCTGCGGCCACGCGGAGCTGCAGATCGATTTGCGCCTGCTGCCGGGCATGGATTCCGAACACCTGCACAATGAACTGGAACAACGCATTCACAAAGCGGTAGAACACCGGGGTGTTGTCTTGCAGCTAAAAAAGGCCTATCCGCCGATCCCGCCCTTTCAGACGGATCGAAACGGGGCACTTGTACAGGCATTGAGCAGCCTGAGCGGTAATCAACCCGGTACGGTGGCTTTTGGCACCGAAGCCCACTTCATGCAGACCCTAGGCATGGAAACCGTGGTCTGGGGACCTGGCAGCATTGATCAGGCCCATCAGCCGAATGAATATTTGAGCAAGGATCAGCTTGCCCCTGCAACCAACACGTTACGCGCTGTCATTGAGCGCTTTTGTCTGGCCTGATTTATGGAAACAAACGATTACTCTCAATGGTTTCGGGGATCCACACCCTACATCAGTGCTCACCGAGGCAAGACTTTTGTCGTCTTTCTCGGCGGCGATGCCTTGGCCCATCCAAACACTACCAACATCGCCCATGATCTAGCACTGCTGCACGTGCTGGGTGTGCGGCTGGTCTTGGTACATGGTGGTCGGCCACAACTGGATGCGGCACTGCCGAATTCTCAGTCCCACAACAGTCGTCGAATTACAGCCCCGCAAGACATGGATACAGTCACTGGCCTGTACGGTTTGCTTCGCAGCCAGCTGGAGGGCTTGTTTTCCACTGGCCTGCCCAACACCCCATTACACAACGTGAACATCAGCGTGGTATCCGGCAACTTCGTTACCGCCAAACCCATCGGGGTGATTGATGGGGTAGATCATCTGCTGACCGGGCAACTGCGCAACTTGGCAGCGGACCGAATCAGCACCCTACTGGACGCGGGCAACATCGTGCTGCAATCGCCGTTGGGATTCTCAAGCTCTGGCCAAGTTTTCAATCTTGCCGCAGAGGAGCTTGCCGCTGATATCAGCATCGGGTTGAACGCGGACAAGGTCATCTTTTTTGATGAGTCGACTCACCTGTCCACAGCCGAAGGCGCCAGAGAAGGAACCGTCACGCCTAGCTCTCTGGACCAACACCTAGCCGGCCTGACGGCGACCACTGCCCTGCGCTTTGCAGCCATGGCACGGGCGGTGCGCGCTGGTGTGACCAAGGCTCATCAGGTTTCATTCGCGACTGACGGCGGTTTGCTGCAAGAACTCTTCACCGCCGACGGTGTCGGCACCCAAGTTGTTGAAGAGCGCGCCCATCCGATCCGACCTGCAGGTTTGGACGATGTTGGCGATATTGTAGAGATCATTCGACCGTTGGAAGAAAGCGGCGCCCTCGTCCGACGCTCCCGAGATCGGCTGGAGCAAGAAATCACTCAGTTCTTAGTGGCGGACGTCGACGGTGTCATTGTCGGCTGCTGCGCTGTGTATCCTGACGCAGATTACGCTGAGCTGGCCTGCGTTGCGGTAAGCGACCTGTATCAGCGCGGCCATGCCGGCGTGGCTATCGGCGGTAATCTGTTGAACGCTGCCGAGCAAAGAGCCAGAGAAATGGGTGCACAGCATCTCTTTGTTTTGACCACTCAAACACAACAATGGTTTGTCGAGCGCGGTTTTCGCAACGGCAACGTTGAAGAGCTGCCCCAAAGCAAACAATCGCTTTACAACTGGCAGCGTGGCTCTAAAGTGCTGTTCAAATCCTTGGGGTAGACGCCCCGAATAACTTAAGGAACTTTCATGGCTGACGAACGCCCCTATAGCTCCATCGTTGTTGATGGTGTGGAGCAAGCCCCCAGCAGGGCCATGCTATACCCCACCGGCTTCACCACCGAAGATTTCAGCAAGCCACAAATTGGCATTGCTTCCACGTGGAGCATGGTGACTCCCTGCAACATGCACATCAACGAGCTGGCAGAAGCGGCCGCCATGGGTGCAGATGAGGCCGGTGCCAAGTCAGTGCTGTTCAACACCATCACCGTTTCAGACGGTATTTCCATGGGCACTCCGGGAATGCGCTACTCGCTGGTTTCGCGAGAAGTCATCGCGGACTCCATCGAAACCGTTGTGGGCGCCCAAGGTTTTGACGGCTTCGTGGCCATTGGCGGCTGTGACAAGAACATGCCCGCCTGCGGCATGGCCATGGCTCGCATGGATCGACCCAGTGTCTTTGTTTATGGCGGCACTATTTTGCCCGGCAAAGAACGTCGGGACATTGTCTCGGTATTTGAAGCCGTTGGCGGTCATGCTGCTGGCAACGTATCTGATATCGAGCTGAAAGATGTAGAAGCCACAGCTATTCCCGGCCCGGGGTCCTGTGGCGGCATGTACACGGCCAACACCATGGCGTCTTCCATGGAGGCACTGGGTCTGTCGTTGCCCGGCAGCTCAGCGCAAAACGCGGTGAGCCAAGACAAGAAGCAAGACAGCTACAATGCCGGCGCCGCAGTGCGCAATCTGATCAAACTCGGCATCAAACCCAGCGATATTCTCAGCCGAGAGGCCTTCGAGAACGCCATTACCTTAACCATTGCGCTGGAAGGCTCCACCAACGCGGTACTGCATTTGCTCGCCATTGCCCATGCAGCCAACATTCCTTTGTCCATCGACGATTTTAGTCGCGTTGGTAAGCGCGTGCCGGTACTGGCAGATATGCGTCCGGCGGGGGTGTATGCCATGAGCGAACTCATCGAAATCGGTGGCATCTTGCCGCTGATGAAAACCTTGCTACAGGAAGGCTTGCTGCACGGGGACTGCATGACGGTTACCGGCAAAACCATGGCAGAGAATCTGGCAGATGTAGCGGACTATCCAGCAGAGCAAAAAATTATTCGCCCTCTTTCTAATCCCATCAAAAAAGACAGCCACCTTGTGGTGCTGCGGGGTAACTTGGCCCCAAAAGGTGCCGTAGCAAAAATAACCGGACACGAAGGTCTGACATTCACCGGCAAAGCTCGATGCTTTCACGGTGAGGAAGCCGCTATGGCTGCGATCATGGACGGCACCGTGGTCAAAGGCGATGTGGTTATCGTTCGTTACGAGGGTCCCAAGGGCGGGCCAGGTATGCGTGAAATGCTCAGCCCCACCAGCGCCATCAACGGCCGCGGCCTTTCCCAAGACGTGGCCCTGCTCACCGATGGGCGATTCTCCGGCGGCTCTCATGGTTTCGTGATTGGACATGTCACCCCTGAGGCCCATTTGGGTGGCCCCATTGCCTTGGTCGAGGACGGCGACACCATTACGGTGGATGCGGAAAACG
>JAYOVN010000035.1:0-21246 GCA_038151515.1 Gammaproteobacteria bacterium | reverse complement strand
CCCAGCACCCAGCACCCAGCACCCAGCACCCAGCACCAAGGACGAAGGACGAAGGACGAAGGACCAAGGACCAAGGACCAAGGACCGGAATCTGCATGGATTTGGCCTGTTGCGCCAAATTCCCTTTGTGACGCATGATCGAGGGCTGTGGCTGCGGGGCCTTACTCCGCAGCTCAACACATGACCTGAAAAACGGCGGTGAAGGGTATGCGGGAAGGGAAGGCGACGGCTGAAAAAACCAGGGGTACCGGTCTGCCGATTAAACGCGCTGTGTTGGCGGTTTTGGGCCTAGTGGCTGCGGTGCTTCTAATGATCGATCAGCGAACCAATCTCTTTGTGTATGCCATTACTCAAGACGGGCCGCCTGCTTTGCTGCCGCGCCAAGATGAAGGCGACAACGCCCTATGGTTCGATGACTACTACACCGTGCACACAATAGATGCGCACACCTTTGCTATCGGTGAGCCGCGGTACTATCAAAAGAACTTTAATTACTTGATCGTTGGAGACAGGCGAGCTGTGCTTTTCGACGCCGGCACGGGTCAGCGCGACATCCGGCATGTGGTAGAGAGCCTGACGGACCTGCCCGTGACCTTTGTGCCATCTCACCTGCACTACGACCACATTGGCAACGAGGTGGTCTTTGACAATACGGCCTTAGTGGATCTGCCTCATCTCAGGGCCCGGGTCGTAGATAACCAACTGCCTCTTTCCAGTGCCGAGCACTTCGGGCAGGTTGAGGGATATCCCTTGCCCACACTAAAAATTAACGAATGGCTGGAACCCAACGGCCGGCTCGACCTAGGTGGGCGAAGCCTGCTCGTACTCTATACCCCCGGCCATACTGACGACTCCATATCCCTCTACGACCAAACAGCCGGTTATTTATTCGCTGGGGACTTTTTGTATCCCGGGGAACTGTACGGATTTTTGCCCAATAGCAACCTAGGGGATTATCTGCAGGGTACCGAAACCGTGCGGGCTGCAACCGGGTCGACGTTACGAGTGTTCGGTGCTCACCGCGATGACGTCTTGGGTCTGCCGGAGCTTGGTCTGGATACGGTTGTTCGACTACAGCAAACCTTGCGGCAGATCCAAGCGGAGTCGTTAGAGCCCGAAGGTGTCTATCCCGCAAAGTATGGGGTTGATGAACGGGTCATGTTGTTGACCGAGCCTCGTTGGCTGCAGCGCTGGACGCCTCGGTATCCTGATCTTTCTTGGCAGCCAGGTGATGCTGGCGATGTCCTAAGGAAAGAGGCTAAATAGTGAGTCGAGCCCAAGATTTGAAGACATCAGAATAGGAGAGACCGAATGTCGAACCCCTTTGAGCCTCTTTCGGCAGCAGAAATCCAAGAAGCTGTCGCCATATTCCGCCAAACTCATAACGATGAGCGTGCGGTGTTCTGTTCATCGGGCCTTGAAGAGCCGGCAAAGTCCGACGTAAAAGCTGGCCGACCAGCAGACCGAGTAGTACGTTTTTTGGGCACCGACAGCGGATCCGATGGTGGATTCGAAGTCTTAGTTAATCTCACGAAGAAACAGGTGGATCGTCTGGACCGCTTGCCCAACGAGGCTCAAGCCCCTTACGGCTATCTGGATCTGGGTGTGGCGATTCAGCTGACCAAGAGTCATCCCGAATGGTTGGCGGCGGTGAAGGCCCGAGGGATCCCCTGTGATACCGATGAAGATCTTAAGCGCATTCAAATTGATCCCTGGCCTGCTGGCGGCTATCCGGTAGCCGAGGTGCCTAAGGGTCATCGGGCAGTCCGCTGCATTGCGTTCCTGCGAGAAGACGCGACGGACAATGGCTACGCTCGGCCCATTCATGGCCTGATTTGCCACGTGGATGTAACCGATCAAAAGGTGGTCTTGGTGGAAGACTCTGGGGTGATACCCATGCCGCCGAATTCTGGCCGTTTTGATTCAGCCCACCAGCAAAGCACCCGGGAGGATTTGAAAGATCTTGAGATCGTGCAGCCCGATGGCCCCAGCTTCGAGGTGGACGGCTATCGGGTAAGGTGGCAGGGCTATGAGTTTTCTGTGTCCATGCATCCAGTTCACGGCTTGGTCTTGCATCAGCTGTCGCTGCAGGATCGGCCGCTACTGTATCGAGCTGCGTTATCAGAAATGATCGTTCCCTACGGGGATAACGACAGCATGCACTCCTGGAAACACGTACTGGATGCGTCGGAATACAACATGGGCATGTTGGTCAATTCCTTGAAGCTGGGCTGCGACTGTTTGGGTGAGATCTTCTATTTCGATGTGCATCAGGTGACTTGGGAGGGCAAGGTTAAGTCCGTAGAAAATGCCATCTGCATGCACGAGGAAGACTACGGTATTCAATGGAAACACTACGACAGCGAGTCCCAAACCAGTGAGGTACGGCGTTCCCGTCGCTTAGTCATCAGCTCGATCTTTACCATCGGTAATTACGACTACGGCTTTTACTGGTACCTATACCTAGATGGCACCATTCAAATGGAAATTAAGCTGACTGGGATCGTCGGCGTCAGCGCGGTGACGGCAGAAACGCACAACCCGAGCCAATCGCCATTGATCGCCGAAGGACTGGCCTCGCCAGTGCACCAGCACGTTTTTTGTTTCCGTCTGGACTGGGATTTAGACGGTGGCGCGAACTCGTTGTATGAGAGTCAGATCGAGGTGTTACCCATCAGTGATACCAACCCAGACGGCACCCAGTTCCAATCCGTTTCCCGCCATTTGACCGACGAATCGTCGGCCAAGCGCAACATCGCTCCTGAGCGCAGCCGCAATTGGAAAGTGGTGAACCCCAGGTCGATTAACGGACTGGGGCAGCCAGTGTCCTACAAACTGTTGCCCGTTGGTTCGCCGTCATTGTTGGCAGCGGATGAATCTGCCGTGGCCCGACGGGGCGCTTTCGGTAAGCATCATATTTGGGCTACACCCTACACGGAGGGTGAGTTCAGCGCGGCGGGGGCGCATACGGTCATGCACGACGGTGGCGGCTTGCCTGAGTACACCAAAAACGACCGAGACATTGCCGAGTGCGATCTGGTGATGTGGCATACCGTGGCCCTCACCCATGTGCCACGGCCGGAAGACTGGCCAGTTATGCCGGTGGAATACACCGGTTTTCATCTGATACCCGTGGGTTTCTTTGATCGTAATCCCACGCTGGACCTGCCCACCAAGTGCCATTCTTAGTACGAGTACTTTTATCTTGAGGCTGCAGACACTATGACACGATATCGGCTCTACGGGGGCGGCGGGTCGCCCTATTCCCAGAAGATGCGAGGCATCCTCCACTACCGGAGACTGCCCTTTGATTGGGTGCAAATTACCCCGGCTATCCGGGCCCAGATCAAACACGATGGCCCGCCGGTGATTCCGATTTTGCAGCTTCCTGAAGACGGCAGCTTGCACGTGGACTCGACGCCCTTGGCGTTAATGCTGGAAGAGCGGCACAGTCAACGTTCAATAATTCCCGACGATCCTGGTATGGCATTTTTGTCTTATCTGATTGAGGACATGGCCGATGAGTGGGTGACCAAGATGATGTTCCACTACCGCTGGGATCTGGAAATCGATCAGCAGTACAGTGCGCGCCAGATTATCAGCGACAACACGCCGGGATTGCGGGGCGAGGCACTTGCCAAGGCCGCAGAAGCCATTCGTCAACGACAAGTGGGACGCATGCCCCTGGTGGGATGCACACCCCAAAACAAACCCATCATCGAGCAGGGCTTTCATGAGTTGCTGGAGATACTGGATACCTTTGCAACCCGGGACGAATATCTGTTCGGCACCCGGCCGTCGCTGGCGGACTTTGGCCTGTTTGGGCAACTGAAGACCCTAGCCAGCGACCATACGCCCATGTTGATCATGCGTAACACGGTACCCAGTGTGTACGACTGGGTGCGCCGCCTTGAAGACAGCAGCGGTATCGAGGGCCAATGGCATTCCTTTGACGGCATGCGAGAGGCGGTAACGGATCTGCTGAGATTTACAGCTCGTTACTACTTGCCGTTTTTGCAGGCCAATGCCAGCGCCGCTGAGTCCGGCGCCGATGAGCTTCGGGTTGAACTGGCCGGTAGCGCCTTTCAGCAGCCGACATTTAAGTATCAGGTGAAGTGTTTCCAGCGTTTGAGATCGCTGCTCCAAGCGAAACCCAGTGCGGCGCTTCGCGAGCTGCTGCGGGAAACCGGATGCTTGGACTATCTGGAGTAAATGACTGATATAAAAAGCCGGGGGCAAACCGGTTGAGAATCGAAATATCGAGAGGTAGTAGGCATGCCATAAAAAGGCCGGCTGTTGCGCCGGCCTAGATCAGATGAGTTCTTTACTGGCCTACTGACCCAGCTGAATCATCAGATGAGACACGTGTAGATCGTTCACACACTCTGCCACCGGGGCCATACCAGCGGACTGCATGGCTGCGGGTAGGGTTCTATCTCGAACCGAATCCATCATTCCTGCCATGTCATCAGTGGCGCCATAAATCGTAGACACGTAGTCGAAGCCCGAGATGCCGAATACCGGTGTCATGATGCTGGCACCTATGTCGCTGTCCTGCTGGCTGCTGGCGATGCCAATAAGCTGACCCACGAAAGCTGCGCCATCTGCGGTTGTTTTGCCGTCGTTGAGATTGCAGACCGAGGCGACCATGGGTTTTTTCTGGGCAACCACAAGCTCAGAGGTGAGGATCTGAGATCCTAGTATCACCGGCTTGTTGCAAGTAACCATGGAGTAGAACTTCTCCACCAGTTTGGCGCCCTTGGTGTTGAAAGCTTCGTTAGATGCATAGTAGTCGCCCCATGTGGGGTAGTAGTTGACCCATCGTACATCGGCCTCGTTATATGGGTCGTTTACGGCAACCGCTTCCCACAGATATGCGTGCATTGGCAGCTTATTTTTGCGAGTGAAACTTCGGACTTCTTTGCTGCCGAAGTTAACGATATCAGCGGTGCTGACACCATCGTTTAGGGTGCATTCGTAGATCTCGGCTATGACCGGTGCAGGGGTGTTCGCCATGGCGCCAAATGGCACGAAGCAGGCTAGGGCAATAAGCAGTTTTTTCATTAGGTTTCCTGAGGATATGGGTTCGTGAATACGCAAGGGCCCTGTATTCCCTGGACAAACAGTACATACAGGCCTTGCGCGAACAGGGTTAGAGAGCGGCATGGTTAAGGCCCCATGCCGTTCTAGTCGTTTTTCTTATTGGTTACCGAATATGGCAAGGTCGACGTAGATCATTCGATTTTCGACGGTACGAATGTCCTTCACCGAGTCGATCAGTTCAGCGAAGGCTGCCTGTCCTGCTGGGTTCTGAGGGAACAGGTCGGCCATGCTGTTGGCGGATATCGTGACCGCGTGAGTGGCGTCCTGCTGGCCCAAGCCATTGAGCACAAACAGATTGGTTGCCGAACTGCTGCTGTCCAGCGCGGCAGTGTATTTTTGCCATGCTTCAACGTAGGCCGCTGGGTCGGAAACCGCGATACCCGTGTTGATTGTGTAACGACCCGGTGCCGGTACGATAGCCGGATTGCCAGAGGATACCCCTGCGCTGAAGAACATGGCTTCTGATGTCAGCGACGCTGCTTCGCTCATGGCTGCGCGAAAACGCTGCGCGTCTGCAGAGCCGTTATTCAAAGCATTGGCTTCGTCAATCTGCGCTGTGGATGTGTAGATCACGGCAATGGAGTGCGTGCTTGGGTCATCACCATTGCTCACGTTCTGACGCAGAATTGCGGTAGCGGGATTTTTTTTGCCGGTTGGGGAGTTCCAATAATCGGTCAGGGCACCAACGACACCAGCTGGATCACTGGCATTGATGTTATAGACAAACCCGACAATGTTCGCCGGTGCCGCATGGTCATCGGCGTGGACGGTGGTAGCTGCTAGGGTCACGAGGGCTGCGGAACAAAGAGCAAATAACCTTTTCATTTTTTTATCCTTTTTTTGAGATAGGTTTTCGTTCGCTTGAGCGAAGCTTTTCAGCGAGACTTTTATTATTAAAGCTTCTGTTACGAGGCTAAGTCATGTCCAACTAATCTACAATCCCCGAGGTCACAAATATTCCTCTGTTAAGCTGACCCTTAGTCACGGGATTTTTTTGATAGCGGTGTTTGACCCAGCGCACAGAAGGGCAGCCTCAGGACGTTTTTTTGCCTTGCAAATCCAATGCAATCAGGGAAACCTCACCAGCTTTCCACATCACAAGGGATCCCCATGCGGAAGGTCGGCAGCCATCCAGTGTTCAGTCTCAGGGTTCCGGCTAGGCATTGGCTTTGGTTCTGCCTGCTGTTTTTTAGTGGGGCGACCCTGGCCGATTACGACCGTGATGGCCCTATGTCACGAACGACAAACGGTGAGGTGGAAATAGCTTATCGCGTTGTTGGCGACTCCGAGGCAGAACCCATACTGATCATCATGGGCCTCTCAGCCTCTCACAAGGTTTGGAATCCGGAGATCATTCAAGGACTCGTGGACGCAGGTTATCGTGTGGTTTTGCTCGACAATCGAGATGTAGGGGAGTCGTCACGTATTCCGTCAAAAGGCCGGCTATGGCTGGGTTGGCAACTGCTGAAGTATCAGATTGGTTGGAAAGTGAAATCGATCTATCCCTTGACCTCTATGGCCGACGATGCCGTGGCGGTGTTGGACGCACTCGATATTCAGCGTGCCCATATCATTGGGGCGTCCATGGGTGGCATGATCGCTCAGATAATTGCCTACAATTACCCACAAAGAACCCAGTCGCTGGTTTCTATTATGTCCACCACCTGGGCACCTCACTTACCACCGCCAGGTCGGGCTCAGCGGGATACGCTGTCCGATATGAATGAAAGCTCGGAAGACGAAGCCGCACGTCTAGAGCAGCTAGGTTTCTATACCAGCGCACTGCCGAACCAGGTGACGGCGATCTTAAATGCCGGGGACCGAACTGAGCGCGTGAGTCAGATCACTGCCCCCACACTGGTTCTGCATGGTGCCCAAGATCAGTTGTTAGTCGTAGAGCACGGCGAGTATACCGCGGCGACCATCCCCGGTGCCCAATTCAAAGTCTACGAAAACATGGGTCACAACTTGCCTGATGATGTGGTGCCGTTGCTGGTCGCGGATATGCTGGCCCATGTGGGCGACAACGCCCTGCAGGCACCTTAGTCAACCGTCAACGACTCAGGTTATGGCGCTCGCCTAGATGCCCAGCGTTTTGTTTTGAGGCCCTGCTGTGATGACATCTTGCGATCAAAAGCGTGATCTGGTTCGCCGGGTTCCGTTGATGGGCTTTTTATCTCGCGGCAAAAGGTGATAGCTTCAGCCGAAAAGAACGCGTTGAAGTTGAAAAAAGTCCGAGCCGGAAACTCGCTGGATAGCTGAGGAGGGAGACAATGAATAACGTCGCAAAGCGGTTCACATGGATCGCTGGTGTACAAAGGGCCGCCCTAGTCGCGCTGCTGGCCGCAATGGCTCAGTTCAGCTTCGCTGAATCCGATTACGCGGCTGCTTGGGGTCCAAGCGTGGGCACGACAGTGCCGCTGCTGTCGGCCAGTGATCAGAATGGTCAGGTGCAAAATCTCGACACCCTGATGGGATCGAAAGGTCTGCTGTTTGTGTTCAATCGTTCGGTGGATTGGTGACCATTCTGTATGCGTCAGTTCGTGAAACTGAGTGATTTACAAGAAAAATTCGAAGCCATTGGCGTTAACGTTGGCGGCATGACCTACGACGAAACCGAAATCATCCAGCAGTTCCACGCTAAGTGGGGGCTAGCCTATCCGCTGCTGCGAGATGTTGATGGCCAGCACGTAGATGCTTGGGGGATTCGAAACGAAGAATATGGCCCTGGCACCTTTGCCTACGGCATACCTCACCCCGGTGTGGTGCTGGTGTCACCGGACGGCGAGATTTTGGCCAAGTGGGCGGAAGCCGGATACCGATCAAGAGCAGACTGGAAAACCGTGTTCAGTGAAGTTCGTTCCATTTTGGGTGGCAGTTAGTCCTTTGTAAGTTAGGAGTCTTCCTGTGCGCAATGTACGCAGTAGCTTGATGTGGCTGGGCTTGGTTTTTATCGGCTTGGTGAATGGTGTGTTGGAGGATTTGTTGTTCATCTCCATCATCGTGCCTTATGCGCCAATGTCTTTAGACCTCACTGGGGAGCTGTTTTGGATTTTCACCGTGCCGCTGGCTCAGCTGATGGCTTTGAGCATCACGGGAACCATTGGGTGGTTCTTCCTTGGGCTAGACCAAACTCCGCGCTTGGTTGTCTTCTGGGCGGTTTGGATCGTGGCCCGAACCGCTTTTTTGCTGCAGATCTATAACCCATTGGGGGATGTGGCCGTGTATTTGGCTTGGCTGACCCTTTGGTGCGCGCTCATTGGATTGGCGGGGTATCGAAAGCAGCGTGCAGCCACCAACAACGGCGACTCGGTCTCAGGGTAGGGCGCGGCTAGGGGCTCGCCGTTGTTTCGCCGTGAGCCGGGTTTGATAACGAAAAGCCAATCAATTGCCGTTTGTGGTAGTTGCCGCTGAGCTTGCTGAAGAAGTCTAAGACCGCCATCTGCCAACCATATTTGGCTCGCAGTGCCTGATACGCCTGGGTACTGATGCCTTCATCGTCTTCCAGCCACGCTGTTGCCCCGGCAGCGGGGCCGGTGATCTTTCCCGACACTGTGCATGGGGCGACCTGTATATCCGCATAATTGCGCACGCGTTTTACCTTCCCTGCAGCGCCGGCGGAAAACAGGTAGTAAGCATTTTTGGATTCGACAAAGGTCATCCAAACCGGCGTCCATACGAAGTTGCCATTGTGTTTTTTGGTGCCGATGGACGCGTATTTTTGCTCGCTAAGCATGAATAGGGCCTTGAAATAGGAACTCGTACGCTACCAAAGGATCATGGACTCTGCACCCGCCGATGATCCTTGGCTGGCCCGCACTCACATTTTGCGGTTGCGTGCCCGGCGCTTAAGGGAAATGTGCATGCGCTCGGGGCGAGCGCAGGTCGCGGCTACTGGATTCCGTTCATTCGAAAACCCAGCCGGGGAAAGTGGACGTTGACCTCGCCGGCGCGTTCGTCGATGCGCTTCACAACCAGTTCATCCTCGGACGCTAGGACCAATTCGCCCCGGGTGGGTTGAAATCCGTAGTCGATCGCCATCACTTCCACCTGCTCGCCTCGCTCAAAGGGTTCCGATGATTGGCCGCCATCCGCGGCGATGGCCTCAGGGTTGCTGGTTTTTGCGACGGTCACCGCCGCTTCGCCAGTGATGCTGGTGGGCTGACCGTGTCCGAACGCCGCCATGCGCTCCATCCAGTGCCCGAGTGCTGGCAGCTGGGCTAAGTCACCCTTGAGCACCTGGTTTTTGTAAACAAACCAGCAGCAGTGATAGGTGGAAAAATCCAGAATGTTCGGAGAGCTGCCGCCGAGGAATTCGGACGATGACAGCTGCCGCTCCAGTCTGCTCATATGCTGCAGCCAATGGGGAAGAGCAACGCTTAGATCCATACCAAGTTCGGTAGAGCCTTTGCTGAACTCCGCTCGGTCCTTCATGAACGCCTCGGCAGCGGCTGGGTCACTAAACAAATCGCTGGCTTCCAATGCCTTGGGCTGAAAGGCGACGGCGACGCTGGCTTTAAACAAAAAGGTGTCAGTCCAGTGAGCCGCTGCTGTGAGGTGGGCAATTTGATCTTGTGGATAGATGGAATTCTGGGGATACAGCCGGTCAATGAGCTGACAAATAATCCCTGTGTCGCAATAAATATCCGCACCGTGCTGCAGCACCGGAGTTTTTCGATAGCCGCCGGTTAAGGCCATAAGGTCGGGTTTGGGCATGATGACCGGAATCTCGACGGACTGATAAGCCTGTTGTTTGTAGCCAAACAGGCTGCGTATTTTTTCTGAAAAAGGTGAACCTGGGTATTGGTGGAGGATCAGATCGGTCATGGCAAGGTACTTCGCTGCAAAAGAACCACCCTACCAAGCTAAGTCCCCGGCAGAAAACCCTTTAGCGCTAAGTCTGTCCTGCTCCCTTAGCGCCACAATCCAAGGATCGGGCCATTGGCCAAGGCTAAGCCGTAGCAGTGGAATGGGGCGCTGGATCCTAGAGTACTCATCAACAAAATCTCGCTATTGGTGTGGCCAGTGTGTCGGGCATTGGCTCGTAAAACGCTCATCGCTCTTCGATCCATTGCGACTGCAGGCCTTGATGTCCCACCCTTGCGCTCCTTGGTTTGGGGCAGTAACTTCTGACGCTGTGGTGCCGGTCAGGCCAGCACCTGATGAGGAGAGGGAGTAGCATGTCCGGCACCTTTGAATGCAGGCGCGTCGGCTTAACTAGGAGAAATCATGGCTCGCATCCGACTACTAGAAAACCATGAACTTGATGAAGACTCTCGCAAGGTCGCCGAACACATGGAAGCGCAGGGCCACGACACATCAACCATGCGTGGGTTGGCACACAGTCGCGAACTGTTTCGAACTTATAACCAATTCTATCTGCCCGCCCGTAAAGGCTATTCGCTCTCAGATGCATTGATCGAAATGGTTCGGCTTAGAATAGCCCGGCATAACGACTGCTTTACGTGACTAAACGTGCGACTCCTGCAGTCTGCAGGAGATTTGACAGAAGATAAGATTGCCCGGCTGGATTTAGACCGGGAACTACAGGGCTTTAGCGAGCAGGAAGCCTTGGCTCTGGAATACGCCGATCGTCTGGCCACAGACCATCACAACATGGATGACGAATTCTTTGATCGGCTCAAAGAACATTATAGCGACGAGCAGGTGCTGGAACTGGGTATGATGATTGGCCAGTTCATTGGCTTTGGCCGGTTGCTGGCGGTATTGGACTTGGAGTCGAAATTCTGTGCCATCGAGTGATGGTGCGAGACGATTCCCAGCCCGAATGACGGTGGTGTGGATAGCGAGGAAATTCGGATGAATGATGTTGTGGGCGAGCCCATATTGGATCGGCGGGGATGGCGGGGCGAGCAATTGCAAGATGCCTCGGATTGGGTAGTGACTCTGTCGGCTCAGCAGCGAGAGGGGCTGAATCAGTTAGCGGACCAGCTACCGAGCAACAGCAACCTGTGGCTGCACGCCGACGCCGCAGCAAAGGTCCCGGCAGAGGTTCAAATGCTCATCAACCAAGCTAAGCAAGAACTTGCCTCGGGCAGAGGCTTCACCCTGATCCGAGGGGCTGATGCCACAGATGTGGAGCAGCTGCGGCGGGTGTTCTGGGCCTTCGGGGTAGGGGTGGGCGAACCGGTGATGCAAAACGCCAAGGGCGAGGTGCTGAGCATTGTGGCCGATCGATTTGCCGGCGCCGAGCGAGGCAGAGATACCCGGGGCTACGAGAGTAACGATGAACTGCGCTTTCACTGTGATGGCGGCGACTGCATTGCCATGTGTTGCATCCGTCAAGCGCCTCAGGGTGGTATGAATGGGTTGGTTAGCCTGTTTGCCATCTACAACGAAATGCTTGCCAATCATCCTGAGCATTTACAGGTGCTTAAGCGTGGTTACTCGCTGTACTCCCGCAAAGAAAGGGGTGATGCGGAGTCCACGAAGAATCTTGGCAAAGTACAGCAGAACCAGATTCCAGTTTTCGCTTGGCATGAAGGCCGAATGAGCACTTGGCTGAACATTCAGCTGGCGGAGATTGCGGCGGAGGTTTCCCAAGGCGGCTTCAGTGCCGCTGATCGCGCGGCGCTGACCTGCATTGAGAGCGTCGCCAACCAGCCCGGGATGCAGCTGACCTTTATGCAACAGCCCGGCGACATGCTGTTTATCAACAACCTTGCAGTTATGCATCGGCGGGACAAATTCTTTGATTCTGCAGACCCCGAAGAGCGGCGAAGTCTCTACCGAATGTGGATCAATCTGCGGGAGGGTCAGCCCGTCGTGCCTGCCCATGCCGCGTTGCGCCGCGGGATACGCGGCCCCAGTCCGGCCATTGCTAGCCTTTAAAATACAGGTAGTTTGCACAAGCGAGGGCGGGGCCGTGGCGTGACGGCAGTGGTCGCTGAGGTCTGCCAAGCGCGAAAAAAACGCGCCAAGACAAAGCGCCCAGAAAAAATTAAAGAAAAACCTGCGAAAAAGCCCGGGCAGAACGTCCTAACAGACAGCTCGAAAAGCAACGTGTCACAGGGGTAGGGCCGTCGTAGACTTTATCCGCTCCATGGCAAATGACGAGGTGACATCGCTTAGGGGCGCGATCTTGATAACGCGCTTATAGACCCGGTCAAAATCGGCAATGTCTTTAGCGAGAATTTTCAGCAGGTAATCGTACTGGCCACTTAGCCGGTAAAATTCCACCACTTCGTTGATCTCGCTAATGCCCTGAGAAAACAGCTCAAGCCAATCCTCGTTGTGTTCATTGGTTCGTACCGAAACAAAGGCGGTTAGGCCGTAGCCAAAGGTCTCAGGCGCAAGGATTGCCACCTGCTTTGTCACCACCTCATCCTGCAGGCGTCGTACCCGACGCCAGCAAGCGTTAACAGACAGGCCGATCTCCTCGGCTAGGTCCGCAACAGCGACAGAGTTGTCGGCTTGCATTCTTCTGAGGATGGCCAAGTCTTTTTTGTCAAAATTCTGCATAAATAAATTGAATAGCGAGTAAATATTGCGCGAAAAGCGATAATAACCATAAATTTTGTGAAAAATAACCGCCTCAATAGATCTACTCTTTCATAACGCAGAAAAGAGGGCTTGGATATGTATCGGTACTTCTACAAAGTCATGTTGGCGCATCCCGCCGACGTCAATGAAAGCTACATTCAACACTTGCTGGCTGCTGCAGGTTTCGCCGTTCGTTTGTTTTTAGCCGCTGGCGCCTGCTTGGTGCACGCCTTAATACCTTGTCTGTTTACTCGTACGGCATCTCGCGCCTTGGACAGCCTTTATCGGGATGTTTATCAAAACCGCGGGGCGGCCACAGAAGACTCGGCCTAGCGCCTGGTTTCTGAGGCGGGTTGTTTAGGCCATGTGGGGTAAGGACAGGTCGTAGTTGGTCAGATTCCCACTGTTGGTCCAAGCCTAGGTTCCAATCCCCCAGTAATTCACAGTAATCTGGGCATCCTGCCTGCGTTATGCAGTGAATATTAGCCACAAGGAAAACCACTGCCATGAGCGCTGTACCCGAAGAATTCGATCCTGCCCATGTAGCCACCATGGCCGCCACTGAGGATCCCATGTACCGCAACGAGCTGGCATCACGAGATCCCATGCCTTCGGTTCTGGAAGCAAATCCCGATATTTACTTTGTACCGCCCAAGCGTTCCAGGGAGTGGGGCCAGTGGGAATACCGAACCGGTGCCTACTACGACACCACGGTTGCAGCCAAGCACCCGTATTGGCAAGGCGAAGATTTACCCGTCGCCACAAAGGATATTCAGCGTCTGCGATGGGATATGGTGACCTGGGGTTACTGCAAAATCGAAGATGCACTATCGGCGGAGCAGGTGGCTGTGATTCGCCAACGCGTATTAGGCCAAGCCGAAGGTGAGCGTCTTGCCGGCATTGCCCAGAAAACACCCAGCGGCCAAAACATCAATTGCTGTGTGAACAAGGGGCGATGTTTTGAGGAGCTGTTAGAGCAGCACCCCAACATGGTTCAGGGCGGTGCCTTGGTCGAGCAACTGGTTACTGAGGCCTTGGGCGAAAACTGGATCAGTAATTCTTTGATCGCCTCCATCGCCTTGAAAGGCGGCGTACCCCAAGCGCTGCACCAAGATCAGGACATCGCCTTAGATTCCAGAAGTCCCCTGACCATCAACGTGATGTCGGTTATTACGGATCTGGATGAAACCACCGGGGGGACACTGATCATTCCCGGTAGCCACCGCACACTGTCAGATTCGGTTCGGGACCAACGGCCCGCCGGTAAACTTCCACCAGCCATCAATTTGGATGCCAAAGCCGGCACCATCGTGATCACCGATGGTCGTTTGATCCACAGCACGGGCATCAATCACACCGACACGCCGCGTATCGTCATGCTCAATGGCATGCAGCACCCGGTCATTCGGCAGCAAGAAAATTGGATGTTGTCGGTAAAGCCCCAGGTGCTGCGCCGCGCCAGTCCCAAACTGCTGCAGCGCATGGGTTATCAGGCAACCAACGCCGCGCAAACAAACGAAGGCCATGGCTTCGGTGCCAGCGGCGCAGTAGGCGAAGCGGCTGGATTGACGGTTGATTTTCGCTTTGCCGCGGACGACGGAGACTACCTTCGAGTAGGCGAGCTTGGCCCAGATTCCTCCCCGGAAGAACTGAATGCCCCGTACACCCTTCGCGAGGTGGTGACCAAGGCTAGGGCCGGCGGTCAAAGTGCGCCGGTGGGTATTGGCGGTACCAAGCGAAACCTATAGTCCAAGGGGCAAGAGCGGCGCCGAAGCGCCGCCGGAGAGGCTAGATACCGTAAAGGGCCTTTAGGTGGGCCATGAACCCAGGGCGATCTGCTTGGGCATCAGCTCGAATGGTTTTTACATGGGGGCGTTCCTCCATGCGCGCGCAATAATCATCAAGGCCAGGTACTGCCGCTAAGGGGTCTTCTCCCACAAACCGCTTACCCACGTCACGCACCACGGGAAGATTCAAGATGGCAGCAATGTCTGCTTGGGTGAAGGCGTCGCCGTAGGCAAAGGTTTCAAAGGATGAAAGCTTGGCCAGGGCGCTGGCAGCTTTGCGAATGTTGGTCGCAAACTCTTTCAGCACGTCTGGATTCGGCTCAGTGCCTGCTAACAGATTCGGGATCATTCGCCGGGCGGCCAGTTCAAAGTACAGTTCAATGAACTGTGACAGTTCCTGAACCTTAGCCTGTCCAAAGGCCGAACTGGGCAGCAGTGGTGTTTGCGGATACGCCGCTTCGATGTAGACAAGGATGGCCCGGGATTCACTGATGAATCCCTCTGGGGTCTCCAGCGCAGGCACCTTGCCAAGCGGACTTTTATCCAAATATTCAGGACGATACTTGGGGCCGACGCCTGTGTAGGACAGCACCTCTTCAAACTCGACGCCTTTTTCCAAAAACGCCAGTTTGGGCACGTTGTAGTAGTTGCTGGCGGAAAATCCGTGGAGCTTAAGCATTCTATGGTTCCTTGTACTAGGCGCAGGACAATCCATGCGCATTGGTTAAAAAGTCAGCGAAAAGCCAGACTCCCCAGAGTTTTGAGCCTCATGACCAAAATTCCCAGGCAGCAGCGTGCCCTTAGTTGAGGCCCAGATTTGCTGAGGATGAACGGCAGAAGGAGCGGTTTACTCGCTTTCCCGAAGCATAGTCACAGGCTGGTGCTTAGCTGTCTACTTGCTTTTGGTTTGGTTCCTGGCTCTTGCTCGACAAAAGCGTTTACGCCGCAGCTTCGGCTCTCTACAGTGAGTCAAAACCTGCTGTTGGATACCGCCATGCTACCTCGTCTCCCAAAACTGATTTCTTTTTCGCTGGTTGTGTTGCTGCTGCAAGCTTGCGGCGAAACCAACCCGGCAGTTCAACCCGATGCGGGCCAGCCTGATGCGCAAACAGTGCACCGTGAAGCCCTGACCATTGACGCTCATGCGGATATTGAGATTCCTGGCCAACCCTCTAGTTACGTTGGTCCAGATGGCCTATCCCAAGTGGCGCCAAAGAAGATGCGCACTGGCGGTTTAGACGCTGTGGTGCTGTCCATTGCCGTGGGTCCAAAGCCGAGAACTGCCGACGGCTTCGCCCAAGCGCGCAAGATCGCCGAAAACGAACTGGCTGCGGTACAGGCCTTAGCAGCAGACCCAGCGAATAACGCGACCATCGCAACAGACCCCGAAAGTTTGCTGGCCGCCAACGCAGAAGGGCAACTGGGGTTCATTCTGGGTATGCAAAACGCCCTGATTTTGGGGGCGGACTTAGCCTACATCGACGAGCTGTTCGAGGCTGGTGTGCGGGTGTTCGCTTTGACCCATATGGGGCACAACGATTTTGCTGATTCTTCCAGACCGCTCTTCATAGCAGCGACCGGGCGCCGGGAGCCGGACGCCGAGCATGGGGGGTTGTCTGACTTGGGCATGGCAGCCCTACGCCGCATCAACGCCCTAGGCGGCATAGTGGATATCTCTCAGCTTTCACGCCAAGCGGCCCTGCAGGCGATGGACTTGTCCACGTCTCCGGTGATCGCCAGCCATTCCAATGTACAGGCGTTAACCTCAGTCAGTCGTAATCTCAGTGACGAGGAAATTGATCGTATCGCCGCCACAGGGGGAGCGATTCACGTGGCACCGTTTAGGGGCTATTTGTTCGACTCTACCAATGCCCAACTGGACCGAGCCATTCGCGATGTCCGGCTGGCTGCAGGCATAGACGAAGACTATCTCTATCCCTTCGAGCTTTATTGGGAAATCCAAGACGCCGAGGTGAAGGCCACATTCTTAACCGATGTCCGTGCGCTTCTTGATGACATTGACCTAGACAATATGCTGGATCATGTGGACTACATTGCAAAGCGGGTTGGTGTGGACCATGTCGGCATTGGCACTGACTTCAATCATGGCAGCGGTATCGATGGTTACGCGGACGCCAGCGAAGCGCTGAATGTCACCAAGGGACTGCTGGCCCGAGGTTACAGTCAGGAAGACGTGGCCAAAATTTGGGGCGGTAACTTTTTGCGAGTTTGGCGGCAGGCAGCGCTGCCGGAGTGACCTGCGCACCCAGATTTAGCGGCTCCGATGCCCTTTGAGAAATCATGACAAGCGCGCGGTTAGTGGTCAGAGACGACAGACTTCTAAAAGACAATCAACGCCGCGCGGGCGGAGGATACTGATATCCGCTAAAAAAACGGTCTTGGTTGCTCAATAGTCCGCTGGAATGGATCATCCGCTGGCAAGCGAATTGATTAGCGATTGAACAACTCCATCTGCTAGGGCCCTCAGTCTTTAAGGGCAGTAACGGGTAAGTTTGTATCAGGGTTTAGTAGGCAAAAGGGTTTAGAGGCAACGAGATGAGTCAGCGTTTGAGGTGGGGGCATATCAACATAAACGTCGCAGATCTGGACGTTTCCATTGGCTTCTACGAAAAGTTAGGTTTTGAAGTGCTGATGCCCAGCATTCCATATTTGGATTTACAGGCCCAGCAACCCAATACCCTGCCTGAAAGCGCAGCTCAGGCACTGGATGTGCCAACGCGAACCCACGGCAGGGCGTGCATTATGCAGTTGGGCAAGGGGTTGCCCAAACTTGATCTGACGGAATTCTCGGGATTAGAGCAGCGGGCACCGCTGCAAAACACGGATCTCGGGCTGGTGCGGTTGTGTTTGGCATCGGAAGATCTGCAGGCAGATTTCCAGCGCCTGCAGGCCGAGGGCGTGACCTTCATTTCGCCCCCCGCTCAATGTCATCAGCGCCTTGCGGATGTTGCGGTGTGTAAGGACCCGGACGGCATGTTAATCGAGTTGCTACAGGTTTACCTTGATCGCTGGCCTAGGATGTCACGCAAACCTGCCTAGCACCGCCAAGGGTTTGCCAGAAGGTTGAATCCTGGTTAATTCTGCCAAGCTCAAAAGAAGGTGAACGCTAAAAGCTCAGGCCTTAGGAGCTAAAATCAAGAGTCACCAGCAGCCGACTCTCTCCGCTTTTGATCGCCGGTGATCGATGGACTAAACCGGCATTTTGATTCCCTTGCCAGCCTTCGCCCTTGAGCAACGCAACGTCTGCACAGGCCATGGATTGAATATCGCTTTCACACCGATAGAGGCCAGACTCGTGATCAGGTTTGCCCTGGCTGCCTTGACCGAGCTTGTCGCGCCTTACTAAATGATGGGGTAACCATTGGGTCGCAACCCCGGTATAGGTCGTAATTAGACGACATGGAACGTGATCAACATGGAACTTTGGACACATAGGGTCACGCAGAACCGTCATACGGATACCCACCTGATCGAGGTCAAAAAGACAGCAAAACATGTCCACTAATACCGAGACATCGTCTGCCAATTCGTCAAAACATGATCCACCCATTTCTTTACGCAACAGAGAGGGCGCCTTGTTTGGCGTCACGATAGCCGATAGATAGGGCTTTTGGCGGGAAGCGACAAATTCGGCTGCTGCCTCTGCCACCCCCGGCGTGATGTGCCGCTGCCAGATCGCCATGTTGATAGCGCTGTCGTAGATCTCTGCGAAGACTTCCGGGCTATTGCCCGTAGCGACAATTTTGATTTGCCCGTCCGCGTCAACACCGTCCTCTCGCAGCTGCGACTCTGGTAACGGGGTCATGTTTGTTCCCATGCGGGAAAGGGGTCATTCAATGTAGACCAATAGGAAGCACCGCGAAGTACCTCTTGCTCACTCAGCAGGCAATCGTCTAAGGCCTGTACCATCTTCGCTTTGTCTAAGCCCTGACCGATAAAGACCAGTTCTTGCCGCATGTCACCAAAGGGCTCCACCCAGGTTTTCTTAATGGAAGCGAGATAATCATCGTCTTCGGGCCAATCTTGCTCTGGAACGGCTTTCCAAAACAGACCGCCAAAACCGTAGCGGGCAATGCCTCCGGCCTGACTCCACTGGCCGGCAAATTGGGGTCTGGTGGCGAGCCAGAAATAACCCTTTGAGCGAATGAGCTTGCCGTACTGTTCCGTGTTGTGCAGAAAACGATGGAATTTTTGTGGATGAAACGGTCGGCGGGCAAGGTAGCTAAAACTAGCGATGCCGTATTCTTCAGTCTCTGGTACGTGCTCTCCTCGCATTTCTTGAAGCCATCCCGGCGCGAGTTGCGCGCGAGCAAAATCGAACAGTCCTGTACTAAGCACTTTGTCGGTGTCCACCTGCCCGTGAGCGGTGGAGATTATCTGGGCGGTGGTGTTTAGGGTTTTGAGAATGGCTGTGAGTCGCTCGATGTCTTTTGCTTGGGCTAGATCCGATTTGCTGATCAAAATAACGTCCGCGAATTCCACCTGATCAACTAGCAGATCGGCGACGCTTCGCTCATCCTCATCGCCAAGAGACTCTCCGGTTTCTTGCAGGTATTTCGCTTCGTCGTAATCCTTTAAGAAGTTGACTGCGTCAACCACGGTTACCATGGTGTCGAGTTGAGCGACATCGGACAGAGAAACACCATTTTCATCGGCAAAGGTAAATGTCTCAGCCACTGGTAAAGGCTCTGAAATGCCCGTGGATTCGATAACCAGATAATCAAAACGGCCTTCCTTAGCCAGATTTGTGACCTCCTCGAGTAGATCCTCCCGCAGCGTGCAGCAGATGCAGCCATTGCTCATTTCCACAAGTTTTTCTTCGCTGCGGTTGAGTGAAACGTCCGATTGGATCAGGGCGGCATCGATATTGATCTCGCTCATGTCATTGACGATAACGGCAACTTTTTTTCCGTCACGATTGTTAAGGATGTGGCTCAAAATCGTCGTCTTACCCGCACCGAGGAAACCTGAGAGCACGGTTACGGGTAATTTGTTGCTGGTAATGGATTGCATCTTGATCGCGTACAGTTGTTCGGGAATTGTTTGTTATAACATAACAATTGTAGCTGAACGTGTGTCAACCATCGATACCTAGGTGCCTGCGACGGCGGCAGCAGCAAGCGCTGCGCCGATACATCCCCTGACAGCGGTGGCAGTACTGGCTCACGGGGGATCAAAACAATCCGGTCACGACTGAATTTGCCGGTAAAGTGATCGACGGCCATATCGACGAGGCCATCGTTTCCCGCCGGACAGTATGAGGTTTGCACAATGCAGGGGCATTGGTAATGTCCCGCTCAATCTTCGGTTAACGGGACGCAAATGATTCAACGTATATTTTTCTCGGTATTGCTAGCGTTCAGCGCGCTTGCCCACAGCACGACGCCTCAGGAGGATCCGCTTACCCGGGTATTGTTCGTGGGTAACAGCTATCTGTATTACAACGACAGCCTGCACAACCACGTGGAACGCATGGCGATAGAGCGTCATCCCAGCACGCCTTCAGGTAGCTTCGGGTTTAAGTCAGCAACCATTGGCGGAGCCAAGCTGATGCACCACAACCTAGATTGGCTGCTTACACCGGGACAGATCGGTTCAGCGGGGACGTTTCAAGCGGTGATTATGCAAGGCGGTAGTTTCGAACCGTTAACAACCCAAGCGCGCCAAGTGTTCATCGATACGGCAGTGCGCTACTCAGACAAAGTGCGTCAAAGCGGCGCCAAGCCGATGCTCTACATGACCCATGCTTATGTGGCGCCGCATGCCGGCGCTCACAAAGACATGATCAAGACGGTGAGCACAACCTATGTCGAAGCGGGACAGGCAGCGAAAGCCGAGGTGATTCCTGTGGGTCTGGCTTACACCCGGTCCTATCAACAGCGACCGGACTTTTCACTTCACATGGACTTTGATGGTACCCATCCCAACTTACGAGGCACCTACCTCGGGGCTTGTGTGGTTTATCTGACGCTATATGACGACGACCTTGACGGTGTGGCTTACGATTATTTTGGGCGCTTGCCCAAGGAGGAGGCGCGTTATTTGCAGCAGATAGCGCGCGAGACAGTGGCGAGCTTTACTCGAGGGTAGGGGTGCTCAGAACCAACAAGGGTGCCCCGGTAAAGGAGATTTCGAGTGGTACCCAGTGTTACTGTCGGTTGGTAAATTGGCGTGGGGCCAGACCACGGGCGGGAGACGAGTCGTGGCACCAGAGTTGATTTAGAGCCGCGACACCGCACACATTTACGAAAACACACAGGAAGAACCGCATGCTAGCGCATCAAAACATCACACCTGGACTGGGCGCTGAACTAAGCGAAGAGATACAGCTCAATGACCTGAGCGATCCACAGATCCGCCAGCTACAGCAGCTGGCCGCTGAGCGAGGCATCGTTGTCGCCAGAGCACAGGTCATGACGCTGCAACAGCAAGCGGATTTTGCCCATCGGCTTGGCGAGCCCCTGACTAGGCCGATGAATCCGCCGGAAATACCGCCAGAACTGATCCGAATCAAGGCGGATCACAACAGCAAGCACGCCGCCGGCGAGGGCTGGCATTCGGATGTGTCCAGTGAGAGCGAGCCGCCGGGATTATCCATGCTGCGTATGGAGGTAGTGCCCAACGCTGGTGGCGACACGTTATTTGCAAACATGTACGCGGCCTACGAGTCGTTGTCACCGGCTTTACAGGCATTTGTAGAGACGTTAACTGCAAAGCACGACCCTATTGGGCACTATCTGTACGTCAGCGGGGCCAAAAAACTCGACGAGTTACCCTCGGCGATCCACCCGGTGGTGCGAGTGCATCCAGACACCGGGCGCAAGGCGCTTTA
>JAYOVN010000034.1:0-21467 GCA_038151515.1 Gammaproteobacteria bacterium | reverse complement strand
GCACTCGGTACGTGCCTCGGGCAAAAGCCACATCATTTCGCTCGTACTGCAGTTCAGTCAGCCGGTGCAGTACGTCCCGCTGAGCCATACGGTCGCCCCGATCCAAGTGCAGCACCATCTGTAGATAAGACTGGGGGTCACCCAACCCGTAAATAGCCGATACCGACGCGATAATGATGGCATCGCGCCGTTGCAGTAGTGCCTTGGTTGCAGACAACCGCATTTGCTCGATGTGGGCATTTACCGAAGAATCTTTTTCGATATAGGTATCTGACGCCGGCACATAGGCTTCAGGCTGGTAGTAGTCGTAATAGGAAACGAAATACTCGACGGAGTTGTTTGGGAAAAACTCTTTAAATTCACCGTACAACTGAGCGGCTAGCGTTTTGTTTGGCGCCATGATCAACGCCGGTCTTTGCAGCCGGGATATTACATTGGCAATAGAAAAGGTTTTTCCAGAGCCGGTAACGCCCAGCAGAGTCTGGTGCGCCAAACCCGCCTCGAGACCATCGACTAGGGCGTCGATGGCACGAGGTTGATCGCCCGCAGGTTCAAAGGCACTTACTACCTCTATTTTGGGGGACGATTCAGACACGGCTTTCGTCTCTAGCTCTCTGTGTCACCGGCGTCTTCTGCAGGGGCCTCGGCTTCTTCTGCTGCCGCTTCTTCAGCAGGCGCCTCTTCTGCTGCTGCTTCTTCTGCCGGCTCTGGCTCAGGTGCCGCTGGCAGAGCTGCCTTGATCAGATCGTTGGCAACTAAAATGGCAACTTTCTCATCGCCATTGATTGCTTTTTTGTCCGCACCTTCAACCGCGTAACGTCCATCTCGACGTTGGTAAATGGTGTACTCATCATTTCTTAAAACGACTTTCATCGACTTCTCCGAATGTTTTTGTAGTGTAGATTCTCGCCGCAACCTCTGGTCGCTGGCGTTGCGCAGGCTACCTTGTACCAGCACCGGGTTAAAGCAAACAAAGCCTGAAAAATCCTAACTCTCGTCTTGAGCCAAGGGTTAGACCGACGTTTTAACTGTACATTGATATAGCCTTATAACCATTTGAAAGGTTGAGGGCCTCGCTTTAGGTCAACAGATCCCTATAATCGCCGCCACCCATCCAAGGTCAGGAACACACATGGCGGCATTGGTCGAAGAGCAAGTCACAGACATCATCCACTGGAACGACACGTTATTTTCCTTCAAGACAACACGCTCCGACAGCTTTCGCTTTGCCAACGGTCACTTTGTCATGCTCGGGTTGCGGGTGGATGGCAAACCTCTGTTGCGCGCCTACTCGATTGCCAGCGCCAACTACGAT
This sequence comes from Gammaproteobacteria bacterium, assembly GCA_038151515.1. Lineage (GTDB taxonomy): Bacteria > Pseudomonadota > Gammaproteobacteria > Pseudomonadales > Azotimanducaceae > UBA4421. The sequence goes on along the minus strand of JAYOVN010000034.1, from coordinate 20,152 downwards.
GAGTTTTTGGAGTTTTTTTCCATCAAGGTACAAGACGGACCGCTGACTTCCCGACTCCAGCACCTTGAAGTGGGCGACACGGTTTTGGTGAGCAAAAAGCCCGTTGGCACCCTGGTAGCAGACGATCTAAACCCTGGACAGCGCCTCGTATTGCTGTCCACGGGAACCGGTCTCGCCCCGTTTTTGAGCATCACCAAGGATCCGGAAGTCTACGAGCGCTTCGAGGAGATCTTGTTGGTGCACTGCGTGCGCGAGAAAAGCGAGTTGGCCTACTACGATTACTTCACGGAAACCTTGCCCAACGACGAAGTCCTAGGTGAGATGATCGCTCCGAAACTAACCTACTTACCTACCGTTACCCGGGAAGCATTCGAGACCGAGGGCCGTATTACCCATCTGATGGACAACGGCACATTGAATCTCGATCCAGCAAGCGATCGGGTCATGCTCTGTGGCAGCCAAGACATGCTGCGGGACGTCAGCGCCGCCTTAGATGCTCGAGGCTTTGTTGCATCGCCGGGTCAAGGTCAGCCCGGCGACTACGTGCTAGAACGGGCTTTCGTCGAGCAGTAGTTCGCAAAGCCACCCGCCAATAGGATCGAACTAGGCACCCGGGAAGCCATAGGGCCCCTGCTTTTTTTAAGTACCCCTTGTCCTTTCTCTGTCTGCCCCACCGTCTGAACCCTAGCGCTTAAGTCCTCACGCTTGTCATCACGCGAATTACTTCCTCGCTGGTTTGTTAATCTTCACGCTACCTTTATTCACACCAAACCGGATTGCAGGCGTTACGACGCGTAACAAGTGGTTGCGTGCAGGGCCATTTCGCGCCTACACTCGCCATCCGGTCTGACCAATTTGGTCTGACCGAATAAAGTCTTTCTAAATCCAATTCGAGCGAGCGTATTGTGAGTATTAAAAGTGACCAAGTAGCGGACGCACTGATTCGCGATGTGTTGAGCGGACATTACCGCCCCGGCGAACGCCTACCGTCGGAACGGGACTTGGTCGCACGCTTCGATGCCAATCGGGGCGCAGTGCGCGAAGCCATGGCGAAAGTCGTTCAGCTTGGTTTGGCCGAAGTGCAACCCGGTGGCGCTCGAGTACGAGAACGGGAACTCGCCAGCCTAGACACCATCGGCTACCTGCTGGCACAGAACGCTCTACCCGACCCTGCGCTGGTGGATCAAATTCTTGTGGTCATCAACAACCTAGTGTCCGTTGCAGCCACACAAGTCGTGGTAAGCGCTTCAGACGAGGCACTGACGGAAGTTCGAGCCTTGCTCAAGCCGCTGCTGCGTCTGGACTCCACCGACACGGAACACAGCGAAGCCCGATTTGCACTGATGCAGCACATCATGCACACCAGCGAAAACCTGCCCCTCCAACTCATTGCCCGAACCCTATTTGAGCAGTTCGCACCCAACATCAGCGCCGTGGCGGAATTCGCAGTGCCTGACCGCGAACGCTACGCGATTTACGCCCGCCAATTGGACATTGCCCTTACGCAACGGGACATTCCCTCTGTTCGCGGCACCTTTGACGCATTCGCAGAACTTAACCGAGAAACCATGACGCGAGCCTTTCTAATCGCGCAAGAATCGGGCCGGGAGGCCATCGCACAATGATCAGAACCTTCGTGATTCCCATCGCCATCGTCATTGCTTTTCTGTTTGGCGCCGCTACGTTAATGGCCACGGCTCCAGAGTTGGAGCCCTCGAGCATCAAGCCGGTGCCGGTTACTGTTCGCGTGCAGAAAGTCGGCTTGGAAGCCATTCAACTCAAGGTGCATTCCCAAGGCTCCGTCGTTCCCTCCACCGTCAGTCAGCTCATTCCCGAAGTTTCAGGACGAGTCACTTGGACCTCGCCCAATTTGGTGGCCGGGGGCTACTTCTCAAAGGGGCAAGAACTGGCCCGAATCGACGAGTTGGATTACAAAAACGCCAGAGATCGAGCCCGGGCAGCATTGAAACGCGCCAAGGCAGAGGTCGAACACGCCAAATTTGAATACGGTCGCCTCAAAAGCTTGGCCGAGCGCAAGCTGACTTCGCGCTCTGCCCTTGAAAACGGACTGCGCGCCTATCGGGTTTCTCAAGCAGCCTTCGAGGACGCGACGGTGAATTTCGAGCAGGCAGAAGAGAACCTAAATCGCACCGTTCTGCGCGCACCATTTGACGGCTTGGTGAAAGCGGAAACCGTAGACATTGGTCAGTTTGCTGCGCGAGGCCAAGCCATCGCAACGCTGTACGCCAGTGATATCGTGGAAGTGCGCCTGCCCATTGCAGACCGCCAACTGGCCTTCTTGAATCTTCCGACCCTGCGGACAGGTAACCTCCCAGATACGCAACAACCCAGCGTAACCCTCAGTGCCGAATACGGTGGTCGGACGCTGACCTGGGTGGGGAATATCGTCCGAACCGAGGCAGAAATCGATACGGCCAGCCGCATGGTGCAGCTTGTGGCACGAGTGCAAACCCAGGCCGATCAACCCGGCTTATCCGTGGGTTTATTCGTCAATGCGGAGATTTCGGGCATCGCGGTGGAAGACGTAGTGGTGTTGCCCCGATCGGCTCTGCGCAACCAAAACCAGGTACTCATCGTCGATGCCGAGAATAAAATTCGATTTCGGACGGTAACGCCCTTGCGCCTGTATCAGGACAGTGTCCTGATCGCGGGCGGGCTGATTGAGGGCGACCGAGTATGCATATCAACGCTACAAACGGCCATTGATGGAATGAACGTGAACCCGATCAGCGAGTACGCTGCCGCCCGAGGAGTCTAGGGCTTATGCAAACTGCCATACGCTGGTTCGCTCATAACCCGGTAGCCGCCAACCTGCTGATGATCTTGCTGTTGCTCGGCGGCGCTGCGGGTGCCTACCTAACCAATCAAGAAGAATTCCCCTCCTTCGACATTCCCGCCGTTACCGTCAACGTTCCCTATTTGGGGGCGGCTCCGATAGAGGTAGAAAAAGGCGTCTGCCTGCGCATTGAAGAGGCCATTGAAGGTGTCGAGGGCGTTAAGAAAATCATGGGCGACGCCACGGAAGGCATGTGCTCGGTCTTCGCAGAAATGGAAATCGATGCGGACGAAATTCTGGTCCTCAATGAAATCAAAAGCCGGGTCGACGGCATCAACAGTTTTCCTCAGGAAACCGAAAAACCCATCGTCTCCAAACTCACCATTGCAAGACGGGTCGTTCAAGTCGCCGTAAGTGGCGATGCCACCGAAAGATTGTTGAAAGAAGTCGCTCGAGACCTGCGCGACGAGCTCGCTGCCGTTGAGGGTATTTCTCAGGTCAGCGTCGACTACATCCGTCCTTACGAAATATCTATTGAGGTATCTGAGCAAACGCTTCGCGCGTACGGTATCACGCTAGAGCAGGTGTCCCGCGCCATACGCCAATCATCCTTTGACATGCCCGGCGGCAGCATTCGCTCCCGCAGCGGGGAGATTTTAATCCGAACAACCGGGCAGGCCTATTACGGGGAAGAATTCGCTGACGTAGTCGTGCTAACACGCAACGACGGTACTCGGGTAATGCTCAGCGACATCGCGGAAATTCGCGACACCTTCCAAGAAGGTGATTTAAAGGCAGAATTTAACGGCGTCCGAGCCGCCATGGTGAACGTTTCCCAAGTCGGATCCGAAGACCTGATTCAAATCGCTAGGGACGCCCAGCAAGTGGTTGCACAATACCAGCGCCAGCTGCCACCGGGGGTCACAACGGATATCTGGATCAACACGTCCTTGGAACTGCAAGAACGCATGTCCGTACTGACGCGCAACGCCGGCGGCGGCCTGATTTTGGTGCTGCTGATCCTTGCCCTATTTCTGCAGTTTCGATTGGCCATGTGGGTGGCTATCGGGATTCCTGTGGCGCTGATGGGCACCTTGGCTTTCCTGCCAGGTATGGATATCACCATTTCTACAATGACGGTCATGGGTTTTATCTTGGTACTGGGAATCGTGGTAGACGATGCCATCGTGGTCGGTGAGCGGGTCTACGGTCACGAACAGATGGGCAAGTCCCGATTAGATGCCGCCATTGAAGGCACTTGGGAAGTCAGCGTGCCGGTCATCTTTGGCGTACTTACCACCATTGCGGCGTTCCTGCCGCTGATTCTCGTGCAGGGCCGCATGGCTGAATTTTTTTCCCCCATTGGCTGGGTGGTTATTTTCGCACTGGTTTGCAGCATCATCGAATCTCAGCTGATCCTGCCATCCCACCTAGCCCACCGAAGCACCAAGGTGGCCACTCAAGGGCTGAGCAAAAGATGGAACGACTTCCAAGGCGGACTTGCCGATGCGCTGGAGTCCTTCTCGAAAAATCGCTACCAACCCTTCGTCCGTCTCGTGACGCAATGGCGCTATGCCGCAGCCGCTGTTTGTTTGGGGCTTCTCATCATTGCCTTGGCCATGATTCTGAGCGGCCGAATCGTCTTTGGTTTTTTTCCTGCGGTGGAAGGCAACCGCGTCTACGCCGGTCTGGAAATGCCTGAGGGTGTGTCTGCTGAAACCACATTAGAGGCGGCCAGACGCATCGAACTGGCAGCACAACGACTGAACGAAGAACTCACCTTAGAACTTGGCCTCAGCAAGCCGTTGGTACAAAACACCTTGGTAAGCGTGGGCCAAGAAGTGGACCGCAATGGCCCCGGCCGCCCCATGACCGCGGGTCGAAGCAACATCGCCGAAGTGGTCATTGACTTGGTTGTTTTGGAAGAACGCAACAATCTGTCGGCCAAAATTGTGGCCAACCGGTGGCGAGAGGCCGTTGGCGCTATTCCGGATGCGGTGAATTTACGCTTCGATGCGGACACGTACAGTACCGGAGCACCAATTGCCTACCAACTGCGGGGCGACGACGTAGACGAGTTGCGCCGAGCAGCAGAAGAACTCAAGGCAGAGTTATCCCGTTTCAACGGCGTTTTCGATATCAGCGATTCGTTTCGCTCGGGCAAGCAGGAAGTGCAGTTGGCCTTGTTGCCGGAGGCCCGCAATTTGGGCCTAACGCTGAGCGACTTGGCGAATCAAGTGAGAGGCGCATTTTATGGCGCCGAAGCCCAACGTGTTCAACGGGGGCAGGACGACGTGCGAGTCATGGTACGTTTTCCAGAAGCTGAGCGAAAATCCATAGGCAATCTCGAAGACATGTACATCCGTACCCCCAATGGCTCTCAGGTTCCTTTTTACTCAGTTGCCCAATTCGAAATCGGCAGGGGCTATTCCCGCATCAACCGCTTAGATGGCAAGCGTCAGGTAGAGGTTCGAGCAGACGTTGATCGTTCTGCAGTAACCCCTGAAGAGGTCGGTGCGGCGGTTCGCGCTGAGCTACTCCCTCAGTTTCGCGAACGCTATCCCGACATTGACGTTCAACTGGGGGGTGAGCAAGAGGAGCGAGCCGAAGCGCTGGGTGGATTGGCCATCGGTTCTCTATTTTCATTGGTCATCATCTACGGCCTTCTGGCCATTCCACTGCGCAGTTATCTGCAGCCCTTGGTCATCATGAGTGTGATCCCTTTCGGCGCCGTCGGAGCGATCACCGGTCACTATGTCTTGGGTGAACAGCTCATGTTTTTCTCAGCCTTAGGCATCGTGGCCCTATCTGGGGTCGTGGTGAATGCTTCCCTTGTGTTGGTGGACTATGCCAATCGACAAAGGCGAGAGGGCATGGATACGGTAGAGGCCATTCTGCTCGCCACATCGGTACGCTTCCGTCCGATCATCCTCACGTCGGTCACCACCTTCGTTGGCCTGATACCTTTAATGTCCACCAGTACGCCGGCAACCGCACCGTTCCTACCCATGGCCATATCCTTGGCTTGGGGCGTTCTATTTGCGACGGTAATTACCCTCCTTTTAGTGCCATGCCTTTATTTGATGGTAGAGGATTTTCTGGCTTTGCTGCCTAAACTTCGCCATTGGCTCGGCGCCTCCAAATCCGAAGCAGCACTGGCACGTTCTGGATCGACATAACCACGGCTCGGGGTCTGCACATAGCTTCGCCGCTGATTCGTCCGCCACGCCAATCGCGCCCAGGATACAACAGGGTGAACCTGTCCGAGCAATTTCTCATTAAGAATGCGTCTGTCAACGTGCCAAGTTAGGGCACCTTGGGGTACCATCGGCCTATCCGAACCATTACTAAAAGAGGGGAAAGCTCATGACAGAAGCCGTTTTGGAGAACCCGGATCTGTTCGACTTAACTATGTCGGAAGAAGCACAGCCGCTTCTGGACGCCGTTAAGAAGCACATCAAGGAAAACGTTGATCCGATCAGCGAGGAATATCATCGTCTTGGCGAAGGCCGCAAAGAGCATTGGGGTTACGGCGAAGGCCAGCTCGAATTGCTGGAAACCGCCAAACAAAAAGCCAAGGACTCCGGTCTGTGGAACTTCTTCTTGCCCGATGCCGAAACTGGCGAAGGTCTGTCTAACTTAGACTACGCCTTCATTGCCAACGAGTTGGGCAAAAGCCCATTGGCGTCGGAAACCCTGAACTGTAGCGCACCCGATACCGGCAACATGGAAGTGTTGGAGCGGGTTGGAACGCCAGAGCAAAAAGAACAGTGGTTGAAGCCACTGCTCAACGGTGAAATCCGGTCGGCATTTGCCATGACTGAACCCGCGGTTCCGTCTTCTGATGCAAAGAACGTTTCTACTCAAGCGGTATTAGACGGCGACGAGTGGGTGATCAACGGCGAGAAGTACTATATTTCTGGCGCTGGCGACCCACGCTGCAAGATCATGATCACCATGGTGAAGACCAGCCCAGACGCACCTGCTCACAAGCAGCAATCGCAGATTCTGGTACCCATCGATGCCAAGGGTGTGAACATCCTTGAAGGCATGGAAGTTTTCGGTCACGACGACGCACCTCACGGTCACATGCACATTCACTTCGACAATGTACGCGTACCCAAGGAAAACATGCTGCTAGGCGAAGGCCGGGGGTTTGAGATTTCCCAGCTGCGTCTTGGTCCAGGACGAATTCACCACTGCATGCGCTCCATCGGTGTGGCCGAGCGTGCCTTAGAACTGATGATCCGTCGATCCACCACCCGTCATGCCTTTGGCAAGCCGATCATTCAGCTTGGTAAAAACCTGGAGTGGGTATCACGCGCGCGCATCGAAATCGACGCTTGCCGCCTGATGGTTCTGCAAGCTGCGAAGGCCATGGATACCTTGGGCAACAAAGAAGCTCGAGTATACGTAAGTGCCATTAAAGCCATGGTTCCTGAGAAAGTGTGCAACATCATCGACCAAGCGATTCAAATCCACGGTGCTACCGGTGTATCCCAGTGGACGCCTCTTGCTCGTATGTACACCAGCCAGCGCACTCTGCGACTAGCCGATGGACCGGATGAGGTGCATCACATGGTTGTTGGCCGCAACGAAGTACGCAAGTACGAAGGCCAGCCTTACACTGCCATCGACGACAAGTTGGTGAACAAGTAAGGGTCGAGACATCGACACGAAAAACCCGCCTATCGGCGGGTTTTTTTTTGCCTGTCTGTTATCGCTTTATGGTTTTTACTGCACAGTTCTTGGGAGCGGAGACCGGATTGCAGCGAACGCCCGCTTCAATCCAAACTCGGTAGTCGTTCCCGAAGGCATTCCTAGAAAGATAGAAATCTGTGCTGACGGCTTGGGCGCCACTGGCAAAGGCCGCATCCCGGCGACCGGTGTCATTTGCTCTGGCCTCCACGGTGTTCGCGTCGGCCCGAGTTCGCACGAGAAAGCCTGCTTCGACTAGGGCTTGTATGCGAGCGCGCTCTGCCACCGGATCATTTATGATCAACACCGCAGCGGCCGGATGATCAGCATCTACGGCAGCAAACATTGGTCGCTTCTGCCAGCCAGTTAAATAAAGATCGCGCTTCAAGCCGGTCTCGTCTAACACCAGCAAAAATTTTCCTCGAGCATCGTCTAGCAAAGGCCAGATTGGTTGAGATTGTCCCGTGACCTTCACGCTTGCGGGCCGAATTAGCATGCCCCCTAGAGACGCTTCCAGCACCTCGTCCAGAGCATTCAGGGCTTCGGCATCAAAGGTCACCGGCTCTGGTAGCCAATCGATGATCTGATCTTTGGCGTTGAAACTGATCCAAATGGGCTCATGACTTGGGTGCGCCAAGGACCAACGCACCAGTTGCTCAAGGCACAATCGCAAGGTCTCGCAGTGGCTGTTCATGTCAATGAGCTGAATATGCCCCACGATGAACTCGCCGGTCTCCGGCCCATAAAACACGTCCAGCTCGAGTTTGCGCAGACCAAGATCTAACTGTTGCGCCAGCGATGGATGAGAATACTCAAGGGCTTTGGCGGCGTCTTCGTCAGACCATGCCAAGAGCGTTCGATAAGGCTCAGACATGGCTTGTTTGTAGCTGTTATGACTGCCGACAAATTGAATTTGGTTGATTCGCAGCTCCGCTTGGGCCGTTGTTAGGGTTACCAAGCAAACCGCGAAACCAAGCCAGTAGCGGATCATTACCGCAAGTCTTCTTCCGCCAAGCCGTGACCCCAGTCGCGCTTCGCATTCAGGTAGCGCTTGTTCCACTCGCCAACGCCTGTTACGTGTTTCTCCCGAGTCACCTCAGTTAGCCCGTGTTCGGCTAAATCCTCAAGCTTTTTGGGGTTGTTGGTGAGTAAGCGGAATGGCTTAGCGCCAATGAAGCGTTTGAGCAGCACTGCCGCATCGGTGAAATCTCGACAATCATCCGGCAGCCCCAGGCTCCGGTTGGCTTGATAGGTGTTCTCACCCGCGTCCTGCAGCAAGTAGGTGGCAGCTTTTGCCCATAACCCAATACCCCGGCCTTCATGACCGGCCATATAGATCAGATAACCGCCTGAGGCTTCTTCCCCGATCCGGCTGATCGCTGAAGCCAACTGTGGCCCGCAATCACATCGCTCTGAACCAAAGACGTCCCCGGTCAGACAATTGCTGTGCACGCGCACCAAGGGGTTATCTCCCGGCTCCCCCACAACCAACACGCTGTTCACCGCCAAGGGTGAGACCAAGTGGGCAAATAAATGCTGGCCGCCTCGGGCATTTAGCTCCGAAGCCAGCGCCTCGACGCCACGCAGTTCGGTACTGCGCACAGCCGCATACCACTGCACGGTAGTGTCGACGCCGGGCAGCTTGATCGGGAGTGGAATTGGCCCCATTAAATTGATCGCCAATTCATTGGGCGGCTCGACCTGATCAACGTCGATGGTCTGACCATCGGCATCGATTCGGGTGAGTTTGCCATCGGCGATCAAGCGCTTGCGCACTTCAGGGTTTAGGTAGGTAAACATGGGGTTCATTCTGCCTGAATCAGGCCTCCGGCGCATAAATAACCGCAGGCCTGTTCAGCAGAAGATCAACTTAAAAAACGATTCGTAGCACGCTTTCAGCCACACACGCTGGCTTGTCTGCACCTTCGATCTCAACCGTCATTTCGTTGATGACTTCTAGCATGCCGCTCTTTTCCTCGACGCTGACCAGCTTGCCAACGGTGCGGATCTTTGCGCCCACTTGAACAGGGTTCATGAATCGCACCTTGTTCCAACCGTAGTTAATTCCCAGCTTCATACCATCTAATGAAGGCAAACCAACCCCAGCACCGCCGGGTAAAAAGCTCATGATGGATAGAGTGAGCTGACCGTGCGCAATGGGCGCGCCGAAGGGACCATCTTTTGCTCGCTCTGGGTCTACGTGAATCCACTGTTGATCCAAGGTTGCATCCGCGAAGGTATTGACGCGTTCCTGAGTGATTTCGAACCAGTCCGTAGGCTCAGAAGCCTGACCGATCTGAGCATTTAGGGTTTCGATAGCGTTGGCGATGGGTGTACCTGACATGGGCCTCTCCTAGACAGTCTGAATAAACGGGGTGCCAGCCTAAGTAAGGTGCCGCCTTGGATCAAGCGCCAAGATCTTCGGGATGCGATAAACCTTGGGGACAGCCCTGCAAACGGCTGATTACCCGGGCCATACGCTTTTCCGCAAACTCCGTATCCTCCCCCAATTCACCAAACAAACTGGCGCATAAATTAGCGGCCACCAAGGGTTTGGACTGATGCAAACATTGGGCATCCAGAGCGCCCTCAGAAGGCTGGTCGTCGGCAATATCTAATAAAACCGGAGGGGATAGCGCCCCGACCTCAGGCAGATGATCGAAGTTGGCCAAACTGTGTAAGCTGGACAAGAGTTTTGGCCCCATCATTTGCGGTGCGATATGGTCGGGATCAACCCGTGCCATCATGCGTAAAATCAGGTCGATCAAAAAAGGCAGTACCACGCAGTGGTTGGGAAAGCCGGCAAAGGCGTTATGAACATTCTTTCGCACTCGCCACTTTTTGCTACCCGGGGCCGTTGGCTGCACCCAATGTTCTTGGCCAAAGACACAGTCCTGGCCCAAATAAGGATCAAACGCCCTTGGGGCAAAAATCAGTACATCGGCATCAAACCAGAGCACCCAGTCAAAGCCATCTTGCAGCAGGCGCCTTGCCCACTGCAGGCGGCCTAGGTCAGCTGCTATTGGCATACGGCCTCGGACCTTTGCCATATACCAATCCGGCACCTGTTCAAAAAGTTCATCCCCCAGCAGGCGGTAGGCGTAGCCCCGGGCATCCGCCCAATCCCGTACCGACCTCATACAGCGTTGTTGCCACTGTGCGACGCCAGGAGAGGCGCTTTGTAACACTAAAACACGCCGCATTGCCGCACGCTCCTTGCTGGATGCATCGAAAAACTGGTTGAAAGTATTACCACTAGCCGCGCAAGAACGCCTCAACCTCGTCCATGCGGGCCAGCGTATCCTGTTCCCCACAATCGATCAGTTGACCCAGATAGTCAGGCTCAAAGTTCACCATGCTCAGCGCATCCGCAGTAGGTTCGTTTTTGCCGCCAAAGCCACCAGAAAAAAAGCGAAAAGCGCGAGGCATCTGGGGCTGGGACTGACGGGCAATTTCACCAAGATCCTGTCGGGGGCGAAGCACCATGACATCTACCTGCCGTTGATCGCCCCAGTTTTGTTTGGGTATTCGCCGCAGCAGATCGTTAATTCGCTGCATCTGCAGAGCATCAAAGTCCAGTAAATCTAAAAATACGGCATTCAGCATGACCCCGGCAATCTGACCCGGCGACGGATAGCTTACCGGCCCATCGATCTTCTTTTGCTTGGGCAACGTCCGTGGCGATACCGCCAAAATTCGCCGAGCGCCCAATCGCATGGCTGGTGACAGCGGCGCCGCTAAACGCACACCGCCATCTCCATGCCATTGTCCTTGCAAATGCACGGATGGGAAAAAGAACGGCAAGGCCGCCGATGCCATCACATGCTCAATGGTCAGCGAAGCTCGCTGACCGACGACCTGACTGCCGCTCCAGATTTGCTCTGCTAAGGTGTCCACCCAAGCTTCCGAGCGGCCGCTGCCGTAATTGGTGGTGACAACGGCCAATGCTTTGAGCCAACCATCCGCCAGATTGCGGTCCACCCCAGCTATCTCTCCTGTGCCTGTTTGGCCAGCCAGCTGAGTTTGCAGATACGCCCGCAGGGGTTGGTTGTTCACCATACCCCGAATGTCCTTGCGCCCAAGGCGACCACCGCTGACAAAGTGCAGACCCCAATGCCCCATTCGGCTGGCCATGGGTCCCAGCCCCGTGCGATATACGTTGTTCGTGCGCATCTGCTGCCATAGGGATACTAGGGCTTCTACACTGTCCCGCCAGGAACCCTGAAAAGCCCCGAGATGGGTGGCATTAATCGCACCCGCCGAGACGCCGGTTAAAATCTCTGGCCGGTAGTCGGGTATGTTCTGTGCGATAGCTCGCAGGCACCCCACCTGATAGGCCGCCCGAGCGCCACCCCCGGACAGCACGAGGGCTTGACCTGAGTTAAAGCTTTTCGTCTCTGCAGGCTGATTCATCCAAGGTTCTCCGCGCCAATTTCGATCTGTGTCAAAAGAATGCCCTGTCAAGTATGTCTGAATCAGCCGACGCTGCGTATTATGCGCCCATGCTCACATCCGTCACCCGCCTTGGTCGCCAGCTGAACAATATCTTTCGCCCAAGCGGCAAGGTGTTCTATGGCTGGTGGATTGTCCTCGCCTGCGCCGGCGTGCAATGGCTTGCCGCACTAACCTGGATGCACTCCTATGGTGGCTACGCCCTGAAACTTCAGGCTGATTTTGGCTGGAGCATGTCCGTGCTCTCATTAGCCTTCGCGCTGACGCGACTGGAAAGCGGCCTGTTGGGACCACTACAAGGCTGGCTGGTGGATCGTTACGGCCCGAGACGCATCCTGATCATTGGTACCGTCATTTTCAGCATCGGTTTCTTCGTGTTCAGCTTGGTGGAGTCCATTACCACCTACTTCGTGGCTTTCATTTTGATCGCCCTTGGCTCCAGTCTTGGCGGCTTCGCTACCCTGATGGTGTCCATCGTCAGTTGGTTCGATGCTCACCGAGCCAAGGCCATCGCTATGTCGCAAATCGGTTTTTCCGCCGGTGGGCTGTGCGTGCCCTTCGTCATGATGGGTTTGGAGGCCTTTGGCTGGCGGTCCATGGCTTTGTATTCCGGCATCTTGATCTTAGTGGTAGGCATCCCGCTGGTCAGCTTGGTTAGGCATCGCCCCGAGGACTATGGCGAGGTCCCCGATGGGGTGCGCGCGGATGGCGAAGAAGCCGAATCAGATCAAATCAAGCGCAGCCAATCCCAAGTCAGCCTCACCTGGCGCCAGGCGATTCGAGAGCCGTCCTTTTGGCTGATTTCTACCGGCCATGGTCTATCCCTGCTCACCGTATCCTCAATGCTGGCGCATCTCATTCCCTACCTGACATTTGATCTGGACTACGACCCAGTAAACGCAGGATTCGTGTTCGCGTTAATGACCGCCGTACAAATGGGAGGACTGTTTCTGGGTGGCATCGTTGGTGACCGGTTCGACAAACGCACCATTTGCACGCTGTGTATGCTGGGGCACTTTGTGGGGTTGATCGCATTAACCTACGGCGCCCAGCCGAGCTTGGTTCTACTTTTTGCCCTAGCCCACGGATTGGCTTGGGGGGTTCGTGCACCGTTGATGGTGGCACTACGGGCAGATTATTTTGGACCGAAGTCCTTTGGCACAATCATGGGAATTTCATCGCTAATTGTCATGATTGGCATGACCCTAGGGCCCCTGTTCTCTGGCGTGATGTTCGACATTTACGGCAACTATGATCTAGCCTTCACCAGCATCGCCTTTTGCTCCCTGGCAGGAGGTCTGTGCTTTTGGTTTGCCAAACCACCGCAAATGATCGCTCAACAGGGTCTGCAGGATTCAGATGCCGAGGCTCAACAGCTGTAATACACTGCCCAACCTGCGCCGAACTGCATAAGGAGAGTCCATGGATTTCGCGCTAACGGAAGAACAACAAGGGTTCGTTGATACCGCCAAGGCCTTTGCTCAAGATCAACTTGCCCCCTACGCCGCAGAATGGGATGCCAACAGCCACTTCGCTAAGGACGCCCTGCGCCAAGCAGGAGAATTGGGGTTTATGGGCATGTATACCCCAGAGCATGCGGGCGGACTAGCAATGCCCCGTTTAGATGCCAGCCTCATTGTGGAAGAACTCGCCAAGGGCTGCACGACCACGGCGGCCTTTTTGACCATTCATAACATGGCAACCAACATGATTGGCCGGTATTGCCAGCAAGAAGTCATCGACGAGTGGTGCCCTGATTTGGTGTCCGGGACGAAGCTGGCGTCTTACTGCCTTACCGAACCCGGCGCCGGATCCGATGCCGCGGCGCTGCGAACCAGTGCCGTATCCGACGGCGATTACTATGTGATCAATGGTAGCAAGGCGTTTATCTCCGGAGCCGGTGATACCGACGTTTTAGTGCTGATGCTGCGTACCGGTGACCCAGGCCCCAAGGGCGTAACCGCGGTTCTTGTGCCTGCCGACGCCAAGGGCATCAGCTACGGAAAAAACGAACATAAGATGGGCTGGAATGCCCAGCCGACCCGGGCTATTACCTTCGACGACGTTCGAGTTCCCAAAAAGTACCGTCTGGGTGAAGAAGGCCAGGGTTTCTCCATTGCCATGGACGGCCTTGATGGCGGTCGCATTAACATCGCCACATGCAGCGTCGGCACAGCCCAAAAAGCACTGGAAGATGCCACCGCCTACGTACAAGAGCGCAAACAATTCGGCCAGGCCATCGCAGATTTTCAGGCAACCCAATTCGCCCTGTCCGACATGCTGACGGAACTGGTGGCAGCACGTCAGATGGTAAGGCTGGCCGCCAGCAAACTGGATAGCGGCGACGGTCAGGCAGGTACCTACTGCGCCATGGCCAAGCGCTTTGCCACCGATGCAGGCTTCAAGGTCTGTAACGACGCCCTGCAACTGCTGGGTGGCTACGGCTACCTGCGCGAATATCCCATGGAGCGTTATGTGCGCGACACTCGGGTCCATCAAATTTTGGAAGGCACCAACCAAATCATGCGAGTGATTATTTCGCGACGCATGCTCATGGCGGGTGCATTGGAGGTTATTCAATGAGCATCAGTACATCAGACAAACTCAAGGTTGAGATCATTGACCACACGGCCCTGATCACCATCGACAATCCCGGTGCAAATACTTGGGACACCGAAAGCCTACCCGCGTTGGCAGCGCTGATAGAGAGCCTAAATGCCGACAAGAACATCTTTGCCCTCGTCATTACCGGCCAAGGTGAAAAATTCTTCTCGGCCGGGGCCGACCTGAACCTTTTTGCCGATGGCGACCCAGATAACGCCCGCAAAATGGCGGAGTTCTTTGGCAAGGGATTTGAGTGCTTGGCCGATTTTCGTGGCGTGTCCATTGCGGCCATCAACGGGTTTGCCATGGGCGGCGGTTTGGAAGCCTGTCTTGCCTGTGACATTCGTATCGCTGAAACACAGGCGCAAATGGCTCTACCGGAACCCAAGGTGGGCTTGCTGCCCTGTGCAGGCGGCACCCAGCGTCTGTCTTGGTTAGTGGGCGAAGGCTGGGCGAAAAAGATGATCTTATGCGGTGAGCGGGTAACCGCTGAAACCGCCGAGCGTATCGGCTTGGTGGAAGAAGTGGTTCCCACCGGCACCGCCAAGGATCGAGCTGTGGCCTTGGCGACACAGGTCGCTCAGCAAAGCCCAATATCGGTGACCTACTGTAAGGAACTGATTCATCAGGCACGGGACAACGCCGTGGGACAAGCGCTGCCTTACGAGCGCCAAAAGTTCGTGGACTTATTCAGCACCGAAGATCAGCGGGAAGGCGTGAACGCGTTTTTAGAAAAGCGCGAGCCCGTCTGGAAAAACGCCTAAATGCGACAGCCTTAGCGAACCAAGCGAATGTCCACAGAGAAACGTCATCTGCAGCCCTGCCTGCTGAAATATCTGGTTCGAGGTGTTAGCGCCGATCGGCCTTCCCAGCAGGCTTTAACATCGGAGCTGAGCGAGATGCTAAGTCAGGCTAGCGCCATCACGGTGTTACCAGTGGTTGAGGGCTTTTCCGTGGAGCTGGAGTTCGATGACATCAAACCCTTCACCACCGTGAGCTTTGAACCCTATGTGGCCGAGCATGTACTGGGAGATGCGGTACGTTTACGTTGCGAAAGTCAGGGAAGCCCAGAGATTCAACTGCTGAAATCTCGCTTCTGACGCAGCCCTAAGGCCGGCATTCCAAACCGGCACGCCAGCAATGAACGTCGCTTAACTCCCGGGTTTATCTAGGTAACAGTCTTTTCAGGCTGTCGATACAGGGACAGCGATAGGGCTGCCACGAAGTACAGTACCAAAATCGCTTGAAAGGCCAGATCGTAGGAACCGGTAACGTCGAAGACCCAGCCAGCAAATGGCACACCGAGAATTTGTATGGGAAACATGGCCGGTCGCATCAATCCAAGAACCGCACCAAAACGCTCCCGACCAAAGGTCTTACCCGTTACAGCGCCGTGCATTGGCACCACGCCGCCAACACCATAGCCAAACAGGGCGGCGCCAAGACAAATCATCACATAGTCCACTGAGGTAAAAATCAGGTACTGGCCGATGAATTGAGAAACGATGATGATGGCCATTACCCGCCGTACGCTCATCCGATCGCTCAACCAGCCAAAGCTCAGCTTGCCCGCCACGCCCAGACCCGCGCAGACAGACATCACCAAGGACGCCTGAACCAACGTGTATCCGTAGTCGGTTAGCCGTGGAATCATATGCGTCAACGTCGTATTCATGCAGCAAAAGAGCACAGAAAATGTCACAACAATGACCCGGAAATTGTGTTGCTTGAAGAGCTCCATCATCCGTAGCTTCGGTGCCTGAGACCTTTCAGGCAGCGGCTGTACAGCACCATCTTCCCCGCGAAGGGGCATGGCCCCATCCGGGCGCAGGCCCACGTCCTCTGGCCGCGAGATCACCAGACGAAAGATCAGCGGCACGACCACAAGGAAAGTAAAGCCGCTGAAAGCCAAAAACCCCTGACGCCAGCCAAAGTTCTCGATCAATTCCGCGCTGACGTAGGGCATGATCACACCAGACAACGATACCCCTGCCGCGGCAATGCCTAAGGCCGTGCCGCGACGGCGGTCGAACCAGTTGGTCACCAGTTTGCTGGTGGCCAAGTTACCCATGCTGCTTGCCCCGAAGCCAATAAACAGGCCCAACACCAAGTAAAACTGAAGTTCGTTCTGAACAAAGGACAGGCCCAAAAACCCCACGGCCATAAAGATCGCGCCAATACCCATGACGTTGCGCAGCGGATACTTATCCAGTGCCCGCCCAACATAGGGAGCCGCAATGGCACCCACGGCATTGGTCACTGTCAGTCCAATGGCCACGCCTAGGCGCGATCCGCCAAAGTCTTCGGCGATCGCTTTGAAAAACACCCCGTAGGAATAGAAGAAAAAGCCAACCGCCACGAAGTCAATGCAAAAGGCTACAAGCACCATTTTCCAACCGAGAAATGGTTTGGCTTTTGAGGGTAAAGGTTGCTGCAAGAGTATGGCCAACGTACTTGAGGCCCTATTCTATCACGGCAATGAATGGCGCAGGCTGGAGCAAGCGAATGACCGGAAAAAATATTACCCAAGCGGTGGAGGAACTGTGCCTTGGCATGCTGAACACCACCCGAGTAATCAGCCGGGGCCACCCCAACTTTCGAGTGGCCAACAAAACCTTCGCCATTTATCAAATCAACCACCACGGGGACGGCCGCATCGCCCTGTGGCTGCGCAGCCCACCGGGCAGCCAGCAATTCTACGTAGCAGAAAACCCAGACTGCTATTTCGTGCCGCCCTATGTGGGACCGTCAGGCTGGCTGGGTGTTCAGTTAGACTCCGGGCTTAATTGGGACACCATCGGCCAGCGGATTTATGGGGCTTACCGCCAAGTGGCACCGGCTAAAATAGCTGCCCAGCAACCCCCGCCGCTGCCCATTGAACCGCCCACCGAGGCCCTAGACCCGGCTCTCGTTGACCCGTTCCAACAGCCTAGGGTCGCCGCACGCCGGGAACAAATTGCAGACTTTTGCCTAAGCCTGCCTGAGACTCGTGCGGATCAGCAATTTGGCGCGCCAAGCTTCCGGGCGGACAAGAAAACCTTTTGCACCCTGCACTTTCACCAGCGCAGACTGGAACTGAGTGTGTGGGTGGGGCCCGAAGAGCAATTTATGCGCACCATCGACCCCCGCTATCGAATTCCACAATATATCGGCCATCGTGGGTGGTTGAATTTGGACATTCACGAGGCACTCGATATGACCGAGGCAACAGAGCTTATCTTAGGCAGCTATCGACACTTCGCGCTGAAGCGGATGCTGGCCGCCCTCGGTAACATGCTCGTCGATGAATGAAACACCTAGCGCTGATGGAACAAGACGGCCGCGCCAATGACGGTTTGGCCCTAACAGGAGCAGACAGCCAGATATTTCGCTCGTGCCCTTTGCCTTGCCAAACCCTAACCACGACAACTTCCTCATCGCAGACCAAATATCGGACCACATAGCGATCAGTGAGCAAATCTGGGCTGTGCCGAGGATCCGGGCTTGCCACACAGGCAGGCCAATTTCAGAAAACACTTTCAATTTGTCCTGACCCGGCAGCAAGGCCGTAGCAACCCGCTGGGCTGCCCAAGGATTTCACTCCGCGATAAACGCGCTGAGTCGAGCAAGAAACTAAACCACAATAAGACTCGGTCATTGGAAGAATCGGTTTGTTGACGGCCAATCTTCAAACGCCTCCCATGACTATGACGGATAATCCTTGCACCACCCTCCCCCCTTCGCTGTAATCTCTGGTTCGTATTTACAGGGAGAGAGTGGGATGCCAGCACCGTTGGATGATGTCGTTGTTTTAGAAATTGATAACTGGATGGCAGCCCCGAGCGCCGGCGCCGTGTTAGCGGACATGGGCGCACGGGTAATTAAGATCGAGCCAATCACCGGAGACCCCATGCGGGGCATGGGCCGACCAGTGAAGGGTGAGCGCGTGGCTGAGGCTCTGCAGGACTACGACTTTCAGTTCGACGTAGACAACCGTGGCAAAGAGTCCATCGCTGTGGCCTTGGACCAACCCGAGGGCGCCGAACTGGTACGCCAGCTGGCCAAGAAAGCCGACATCTTCATGTGCAACCTGCTTACCAAACGCCAGCAAAAATTTGGCTTGGATCCCGAAAGCCTTTTCAAGGCGAACCCCAAACTGGTTCACGCCACTCTCACCGGCTACGGCACCACGGGCCCCGACGCTTGGCGGCCCGGCTACGACGTAACCGCCTTCTTCGGACGCTCTGGTTTGTACGATTCTATGCGCGAAGGCGATGAGGGGATGGTTCCCATGGCCCGGCCAGCCCAAGGCGATCACACCACAGGGCTCGCCATGGTCGGCGGTATTTTAGGCGCGCTGCGACTGGCAGAAAAAACTGGAGAGGGCCAAGTGGTCGAAACCTCGCTTTATGAGGCCGCTGTATGGACTCAAGCCACGGACTACGCCGTAACCGCTGTGGATCATATGCCCGTGCGCAAGCGACGACGGGATCAACTGCTGACAATCACCGGTAACCGGTTCCCTTGCGGTGATGGCAACTGGGTAGTGTTCAACATGCTGCCGGACGCGGCTTACTGGCCTAGGCTGTGCAAGGCCATCGGCTTGGAGGACTTGATCGAGGACGAGCGCTTTGTCGATTCAAAGGCACGCTACAAAAATATGGCTGAGCTGATCGATATTTTCGACAACACCCTTGCCGCCAAGTCTCGTGACGAGTGGGGCAAAGTCTTTGATGAGGCCAATCTGATTTGGGGCCCGGTAATGGGTCTACATGAAGTGCCGCAAGACCCTCACGCGCAAGAACTGGGCATGTTCCCAACCATCGAACACCCCGATTTGGGTGGCTATAACACCGTGAACATTCCCATGCGCTTTGCTACCGCCGATGTAAAACCACGGGGACCAGCCCCGCTGCTTGGCGACAACAGTGAACAAGTGCTACGTGACTTTGGTATGGACAATGAGGCCATCGCAGCGCTGAAAGCCGCCGGCACCATTGCCCAACGGGAACAAGACTAAGGCACGGGCCGATCCGCGCCTTATGAATATCGACGCAGTTCTGGCGGCTTTCAAAAACGGTGAGATCACCAGCGATGAGGCCGCCCAGCAGATTCGCGGCCAGTTCTTTACCGATCTGGGTCACACGGTACTGGACACCGACCGGGCACGGCGCACTGGGGCTGCCGAGGTGGTGTTTGGCGAGGGCAAGAGCCCTGAGCAGATCTCGGACATCATCGCCTCGATGACACAATCTGGCACCAACATCCTAGTGACCCGCTTAGAGCCGGAGAGCTACCAACAGTTGACCGGCCTGCCGGCAGAGGCCCAATATCACGCCCCGTCACGCCTTTTGTGGTGGCATGATGAAGCCCCTGCCACTGCTGTGGGCACCGTTGCCATCGTCAGCGCCGGCACTTCGGATATGAAGGTAGCGGAGGAAGCTGCGTTGACAGCGGAGTTTTACGGCAACCCCGTGGAGCGCATTTACGATGTTGGCGTGGCGGGCCTACACCGACTACTGGCAAGACTGGATGACCTGCGAGCAGCCAGAGTGCTTATAGTCGTCGCGGGTATGGAAGGCGCGCTGCCCAGTGTGGTCGGCGGTCTGGTGGACAAACCCA
>JAYOVN010000033.1:0-21665 GCA_038151515.1 Gammaproteobacteria bacterium | reverse complement strand
TCGCGACTTCCACCTTGGCAAGGTGGTGCTCTACCAACTGAGCTATTCCCGCTTTATCGGCTTAGATACCGAGCCGCGCATTTTAGCTCACGCCACTGGCGTGTCAATTGTTATCGGCGTCAGACACGGCCTTTGACGTATTTTCCGTGAACAATTTCTGGCCTACACCGTTCAGACTGCTGTTTGTCTAAGCTCATCAAAGAAAAACTTGCCACTTCGCTATTGCATTCATCACATGCTGGGACATAATCAGAGTCCCTAAACAACTTATAAGGAGGTGATCAGTGTTATCTATTGCAAGTTTTGAGGGACAGCCTTCTTAAAGAGTTGCTCCTCTAATACGAGCAGAAAGGCCAGCCACGTGCTGGCCTTTTTTATGCCCAGCGTTCACGTCTACCCAAGAGCCACAACCCGTCAGGTTGATTAAATCTCTTCCTGCTTCATTACGCTTCGCCAAAGCGGGCTGACAAAGGCCATCACAGCGACCAGAAGAGCCATGCCCGCTGCGGAAATCACGATGGCCAGTTGGGGACCGTAGGCGTCAGCCATATAGCCAGCCCAAAGCGCGCCTAGCGGCCCAGCGCCCATAAAGGAAAACGCGTAAAAGCTCATCACCCTCGCCCGAAGTGCCGGAGGGGCAGTTTGCTGCATAATCGTTCGGGACATGGGCATGGCGAGTCCACCACACACACCCCACAAAAAAACGAAAAAGATGAACAGGCTTTTTTGTACCACCAAGCCTGACAGCATAAGCACAATAGACCCCACAAACTGAGCCAACAACAGAGCCCGACCCGCTCGTTCGATCTGCCCAAGCCGCAGCAGCACGACAATGGTCAGCACTAAGCCCAGCGAATTCACCGCATTTAACGACGCAAGGTCCGCCGAGGTGCCGTTGTAGACCTCACGCAACACAATGGGAAAGGCCACGATGAAAACACCCATAAAGAAAATGCCCATGGCCACATTCTGAATCATCACGGCTCGTAGCAGCGGATTGCCGGCGACGGCGGTTGCGCCTTCCCAGAAGTCTTTGAGAACCGAACTTTGCTTGTTTGGATCGGCGAGGGGTTTGCCAACATCTCCCATGGCGATCAGTGCACCGCATCCGGCCAGCAAAATGAAACTTTGCAGCCCCAAGATGTATATCGGGCCAACGGTGTCAGCAAATCCTGCCAAGGTATAGCCGATGATCTGAAAACCAAACTGGCACAGGCTGGTCAACATCACCATGCGCTGCACGTCGTTACCTGCCACCAGGTTCAGCAGACCGTCGCGTGCCGGCGTAACGAAGGCTTGAGCCAGACCCATCAGTAGGGCATACACTATGACCACACCGTAAGTCAGAGCGCCTTGGGACAAGAAATAGATCAGCAAGAATGGGGTTAGCGCGGCAAACAGCTGGGCCCAAAGGGCCTGTCGCCGCAATCCTATCCGGTCAGCAATAGCCCCGGCCAACAGAATGAACAACATGCCCGGCAGCAATATGCTCATTTGCGCCAGCCCAACCCGTTCTGCAGGCTCCCTAAGCAACAAGGTTACCAGCCACGCAAAAACCACGGACTGCATGCCAAAAGCTGCAAACCAAGTGGAAATAGCGACCAAGTAGGTTCGTTTTGCGTTCAGAGTATTACTCGCTAACTGTGGTGACGTCGGGTAGTCCGAGCACTCGAAGCTCGGGGCGTGGGTAACAAACCCCAAGCCCTGCCTTCACTTGAGCCGGGGTTTGTTCATTCTCAGCGCTGAAAGCTTGCGCCTTAGGCTTGCAGCAAGAAACCCTCGTAGTTCTTTTCTGCGACCTCGTCGCACTTTTCTCGGTAAACGCCAACACCGCCTACGTAGGGCATGAAGATTCTCGGCTTGCCGGGAATGTTGGCGCCTAGGTACCACGAGTTACAGGACTGGGCGGTAAACATGGTGTCTTTAGCCACATCATTTACGTGGGCAATCCACTGATCCTCGGCGTCAACAGTGGCTTCAATGGTTTGAACCCCTTGGCTGTCCAAGTCCGTAATACACCGGCTAATCCAGTCGATATGCTGCTCAATGGAAACGATCATGTTACTCAGCACCGAGGGCGACCCGGGGCCGGTCACCGTGAAGAGGTTTGGAAAACCAGCGATCTGTAGACCAAGGTAACTGCGCGGGCCCGCTTCCCAGTAATCGGTCAGCGCCTGGCCCTGACGCCCCCGAATATCGATCTTACCTAGGGCACCCGTCATGGCATCAAAGCCTGTGGCATAGACCAACACATCGAATTCATAGTTACCTTGCCCGGTGTCTACTCCTGAGGCCGTAATCCGCTCAATACCACCGCGGCGCAGATCCACTAGGGTCACGTTGTCGCGGTTGTAAGTCTCGTAGTAGTCGGTATCAATGACCGGTCGCTTACAGCCCATGGGATAGTCTCGAGGCATCAGAGCCTCGGCGGTTTCCGGATCTTTAATCACCCGGCTTACCTGTGCGCGATACATGTCACAGGCCAACTCGTTGGCGTTTTCGTCCATGGCCACATCGGCATAACGGCGAATGGCCAAAAAGCCTTCCTCTTCCACCAACCGCTGACGTTCAGCTTCTGTGGTTTTCAGAATTTCTTCGGTGGGCTCAACATTCTCCGCACCACCAAAGCCAAAGCCGTAGCCGACAATGCCTACTTGGGATGCGCGCTGTTCTGCACGAATGTTGTCGTAGTTACGCTTTGCCTCTGCAAGAAACTCTTGCTTCAGCGGCGCGTTAGCCGCTGGCATGGTGTAGTTGGGGGTACGCTGAAATACAGTCAAATGTGCGGCTTGTTCGGCGATAACCGGAATGGACTGAATGCCCGATGACCCAGTACCGATAATCCCCACACGCTTACCGGTAAAATCGACCCCCTGCTCAGGCCAATCGCCGGTGTGATAGACGGCACCGGCAAAATCGTCCTGACCCTCTATGCTTGGCGTATTTGGCACCGATAAACACCCGGTGGCCATGACACAGAAACGTGCTGAGTAGGTTTGACCTGCCTCTGTTGTGACCGTCCAGCGATTGGTTGCTTCATCGAAAGTGGCACTGGCTACCCGAGTTTGAAACTCGATGTCTTTGCGCAAATCGAATCGGTCTGCCACATGGTTTGCGTACTCTAGAATCTCTGGCTGGGCGGCCATGATCTCAGTCCAGTTCCATTCCTGCTCCAGTTCCTTTGAAAAGCTGTAGGAATACTCGACGCTGGGCACATCGCAACGAGCACCAGGGTAACGGTTCCAATACCAAGTGCCACCCACATCGTTGCCAGCTTCCAAAACCCGCGCTTGCAGACCCAGTTCTCGAAATTTGTGCAGGGCATACATGCCCGCAAAACCCGCACCTACCACAACCACATCACAGCTATTGTCGGATGCTCCCTCGGTCATGCTTTCTCTCCCAAAATTTTTCTATGGTTAATTCCAGCACAAATCCTGCACCGATGCATACTTGCGCCGACGTCCATCTGCTGCTCACGAGGAGAAGGCTTTGACCAGCGATCGCTGACCGCCGAGGCAAAAAAAACCGCTCAAGACAGAATCTTGAGCGGTTTGTATATGGCGTCCCCAAGGGGAGTCGAACCCCTGTTGCCGGGATGAAAACCCGGAGTCCTAGGCCTCTAGACGATGGGGACTAAGTCATTTCAATCACTGTTTTTGGCCTTGGTGTCGGCTTCCAACCCTGACGAAGCGGCGCATTCTATGAGCGCTCTGTTTCACAGTCAAGGTTTTGAGGCAGGGTTTCTCAGGCATTTCACCCCTGTCCATGTTCGCATCGACGGAACAGCCCCACCATGTAGGCTAAAACTTCACTCCCACCCCAAGACTGTAGGTGGTATCCGTCTTTTTGTTGCCCAAGGGTGGGTCGCTTTCGAAAGCCAAATCGACCCGAAACGTCGTATCGATGCGCTCGTTATAGGCATACCGAATGCCTGTGGAAGATGAGAATACCTGGCTTTTATCTCCCTCCAGAAGTTGCAGGAGGGTCTGACGGTGGAATATCTCGATGGTTTTTGCGTTCAAAAACCGCTGATAATCAAGACCTAAGCGCATTGCGGGCTTTAGATTACTGTCGCCGTCAACGTCCTCCTGAACCGCGCTGACACTTAAATCAGAGGCTAAGTTCTCCAGCGAAGTATCAATAAACTGCACCCCCACACCGGCACCCACCGTAATCCGCGAGTCAATGTCTTTCAGCGTATCCTGAAAATATTCTGCGTTAGCGGCCCCATACCAACGCTCGGAAATAAAGCGTTTGTACCCATAGTCGATATCCAACTGGTCCTTGGTAACCAGACCCTCACCCTCTTCCTTGGCGACTAATGCCGTTATCGCATGGGCATTAAGCTCGTTAGCATAGTCCGCTTCCAGCAATACATTTGATGCCTCGGCAGTGGTATTACCATCGGCAAGGGACAGCGTTAGATCTAACCGAGCATTCCATTGGGCCGTAAACTGTGTGAACTGATTACGGCTTTGGGTCGCGGAGCGTATATCCGTTAGGGCTAGGTCAACGTTGCCACCCTTTGTTCGCAGCTTCTGAAGACCATCCGCTGAAAAGAAACCCTCCACCACACCAGCGGGCAGGCGAACGGCAAAGGGTTCGTCTGTTTGCAGAGATTGGATTTGACTCAGATCCAATCGTACCGTCCCCGCGTAGGAGGTTTCCAAAATTACCGAACCGCCGGCAACGCTGTCCAGACGACCCGTAATCTTGTCGCCATTAGACATGATAACCACATCAGCCAAGGTGCTAATCGAGAAACAAATGGCAAAAGCCATCAAAAGAAAGCGGGACATAGTTGACTTTTCTTTGCTACAAAAAATGAAAGTGTGATAAGGAGCGAATAAAATTCGTTAGCAGATCGGTTACGCGAGAAAATTCATTCCAACCCAATGCCTTGCGAAGTGCTCGGCACTACGCCCGTTGCGGGCCCCTCGGGCTAATGCCCAACGCAGCGCGTCTAGACGGTAGTGATCTGGCTGAAAAACCGGATCTGCATGTCTCTCGGCACCCACCTGCCTGACTAAGCGATCCACGGCATGCTGGACCATGTCCAAGTATTCCTGTTGGCGCACCGGGTAAAAAGACAGCCAAAGTCCGAATCGATCCGACAGCGAGATTTTTTCCTCTACCGCCTCACCGTGGTGCAACTCACCATCCACCAGTTTACTGTCCGAATTGTCCGAAGCCTTTTCTGCCAGCAAGTGCCGCCGGTTGGATGTGGCGTAAATCAGAACATTGCTGGCCCGGGCCAGCGCCGTGCCCTCAAGGACGCTTTTCAACGACTTGTAGGAAGGGTCGTCATCCTCGAAAGAAAGGTCATCGCAAAATACGATAAAGCGATAGGACTGCCCCCTCAGTTGGTCGATCACCATCGGCAGGTCTGACAACACATCTTTGCTTACTTCGACCAAGCGCAATCCCTGATTGGCATAGTCTGCGAGCAGAGCCTGAACCAGCGAGGATTTGCCGGTCCCTCGCGCCCCCCAGAGCAACGCATTGTTAGCGGGCAGACCAGCCAAAAACTGCTCGGTGTTTTGCCGAAGGGCCTGTTTTTGGCTTTCAATGTGCAATAAATCACTCAGCGTTATGGCACTGGTTTCGCCATAACCCACCAACTGCGAAACCCACCGCCCTCGGGTCCAGCCGCCAGCATGATGGCGCTGCCAATCTACGTCTTGGCCTGAGGGCATGATCGCCAGTACACGCTGAGCGACCTGCTGCCAGAGACCATCGCTGGGCTTCGAATTGCTATCGTTCGCCAAGTTGCACCACATTTGTTGATTGCTTGTGAAACAGTTCTGAACTGTCGTTGTTGTCAGTCAAACTGATAACTCCGGGTTGAAAAAAACGCACCTGAAACTCCCGTCGCTCGTCCCCCATCAGAGTCAGAATGCTACCGCGATACTGCCAAGGACCCTGATCAACCTTGGCACCGAGTCGCCACTGAAACTGGCCGGCGTCCATACCGCCTGACAAAGACAACGTGCCGTCGTTGCGCTGGGATTGCCATTGACCGGGCAGGTCCAGCTGCCGAAGCCACATTTGCCGCGCTCTGCGGTTGGACTGAAGATAAAAAATCACCAGCCCCGCAACCAGCAGCGTGATCAATACCGACATGTTTTTGGCCTCACAAGGATAAGGGTACCGAGGGCGTCTGGCGTTTTAAGCCATTAACTGAGGGATATACCCTCCTATCCCCCAGTTCGACAGTTTGCCATAGGCCTCTGCATAAGCGAACATCCGTGGGTTCCTTTGGGGGGAGCACCATGAAGGCAAGTGCCATTACTGGGACATGCCCATCCAGTTTCATCAGTGAGGAGACACCCATGTCTGAAGGCCCAGCAACGCCAAAACCGGCTGCGACCATTTTGCTCCTGCGCCCGGGCGCGTCGAATCTCGAAGTCTTCATGGTGGTACGTCACCACCAGATCGATTTTGCGTCCGGCGCCTTGGTCTTTCCCGGCGGCAAGGCAGATCCCCAAGACTTTGACGACGCTCTGATCCCCTACTTACGAGGCGCAGAACAAGACACCGACATGCGCGCAGCTCAAGTGAGCGCGATTAGAGAGGCCTTCGAAGAATGCGGCATTTTGCTGGCCAGAGAAGCCGGTAGCGACGACATCATCAGCGGTGAGCGCTTGGCTCAGCTACAAGACGCACGAGAACCCATGAACAAGGGCGAGATACCCCTGCTGGATTTTCTCAAGCAGCAAAAGCTTGAGTTGGCATGCGACGCGCTGACGCACTTCGCCCATTGGATCACGCCGCCCATGATGCCCAAGCGCTTCGACACCCATTTTTATTTGGCGATTCCGCCAGCGGATCACATAGCCGTTCACGACGGCTACGAATCCGTGGACTCGGTTTGGATTGACCCCAGTGACGCGGTAAAAGGCGCCGAAGACGGCACCTACACCATTATTTTTCCAACGCTGCGCAACATCGAAAAGCTGGCCACCTGGTCTACTCCCGAGGAAGCCATTGCCGCCGCCGAACAAACCAAGCCCATACCCGTGCTGCCTTGGACCGAAAAACGAGAGGACGGCCAGTATCTGTGCATTCCTGTGGAAGCTGGCTATGCCATCAGCGAAGAGAAAATGCCTGAGCGGGCCAAGTAACACGCATTCATTTCATTTGAGGGAATCATGACTAGCGCAAACACCGACATGCTCTATGACGTGGAAGATCACGTCGCAACCATCACCTTTAACCGGCCTGATCAGCAGAACACCATATCCCGAGACATGCTCGCCCGATTCGGCGACCTGCTGTTGGAGGCAGATGCTGATGAAGACGTGCGCGCCATCATCATCACCGGCACGGGCAAATTCTTCTGCGCCGGCCTAGATTTACGCGGCAGCGATATCACCGATGGCTTGTCAGACCGAACCAAACGGGTCTCGCCCACCATCGATTTACGCAACACACCGCCTACGATTTTGCACAACATCGACACACCGACCATCGCTGCGCTAAACGGTTCCGCCGCCGGCTATGGCATGGACATGGCCTTGGGTTGCGACATGCGCATCATGGCCGACAGCGCCAAGCTTGCTGCAGCTTTCACCGCCCGGGGCATTGTGCCGGAGTCCGGCGGCACATGGATTCTGCCGAGACTGATCGGCTGGGCCAAAGCCAGCGAAATCATCTTCACGGGTAAGACCCTCAGCGCTGCCGAAAGTTTTGACATGGGGCTGGTTTCCCATGTTGTTAACAACAACGAAGTTGGCACCGAGGCTAGAGAACTGGCAAAGCGAGTAGCGTCTCAGGCCCCCATGGCGGTTCAAGCCTCCAAACGCATGATGCGCATGGGCATGGGCGAGAACTTCGACGATCATGTGCATCACGTATTCCTGCAACTTCTGCCACTATTCCAGTCGGAAGACTTTAAAGAAGGCATGGCCTCGTTTATGGAAAAACGCGAAGCCCAATTCAAAGGCCGCTAACCAATACACGCACGAGAAACCGCGCTGTAAATGGCGCATAGAATGGAGACGACAATGACCGACGCATACATTATTGACGCTGCACGAACACCGCGAGGAATCGGCAAGGCGGGCAAGGGCGCCCTTTCCGAGTTTCACCCAAGCCGCTTACTGGCCAAAGTCTTTGAGGGCATTGGTGAACGCAATGACCTAAACACCACCGAAATCGATGATGTGGTTGTGGGCTGTAGCTCTCAGGTTGGCAAACAAGGCTCTTGTGTCGGCCGCATGGCCGCCCTAGACGCAGGATGGGACACCTCGGCTTCAGCCGTTACCCTCGATCGCTTCTGCGGATCTGGCATCACGTCGGTAAACCTTGCTGCAGCGAACATCATGAGCGGTATGGACGACCTTTGCGTCGCTGGCGGCGTTGAAATGATGTCTTACACCACAACGCGAATTCCCGAAAACAACAACCGCACCGTAGACGGCGGCAATCTGCACCTGCGGGACATTCACCCCCAGCCCCACCAAGGCGTGTGCGCAGACATGA
This sequence comes from Gammaproteobacteria bacterium, assembly GCA_038151515.1. Taxonomy (GTDB): domain Bacteria; phylum Pseudomonadota; class Gammaproteobacteria; order Pseudomonadales; family Azotimanducaceae; genus UBA4421. The sequence goes on along the minus strand of JAYOVN010000033.1, from coordinate 13,178 downwards.
TCGCCACACTGGAGAACTTCAGCCGCGAAGAGCTGGATGCCCTAGCTGTGGAATCCCAAAACCGAGCCCAGCACGCCATCGCCAACGGGTATTTCAACCGCAGCGTAATGCCCGTCTACAACGATGACGGCACCGTCGCTCTCGACCGGGAAGAATTCCCGCGCCCGGGCACGACCCTTGAAAGCCTAGCCGATCTGCCCACCGTGTTTTCTCAATTCATGGAAGCGCCCATTGATGATACCGGTGAAACTTTCCAGCACCTGGTGGCTCGCAAATACCCTGATCTGAACATCAATCATGTTCATCACGCGGGCAACAGCTCCGGCGTCGTAGATGGCGCAGCAGCGCTGATCTTGAGCAGCAAAGACTACGCCGACAAAGTGGGCTGGAAGCCCCGAGCACGCATTATTTCCATGGCCACTGTGGGTGGCGATCCAACCTTGATGCTGAACGAGCCAGTACCTGCGGCGAGGAAAGCTCTCGCTCGTGTGGGCATGACCACCGATGACATTGATCTGTTCGAGATCAACGAAGCCTTCGCCGTGGTAGCTGCCAAGTTCATCCGCGACCTGCAGTTGGATCCAGCCAAGGTAAACGTCAACGGCGGAGCCATGGCTCTAGGACACCCCATTGCAGCTACGGGTTCCATTCTCATTGGTACCATGCTTGATGAACTGGAACGCCGAGACTTGAACACGGGTTTAATTACCATGTGCACCGGCGGCGGCATGGCGCCAGCCATCATCATTGAGCGGGTTTGATAAGCACCCACCGACTCATTCGCAGTCACAACATCGGGTCAGCTTCGCTGACCCGGCTGTTCACCCTCTGTGTGGTCTGGCTCGTTAGCGGCTGCGGCCCCACGCCCCAAGACATTCAAAATCAGGCCCTGCAGACTGCCGCCCATTGGTTTGAGCAGGCAGCCGCCAGTCAAAGCACCGATAGCCCCCCGCCAACCTGCCACGCTTTCGGTCTGATCAAATACACAGACGCCAGCTGTCAGGACATGATCGACCATGCGGCGAGCCTGCTACCAGCCACCCGAGAGATCGACAGCGTCAAACTGCTGGAATGCTATGGTCAGGGGGCAAAAGAAGTCTGCGGCGAATTCGCAGAAATTTGGTTTCAAGCCCAAGACGCTAATGGCACCCAGATAAAAGAGGGCATGGTGTTAAAACGAGACGACGGCACGTTTCGAATGTATTGGTATCGATCCGATACGTTGTTTACCGAACTGATTCGCCGGTCTGAAGCCCAAGATGCCAGCAGCACCCAAGCCCAGCTTGCGTTGCAACAGCAACGACTACAGGCGGTGTACACACAACTGGTAGAGCGAGATCCTGCCATTTACCGTTTTCCCCCATGCATTGATGCACAGGTTCGCAGTTCCGTCATGCTTGGGGAGTTACTGGCACTCAACGAGGTTACCGGCCAAGAGCTGGAGGAGAGAGCAAAAACCTGCTCGTTACAGCTATGCTTGGCGCTTGTGGGCAGGAAGGTGGCTCCCTTGTGTCTGTAATCAATAGAACCCAAGAAGTTTCGCGTCCGCCTTCACCAAGGACAAGCTCACGCCACAATCAATTTCTCTTTATCTACTGGAACCATCCGACCTATGACTAACACCACTACGACGCCCTTCGACAAAAGCCACAGCTTCGCCGATATCAACGGCGTATCTCTTCACTATGTATTGGAGGGCGATGCAGGCAAGCCAACTCTGGCGCTAGTCAACATGGCAAGTCACAACCTAACCTGCTGGGAGGTGGTTTTACCGAACCTAGCCGAACACTTTCAAATACTGCGCTTTGATCTGCGCGGCACGGGCAAATCCGGCTGGGGGGACGATGCAGATTTCAATTTTTCCCAGTACGCCGATGACTTAGCTGGCTTGCTAGACCACCTTAAACTGGACACCGCATTCGTGGTGGGGGTGGCCTATGGCGCCCGCACCGCAGCTCAATTTGGCCTGCGTCACCCTCAGCGACTGTCGGGTCTGGGATTATTTGATGTGGCGTTAACGCCGCCAGTGGATCAAACCGATCAGGGCGCCTTAGGCGCCCAAGCCACAGCGCTGCTGAGAGACGCCGGTCTGGAAGTGCCCCTGCGGCAAAAGTACTGGCGTTTCTACGAGAACCGAGAAGCTGCGCGCAAGTGTCATACTGCCCATGAACGAGAACCGGATACTACGGCAATGATCAACATCATCGACGCACCCACCTTGGTGGCATGCGGCGAACAAGACATGAATCTGCCTGCGGCCAAGCACATTGCTGAACAAATCCCCGGCGCGTCTTTTGCTGCCATGGCCATGACCGGCCATGGCTCGCCGTTTTTTCGGCCGGATCTGTTCGCTCAGTTGATTCGAGACTTCATACCATCCTTAAAGCCATCTGACTAAGGCTCTCAGACACGGGTTTTCTGTATCGGGCCAACTAAGGCTGCAGTCGCTGAATGGTCCAACGCCCTTCGTGCAGCCGATACTGCAAGCGATCGTGCAATCGCCCTTCTCTTCCCTGCCAAAATTCGAATTGGTTCGGCTGCAGGCAGTAACCACCCCAATCACTGGGCCGCGGCGCCGTCTCAGTATGGGCGGCAGCAAGTTCTTGATATCGGGTTTCCAGCGCAGCGCGATCGGCAATAGGCTGACTTTGATGAGATGTCGCTGCTGCCAGTTGGCTGCCTAGGGGCCGAGAATAAAAGTAGCCATCGCTTTGATCAGATGACAGTTCAACTACTTGCCCACGAATGCGCACCTGCCGATCCAACTCCCGCCAGTGAAAGAGTAATTCCGCCTGAGGATTGGCTGTTAGCGCCTGACCCTTTTCACTTCGCCGATCGGTAAACCAGCGCAGCCCCGCTTCGTCGACTCCCTTCAAGAGCACAGTGCGCACCGATGGCTCGCCCTCCCTCGCAGTAGCTAAGGCCATCGCGTTGTGATCAAGCACCATGGCCTGCTCGGCCTCGGCAAACCAGCGTTGAAACTGAATCAGCGGATCACCTGACACCTCCGCCTCGCTCAGCTTGCCGTAGCGGTACTCTCGGCGTAGGGCGGCAATGGCTTCATCCTCTGACGATGGGGTGCTAGCAGACATGGGGGCTCCTGAATCCTCGCGGTCAAGGTGCAAGACTATGCCTTAGAGCCGCCCCAAACCAGCCATCACAGTTCACCCAAAGTGATTTTTAGCCTCCGGCTTGGTTCTGCTGTGGCTGATTGCTGCGATAGCCCCAGACTGGCGAAAAGAAGGCACCGTAAAAAAACAGGATGCCGGACAGGAGCATGGCCGGGATCAGGGCGTTTAACGTGCCTGTGGCCTCAATCAGCCACCCCAGAACCACCGCACCCAACGGGGCACTGCCCACCATGCCAATACTAAAGACAGACAGAATACGGCCCAGATAGGGTTTAGGTGCGGACTCTTGCACGATGCTGCGCGCTAAATTCGTCGTGATGCCCATGTTCAGACCCCAGCCGATGGTGGCAACAACAAACAGCCAAAAAGGCGGCTCAATCCACATGAGAAAAACCACTAAAATCCGCGACAACTGCATGATCAAGAACAACTTGCCCGGCCGCAGCAACGGCTGGTAGCGCAACAGCAACATATTGGACAGAGTGGCTCCGGCATAGAAAACCGCCATCAACACCGCCAGCAACCAAGCGGAACCTTCGTATATCCGCACGACGATGAATGGAAAAACGGTGATGAATGCGCCGGCATTAAAGATGCTGGACGCAAAGGTAATGGTGAGCACATGAAAAATCACCGGATGTTCGAAGGTGGCATTTAGCCCCTGCCGTATACCCACCAGGGCACCGGGTTGATTGGCGGCATCTTTGACCGGTTCCGGACGCGCGACCGGCACCCGGATCATCATGGCACCTGCGAGGGCAAGCCCAACTGCTTGGGACAGCAGGACTGGGGTAACACCTACCTCATCAATCTGGCCAGCCAGCACCAAGCCAACAACTTGAACAACGAATCCAATCGCCGTTGCCGCGGTAACACCTTGCTGGATTTGGCTACCCGCAATTCTGTTAAGCAGCGCTTGTTGGCCCGGCATGGAGAAAGATTGAACCACGGTCATTCCGAGGCCCCAAAAAAGTACGCTAACCACACCCAGCCATTGCCACTGCTCCATCAGAACGAGGAATAACGGAAAAAGCGGCGCCAACAAGTAAATTCGAATCAGCATTCGGCGTGCGTCTACGCGGTCTGCGCTGGCACCACCGGCGAGCATTAAAAATACGCCGGGCAGACCAATGACCGCTTGTATCAAACCCACCTGATCAGCGGGCAGCTTTAAGATACCAATCAAGATCCAGCTCAACAGCAACTGCTGCATCGCCAGAGCCATACCAGAAAACCCTGTGGAGCCTAGATAGGCTCGAAAGGACTCATTGCGCCAAATTGACGGGCCGTGATTCTGCTCAGACATAAACTCTCCCCAGCCCTGAGCATGTGCGGCCCGAGCCGCTAAAGCAAGAGACAGGTATCGGCCTATGCCGCCAACCGATGGCGGCTTGGCCCGTGTTCTACCGGCAAAAAAAACCGGGGCAAGCCCCGGTTTTACTATGATCTGTCAGCGCTGGCCGAACGAAACAGCTACTGAATTTCCAGCAGCTCTACTTCAAAAACCAAGGTCGCATTTGGCGGAATAGCACCACCTGCCCCGCGCTCACCGTAAGCCAGTTCCGGTGGCACCACGAGTCGCCACTTGGATCCCACACCCATCATCTGCAGAGCCTCTGTCCAGCCAGGAATGACTCGGTTCACTGGGAAGGAAGCGGGGCTGCCACGCTCAACAGAGCTGTCAAAGACCGTACCGTCGGTCAATGTGCCATGATAATGCGTGACAACTGTATCCGTGGCTTGAGGCTTAGGTCCTGTGCCTTCGGTCAACACCTCGTACTGTAGGCCGGAAGCCGTAGTGGTCACCTCAGCTCGTGCGGCATTTTCCTCCATGAAGGCTTCCCCGGACGCGGCCTTGCTCTGCATCAGAGCCTCTGACAGGGCTGCCATTAACTGCTCTTCATTATCCACCGGCACCTTAGATTCCTGCCCTGCGATAGCGTGTTGAGCGCCTAGAAGGTAGGCGCCCATGTCGATCACCTCACCACCTTGCTCCTGAACGCCCTGAGCTTGGCGATAGCCAATCAGATAGCTAGCGCTCTCAGTGTCTGACGAAGCATCAAAGGTTGAATCAGGCATGGGGGTCTCCGCTTGGTTGCAGCCAGCGACCAAAACGCTGGCGGTCAGCAAGGCAATTGCCGACAAATGGTTTAATGAATTGTTCATTGATGTCTCCGAATGGCATGAATTGACGTTTTTTTCAGCAAAGCGCAACAGTGCGACGAAAGTGAACCCTGCTTCACCCCGACATGGGTGATGGTTACACTGAACACGCCTATCTTGATTCAGCGTGATTCTGGACTGCCCCTGTTTAATCAGCGGCAAGACCGGAGAGCCGCAAGGATACGGCAGCAGCGCATTGATTACACGAAAGGATTGAGCGAAGGTTCTCTAACTTGCTCGACACTACAGCGACGCGAAGGAATCAACAGCAAAGACCGTGGCGGCAAATGAAAGCGCATTTGAACTACGTCGCAGAAATCGGATACCCAACGAGCATGCGTTTACTGTGACGACATACCTTTGACACCTACGCCGCAACAATGAGCCTAGACAATTACGCCATGCTAGCCAACGAGAGCATTTCATGAAGCCGATTGGGTTTAATCAACAACACACAGAACGTCACTCAAGGGGACCCATGGTGATTGCACAACTGACGCTGAAAAAAGCGGTAGATGTCGGGGCTCTTTTAATCCTCGCCATGGCCACCAGCACCGCCGCTTGGGCCGCAACCGACCCAACTGAAAGCGTTGATATTGAAACGCGTGCGCCCCAATTAGCGCCCCTGGCCGCGCACCCGCGAACCGCTCAGATCGTCGTTGAGCAGCTACGCCGCAACCATTTCGTGGATTTAAACGTAGACGACGACTTATCCAGCCAAATGTTCGACAACTACATCGAGGCCCTCGACCCTGCTCGCTACTACTTTGTTGCCAGCGACATCGCAGAATTCGAAGGCTATCGATTCGATTTGGACAATGCCCTGCGCCGGGGAGACTTGTTGCCGGCTTTCAACATGTTCAATCGGCTACAGCAACGCTTGCTGGATCGTACCGCCTATGCCCAAAACATAATATCTGGCGGTTTAACCGACCTGGACTTCACCACCGACGCGACCATTCAGATCAAACGGGAAGATGCTCCGTGGCCTGCCACCCAAGCGGAACAGGATGAGCTTTGGGATCGGCGTATTCTGTCTCAAGTTCTGAGCATGAAACTCAATGACAAAGACCTCGAGGAGATCGCCGAAACATTGGGCAAGCGTTATCGCAATCAACAGAAGGTCGCGTTGCGCAACCGCAGCGAAGATGCGTTTCAGACTTTCATCAACGCCTTCGCCTCTACCTTTGATCCTCATACCCAGTATTTCTCGCCGCGGACTTCCACCAACTTCAACATCAATATGTCGTTGTCATTGGAGGGTATCGGTGCCGTTCTTCAAACCGATGAAGATGCCACTAAAATTGTCCGACTGGTGCCCGCGGGTCCGGCCGACAAGTCCGGTGACTTGAAGCCCGCCGACACCATCTCCGCCGTAGGCCAGGGCACACAGGGGCCCATGATCGATGTGGTGGGCTGGCGTTTGGATGACGTAGTGGAGCTGATTCGAGGCCCCAAGGACTCCACCGTACGCCTAGCGGTCAGCAGCGATGACGCGGACAGCGAGGAGACTCGGATTGTCACCATCGTGCGCAACACCATCAAACTGGAAGAACAGGCAGCCCAGGCCAAGGTAATCACACTGGATGAATCTGGTGTGGAAAAGCGAATTGGTGTAATCGACATACCCACCTTCTATCTTGACTTCAAGGGCCAGCAAGACCGCACTCCGGATTACCGCTCCACCACTAAGGACGTCACCCGGCTGATCACTCAGCTCAAAGCGCAGGGTATCGACGGCCTGATTATCGATCTGCGAAACAATGGCGGGGGCTCGCTGCAAGAGGCCGACACCATGACATCGTTATTCATTCCGTCTGGACCCACGGTACAGGTCAAATCCAGCAGAAGCAGGCCAACCATATACAGCAACGACGACGATTCGGTGATTTACGATGGACCCATGGCCGTCATGGTCAATCGCCTGTCAGCCTCAGCGTCGGAAATCTTCGCCGGTGCCATGCAGGACTATGGCCGGGCGCTGGTGCTGGGAGGTCAAACCTTCGGCAAGGGCACAGTGCAAACGATGATCCCCCTGAATCGGGGCCAGTTGAAGTTAACCGCGGCGAAGTTTTACCGAGTTTCGGGTCAAAGCACTCAAAATCAGGGTGTGATCCCCGACATTGAATTCCCATCGCTGTTTGATCAAGACGCCATTGGCGAGAGTTCTTTAGACGGCGCGATGCCTTGGGATGTCATCGACGCAGCCCGCTATCACCCGTTTAGTGAACTGGCGCCCTATATCTTTGATCTACAAACCCAGCACATAGAGCGCACAAAGAACGATCCTCACTTTAACTACTATCGAGCACTGATGGAAAAAGCCGAGGAAAGATCCGGACGAACCCATCTGTCTCTCAACGAGGCTCTACGACGGGAAGAAAAAGAACAAGACGACCTGTGGCGTCTGGAACTAGAGAACACCCTGCGAGCAGCGACGGGTAAGGCAATCGCGGCGACATTGGACGAGTTAGAAGAGCTGGAAGAAGCTGAGGCGGAAGCACTGGAAAACCCTGAGAAAGACCTGCCGCAGGACAACGCTTCTGCCACCACAACAGCCGACAACGAGTCAGCAGACGACACGGTGAATCTGGCTGATGGCAACGACTCAACGTCCCAAGATGTGGAAGCTGAAGGCACTGAAACCAAGGAGGCCGTAGCGGAAATTGACGCCATCGAAGAAATCGGCGACGACCCGATGCTGCGCGAGGCTGGTCGAATCGTCACTGACCTCATAAAGCTGACAAATGGATCGCCCATTAAGACGCCGCTTACGGCCAAGGCGACCCTAGCCCAGTCCGACGTTTCGACTGGGCACTAAGCTAGCTATTCGCCTTCCGGCAGTTCCACCTCAGCCGAGCGCTGGCCAATGGCCTGAAGCAGCGCGGCTTCAAAAACGTCAACGCTCACCGTATGTTGATCGCGCTGACCATAGCGGCGCAACGTTACCGTACCATCCGCCACCTCACGCTCACCGATAATCAGCAAATTGGGTATCTTGCGGGTGGCTCCCTGACGAATTTTCTTCGGCAACGTGTCGTTGGACGGTGCAAGCTCCGCCCGCACCATCTGCCCTCTTAGGCGTCGGCAAATGTCATTAGCGTAGTCGTCGTACTGCTCGGATACCGTAAGCAGCTGAACCTGCACCGGTGCCAACCAGGTAGGAAAGGCACCGCCGTAGTGCTCGATCAAAAACGCCACCATGCGCTCATGGGTACTAAAAGGCGCTCGGTGAATGCAGTAAGGGGTATGCTCCTCGCCATCGGAACCGGTATAGGTGAGATTCATGCGCCCGGGCACCGCAAAGTCCAGCTGAACCGTGGAAACCGACTCTTCCCTACCGGTAACGGTATTGAATTGGATATCAATCTTAGGCCCGTAGAACGCTCCCTCGCCGATGCCCACCTTAAAGTCGATATCCAGCTCCACCAACACTTCTTCTAAAATGCGCTCGGACTCTTCCCAAGCTTTGGGATTGTCCACGTACTTCTCTTTGCCCTTGGGGTCTTCCGGATCCCATTTCGACAAACGGACATGAAAGGTATCCAGCCCAAGAATGTCATAGGCTTCCTGATACATGCCCATGATGGCTTTGAATTCATCCTTGATTTGTTCCGCCGTGCAGTAGATGTGTGCATCGTTCATGCACATGCCGCGCACCCGGACTAAACCGCTAACGGCACCAGAATCTTCGAATCGGTAAACCTGCCCATATTCTGCTAGCCGCAGAGGCAGGTCACGATAGCTGCGCGGCTCGGCATCGAAGACCTTGTGATGGTGAGGACAATTCATCGGACGCAGTCGATAGGCTTCCTTGACCCTTACCTCGCTCTCCTCCTCGCCCTCATCAGCGGTCTCCATCAGCTCCATGGCCGGATACATATCTTCCGCGTAATAAGGCAAGTGGCCTGTGGTGTGGTAGAGAGATTCTTTAGCCAAATGCGGCGTGGCCACACGCACATAGCCCGCTTTGAACTCCAGCTCCTTGGCAAGATTTTCAAGCTCATCACGGATTATGGTGCCATTGGGCAACCACAGCGGTAGACCCTTGCCGATGTCGTTATCAATGGCGTAGATGCCCAGTTCGCGACCCAGCTTTTTGTGGTCCCTTGCAAGGGCCAGCTCGTAGGCTTCCACATGACTGTCTAAGGTTTCTTTATCGAGGAATGCCCAAGCGTATATCCGGGTCATCATGACGTTGTCTGAGTTGCCGCGCCAATAGGCGCCGGCAACGCTGCGAATCTTGAAGGCGTCCCGCGGAATGTCCTTGGTGGTATGCACATGGGGGCCTTCGCACATATCCAAAAACGGTCCGTTGCGATAAAAAGTCAGGCCCTTCAGGCCATTCTTTTCAATCAGCTCGCTGCCGTATTCCTGCTTATAGGGTTCGCCCATTTCGGCAATTCGCGCCAGCGCATCCTCGGCACTAAGATCCTCTCGATCAAAGCGCTGACCCTTCTTAAGGATTTTTTTCATGCGCCGGGTCAGGTCAGGAAAATCTTCCTCAGTCAGCGGCTCGGACAAAATAAAGTCGTAGTAAAACCCGTCCCGAATCGGCGGGCCAAATCCCAGCGTGCTGCCAGGGCGCATTTCTAGCACAGCCTGAGCCATCACGTGGGCCAGACTGTGGCGTACCGTATAAAGCTCGTCGTGCTCGACGCCTTCGCCTTCATGTTCAAAGTGTTTTTCGGAACTGGACATCTGACTCCCCAATGACAACTAACGAATGCGTCCAAAGGTCTTGATTACGTGGCAGGGCAGCAATGTTAATACTCCCAGCGCTAAGGCACTAGCAGAAACCGCTAATCCGTTCAGAAAGATCGCAATTCCCGGACCCGAGACTCTCGTCGGAGACTTGAATGCCGCTATTTCTGCTCACGTGCCTGCTCTTGAGTGACGCCGGCAAGCAGCAGAACACCCAGCACGATCAATACAATTAGCGCCCCCATGCCCAACCGCGCGGAACCCGATATATCCGTCACAGTGGCCACCATTAGCGGTGCCAAAAATGCCGTGACCGAACCGCTTAAACCGTAAAGAGCAAAGAACTGGGCGGTCATGGAGGGTGGCGATATCCGGGCCATCAGGGTACGGGACGCTGATAGGCCGGTGACAAAAAAGACGGCGAAGATCTGATTCGCCAAAAAGTAGCAAATCTCTGCCGGTGTATTAAAGAACGGCAGGGACCAAACCTGATGGTGAGGCATATCAAAGACAAAGAAAAACTGACCTGGGGCAATAGACAGCATGATCAGAAAAATCAGCGCCGTCGACGAAACAGCAATCATCAATGTGCGCTTGGAACCCAACAAGTCATCCATTTGACCGCCGGCATAGGCCCCCACCATGGCCGAAGTGCTCGTGCACAGGCCGAAGATCAACAGCTCCGAGGAGTCCCAACCAAACACCCCAGATGCGTAAATACCACCAAAGATCAAAACCCCAACCATGCCGTCATTAAAAAACATACGTGCCAGCAGGTAACGGGCGACGTTTTGATAGCGGCTCAAATGACGCACGGTCTGCCATACCTCACTTACCCCCGCCAATGCTGCACGACGCCATGACATGGCCGAGCGTTGGCCATCTGGGGTGAAGAGCAAAACCGGCAAAGTGAATACCAGCAGCCATACGGCAGCTAACGGCCCAACCATGCGATCTTGTTCATGAACGCTTTGATCGATGCCGAACCAGGGCGTATCGGAAATCCAGCTCAGAGATACCGTGCCGGGTAGGGCAAAACCCAAGAGCACCAACAGCATCAGGGATAGCCCCCCCAAATTTCCCAAGGCATAGGCCATTCCCGAGATCAGACCGGCCTTATCCGCGGGAGCGACCCTCGGCAGCATGGCGTTATGAAACACCTCGGCATAAGCGAATGCGATGTTCATCAAGATCAGCGCACCAAGAATCGGATACAGACCAATGCCATTGTCCAGAGCATCCGGCGTCACCCACCACAACGCGAAGGCGCACAGCGCCACCACGCAGATGGATACAAACAGCCAAGGTTTCAAACGCCCTGCTTTGTCGGCTATGGCCCCCAAAAAGGGCACGGTAAGCGCCATGGCTACCCCAGCGATGGTGTTGACGTAACCAACCAACGCCTGACCTTCGACGGGATCCCCGATGACCACGTTGGAGAAGTAGGGAAAGAAAATGTAGATCACCACCAAGATATACAGTGGGTCTCGAGCGGCTTGACCAAACGTCCAGCTGTAATAGCCCAATGGAGAGGCTGGCTGAGTACCGGCTAGGGAAAGCGTCGTCGGACCGGAAATGCCGTTGGCCATTAAATTTTCCCGTTTTGCGATAAACCAGCCTGAACAAGAGAAATGACTTGAGCCCAAGCCGCACCAGATTAGACTGCATTCATGGCAAACAGCAAATCCGGCGGCGGCAAATCCCGTAAACCCGCAAAAAACCACCCTTGGAAACTCGGGCTATCCGGCCCGGTGTCTTACGGCGGTAAAAATAGCGGAAGCTGGAGCGGGTTCTATCGCCCCCCAGAATCAGCCAGCCCAGTCAAAACACTGAGCCCGGCGGAAATAAAAGCACTTGGGCTGGATTTAGTGCTGCCTATAGAGGAAATCATCGAAGCGCGACGCATGTGCCAACAGCTGCACCCGGACCGGGGCGGCGATCCGGAACAGTTCCAATACTGGAAAGAGCGCCTAGACCGACTGCGGCGCAGAGTTCGCAAATAACCCGAACACTGACTAATCCGCCTCGAAAGCGCGCCTGCTTGCCAGTCTGCACCGCCACGCCCATGTGACGATCCAAGTGACAATCCCAGTTGCGATCCCAGTCGCGATCCACCGGTTAACCCAAGGGCTTCAGGCGCTTTTTCACGGCCCATTGTGCCCCGCAAAAGCCTCGAATAACCCTTGGGATATTGGCCGTAAAAATGTCACTATCTAGCCAGTTCCGTGGAGGGGACTGATTACATTACCCGTTCATCGGGTCTATGGCTGAAGCGCCATAACCAACGGTAGTAAGCATTAGTTGGAATATCAGGGGAGTACATGTCAGACCAAAAAGAGTTTAGTCCAGCCTATCGAAACTATGCCTTGGGCATCTTGTTCGTCGGCTACATCGTCAACTTTGTTGATCGTTCAATTCTTTCGTTGCTGTTGGAGCCAATCAAGCTGGAACTGGCCCTTAGCGACGCCCAGCTAGGTTTGTTGGGTGGACTGGCATTTGCAGTTTTTTACACGTTCTTAGGCATCCCCATTGCCGCCTTGGCGGATCGACGTAGCCGGGTAAAAATCCTAGCCGTTTCAATGGTGATCTGGAGTGCTATGACCGCCCTATGCGGTTTGGCCGCGAACTTCTGGATGCTGCTGCTGGCAAGAATTGGCGTGGGTGTGGGCGAAGCCGGCGCCAGTCCGCCAAGCCATTCCTTAATATCCGATTACTTCCCGATTGAAAAACGTGCAACCGCTCTGTCCATATACGCTCTTGGCATACCCTTTGGCACCATGATCGGCAGCTACGTGGGCGGTTGGGGTGCTGACACCATCGGCTGGCGAAACACGTTTTTCCTCGTTGGCCTACCGGGCATTTTTGTTGCCATGGTCATTTTATTTACCCTGCGCGAACCACCGCGCGGTATGTCCGACGGCAAGCTATCCGCAGCTAACATGCCCGGCGCCGCACCGAAGGTCGAAGCCCCTGCAGTAAAAGAGGTGCTGAACTTTCTATGGGCAAAAGTTTCCTTTCGGCACTTGTCCTTCGCGGCCGGACTGCATGCCTTTGTCAGCTACGGCGCTAGCACCTGGAACGCTCCGTTCTTTACCCGGGTGCATAACATGTCTTCCACCGACCTTGGAGCTGCTCTGGCCCTTGTCGCCGGCGTCGGCGCCATCGGCACATTTGCCGGAG
>JAYOVN010000032.1:0-21736 GCA_038151515.1 Gammaproteobacteria bacterium | reverse complement strand
CAAATCCAACGCCCCCAAATCCAAGGCAGGCAAATCCAAGGCAGGCAAATCCAAGGCAGGCAAATCCAAGGTAGGCAAATCCAAGCCCGCCAAATCCCAGACCGATAAAGCTCAGGGCGTGCATGCCCGAGGTAATCAGCAGGCTGGCGAAACGCGGAGCAAAGACCGGCAACAGACCGGAAGAAAGAGCGCAAATCAAACCAGCGGCGCGAAGACAGGGTCGAAAAAACAAAAGACCGCAGCCGCAAAAGCATCGGGCAGCGCGACCACGGCGAGTGTTTGGGAAAAAGCCAGCCAAGCCACCGAAAAGAAAAAAAACAAAAAGCAGAAAAAACAGACAACCCCCAAGGCTGTAAAGCGCCGTAAGAGAAACGACAATGGATGAAGTAATCGGCATTCAAGCCGTGCGCGCTGCCCTGCGCGAGACCCCGGCCCTTGGCCGAACCCTGTACCTGATGAAGGGCCGTCGAGACGCTCGGTTTAACGAACTGATCGGTATGGCCAGAGACGCTGGTGTTCGCTATCAGGTGGTGGAGGATGCATGGTTCAAGCGCAAGGCCATTGAGGGGGCCCATCAGGGCGTGTTGCTGGAGTGCCATACTCGAGCCTTAGCCGATGAACGAGAGCTGCACCAGCGCTGGCCTGAGCTGGGTCCGACCCCATTGATCCTCGTTTTGGACAGCATTACCGATCCGCGCAACCTAGGCGCTTGTCTTCGTACCGCCAACGCCGCTGGCGTAGACGCTGTCATTTTGCCGAAACGCAACAGCGCGCCCCTAAGCGCGGTGGCGTTGAAAACCGCCCAAGGCGGCGCGGAGGATTTATTCATTGTGCAGGTCACGAATTTAGCCCGCACCCTCTCTTGGCTTCGGGAGCAAGGCGTTTGGTTGTTTGGCGCTGATGCCGAGGGTGACGACGTATGGCAGGCTCTGGATAGTTCTACCGCCACAGCACTGGTTATGGGCAGCGAGGGTACCGGCCTGCGCCGTCTGACTCGGAGCCTATGCGACAAGCTGGTGAGCATTCCGATGTTGGGTAAGGTCGAAAGCCTGAATGTGAGTGTTGCCACTGGCGTGCTGCTTTACGAGGTTGTGCGTCAGCGTCGGTAAAAAGGCGGTCGAAATAACCTGAGCTCGATGGTTTTCTGTAGTCAGATGTGCCTTGCACCCATCCCCTTTGGCCCCTAGAATGCGCGTCCGTCAGAAAGACGGGTACAGACAGTCAGTCGTCTGACAACAGTCTGATCACACATCCTTGCTCCACGGTATGCGCCAGCATGTTGGGGGCTTTAACCATAAGGAAGCGCAATGCGACATTATGAAATTGTTTTTTTGGTGCATCCTGATCAAAGCGATCAGGTGCCCGGTATGATCGAACGCTATCAAGGCGTTATCGAGCGCGGTAACGGTGTCGTCCACCGAACCGAAGATTGGGGCCGCCGTCAGTTGGCATACCCCATCGCCAAGATCCACAAAGCACACTACATTTTGATGAACGTCGAAGTGGGTCAAGAAGCAATCGACGAGCTGGAAAGCGCGTTTCGTTTTAACGACGCTGTGATCCGTAACCTGATCATCCGTCGTGACGCTGCAGAAACCGGCAACTCTAAGTTGTACGAAGAAGAGCTGCGTGAGCAAGAAAAAGACCGTGAGCGAGATCGTCGTCGACAAGAAGAAACCGCATCACGGTCAGCTGCCTCGGATGAAAAGAGGGAGCCAAAGAGTGAAGCGTCCGCCGAGGTAGCTGAACCAGCAGAGGAGAATGCAGAATGAGAGGCGGTAGAAGACCACAGGTCCAATTCAAAGATTTAGAAGTTGATTACAAGGACCTCGATTCCTTGCGTCAATTCGTTGGTGAAACCGGGAAGATCGTGCCCAGCCGAATAACCGGCGCTTCTGCGCGTTTTCAGCGCAACCTTGCAAAGCAAGTGAAGCGCGCGCGCTACCTGGCATTGATCCCCTACACCGATCAACACAAATAGTAGGCTGAGGAACGACCATGAATGTGATTTTATTGGAGCGTTTGAACAACCTTGGCGACTTGGGTGACGAAGTCTCCGTAAAGCCAGGGTTTGCGCGCAATTACCTGATTCCTCAGCAAAAAGCGGTACAGGCAAATGCTGCTAACCGTGAAGTGTTCGAGGGACGCAGGGCAGAGCTTGAGAAGGCTGCGAACGAACTTCTGACCGCTGCTCAGGCTCGGGCCGAGAAGCTGCAAGACCAGATCGTGACCATCATGATGAAGTCTGGTGAAGAGGGTCGTCTGTACGGATCAGTTGGCACCCAAAACATTGCCGATGCCTTGGTGGCAGAGAGCTATGAGGTTGAGCGCAGTGAAGTACGTATGCCCGAAGGCGCTATTCGCGCACTGGGCGAATACGATATCGCACTGCAGCTGCACTCGGATGTTACGGTGAACATTAAGGTTGCCGTCGTCGAAGAGTAGCGTCTGCTGAGCAAAGCTGGCGCGTTCGGCCAAGAAATAAAGCGGGGTAAGCCCCGCTTTTTTGTGCCCGTTTACCCGTTCGGGTTGAAGCGGTCAGCGCTTGGTCCGGATGCGAGAATGTCATCAAGGGATTGCTTCGAACTATTGCAAATCTGATGGGATAGGAGGAATCTTTCAAAGCTCAAACGCCAAGCCTCGAACCCAAGTCTCGCACCCAAGCCTTGAACCGAAGCCCGAGGCATAACGCGAAACCGAATTTCAGTCCTAAAGTACCCGACACATGTCCGACTACGCGCCCGATACAAACCCAGTTACTGCCTTAAAAGTGCCGCCTCACTCTATGGAAGCAGAGCAGTCGGTGTTGGGTGGCCTGATGCTGGACGATCAGTCATGGTTTGATCTGATTGAGGTTGTGGCAGCGACGGATTTTTATCGTACTCAGCATCAGATTATTTTTGACGCCATGAACGAACTGGCAGCGGATGATGCGCCCTTAGATGCGGTCACGGTTTCTGAGCGTCTTTCCTCCAAGGGATTACTCGAAAAAGCCGGCGGCATCAGCTATTTGGCCGAGCTTGCCGAATCCACCCCGGGTGCTAGCAACGTCTTGGCCTATGGAAAAATCGTGCGAGAGCGTTCCGTACTGCGGCAGCTTATTGGCGCTGCGAATCAAATTGCTGACTCGGCATTTACGCCAGACGGACGGGACACAGACACCCTCTTGGAACTGGCAGAGCAGTCGGTATTTCAAATTGCCGAGAACCGCCTAAAAGAAAGCGGCCCAGAAAAAGTGGCCCCGCTGCTGATTAAGGCCGTGGAAAAAGTTGAGTTTCTACACGGCTCCAAGGGGGCGCTAACGGGTCAGGCTTCGGGCTTTACCGACTTGGATCGTATGACCACCGGCTGGCAGGCCTCTGATCTGGTCATTGTGGCGGCTCGTCCTTCCATGGGTAAAACCGCGTTCGCTGTGAACATGGTCGAGCACGCGGTGATGACCGGCGGCTCGGTGCTGGTGTTTAGCATGGAGATGCCGTCGGAACAAATTGTCATGCGTATGCTGTCCAGCCTGGGGCGTATCGACCAAACGCGTCTGCGAACCGGTGACTTAAAAGACGAAGACTGGGACCGATTTGCCAGCGCGGTAAGCCAGTTAAAGGACAAGCGCCTTTATATTGACGATACGGCGGCCCTAACGCCCGGTGAGGTGCGCTCCCGAGCCAGGCGTGTGGCGCGTGAAACCGGTGGTCTGGATTTAATCATGGTGGACTATCTGCAGTTGATGAGAACCGCCAAAGAAAGCGAGAACCGGGCCACAGAGATTTCCGAGATCTCTCGCTCGCTCAAGGCGCTGGCCAAAGAAATGAAGTGTCCGGTTATCGCGCTGTCTCAGCTCAACCGACAACTTGAGTCTCGGCCAGATAAGCGGCCGATGAACAGTGACTTGCGTGAATCCGGCGCTATCGAACAGGACGCCGACGTCATTTTGTTCATCTACCGAGACGAGGTTTATAACGAGAACACGGAAGATCTGGGCATTGCCGAAATCATCATTGGCAAGCAGCGTAATGGCCCCATTGGTAAGGTACGTCTGAAATTCACCGGTAACCTCACCAAATTCGAAGATCTTGCCCACGAGATGTACAACGACTTTGTGCACTAAGCCCCGAGCCACCTAGCATTTATGGCGAAATCAAAAACCAAAACCGCCTACGTCTGTGATGACTGCGGTGCCGAGCACGGCAAGTGGCAGGGCCAGTGCAGCACCTGCAGCGCGTGGAATACCCTTAGCCGAGTGAATGTGACCCCCGTGGCATCAGCCGCCGTAGGCTATGCCGGTGTGACTGCCGAGGTCAAAAAGCTCGGTGAGATTGAAGCGGTAGAAGCTGAACGCATTCGTTCCGGTTTTACCGAGCTGGATCGCGTCTTAGGCGGTGGCTTCGTGCCGGGATCCGTGGTGCTGATTGGCGGTGATCCCGGTGCCGGAAAAAGCACTTTGCTGCTGCAGGCATCCACGGCTCTGGCTGCGGGTCAGGGCGTGCTCTATGTCACCGGTGAGGAATCCTTACAGCAGTTGGCCCTACGCGCCCAGCGCTTACAGTTGCCCATGGATAGCCTAAGCGTGGCCGCGGAGACCCGTGCAGAGGTTATCGCCAAGCTCGTGGAAACCCAGCGTCCGAAAATCGTAATACTGGATTCCATACAGGTCATGCAGATGGAGTCCGTGGATTCCACTCCCGGTTCCATTACCCAAGTCCGCGAGACCGCATCTTTTTTTACCCGGCTCGCCAAACAGCAAGACATCGTCATCGTTTTGGTGGGACATATCACCAAGGAAGGCGGCATCGCCGGCCCCAAGGTGCTGGAGCATATGATCGACTGCTTCATGATGCTGGATAGCCCAGCGGGCAGTCGCTATCGCACCCTCCGTGGCCACAAAAATCGTTTCGGCGCGGTGAACGAGCTGGGCATCTTCGCCATGACGGACTTAGGTATGAAAGAGGTGGCGAATCCTTCGGCCATCTTCTTGCAACGAGGCGATGTGGATTCACCGGGCAGTATCGCCACCGTAACTTGGGAGGGCACACGCCCGTTGCTGGTGGAACTGCAGGCGCTCGTAGACGATGCCGCTGGCGGTCATCCCAAGCGCGTGGCCGTCGGATTGGATCAGCAGCGTCTGGCTATGCATCTGGCGGTGCTGCATCGGCACTGCGGTATCGCGCTCAGTGATCAGGACGTATTTGCTAACGTGGTAGGCGGTGTGCGAATTACCGAAACCGGTGCCGATTTGGCTTTGCTGTTGGCGGTCTTGGGTTCCTTTCGAGATCGCGTGCTACCCCGAGAGCTCATTGTCTTTGGCGAGCTGGGGCTCACCGGCGAGTTGCGCCCGGTGGCCAATGGTCAGGAGCGGCTGCGGGAAGCCGCCAAGCACGGTTTCAAGGCCGCCATCGTGCCCTTTGCCAATCGACCAAAAGAAACCGTTGGCAGCATGACGGTTCATGGCGTCAAAACCCTGCCGGCGGCCCTAGAGGTACTGCAATCCCTCTAGGTTAGTTCTTGGCTGAACGCTGCCGCTAACGGTGGATTGGCTTGTACTGAACTCGGGTAGGTTGGGCATCCCCCAATCGCTTCTTACGATCCGCCTCATATTCCGTATAGTTGCCCTCGAAGAAGGTCACATCGCTATCGCCAGTAAAGGCGATAATGTGCGTTGCGATACGGTCTAAGAACCAGCGGTCGTGAGAAATGACGAGAGCGGTTCCAGCATAACTCAGCAGCGCCTCTTCCAAAGCGCGCAGGGTTTCCACATCCAGATCGTTGGTGGGTTCGTCCAGCAGCAGCACGTTGGCGCCTCGGCGCAATAGTTTGGCCAGATGCACACGATTGCGCTCGCCCCCTGAGAGGTTGCCAACAAATTTTTGCTGATCAGTGCCCTTGAAGTTGAAGCGTCCGCAGTATTGTCGGCTGGCGATTTCGTGTTTCCCGATGCGCATGATGTCCAGACCGTCTGACACTTCCTCCCAGACAGTTTTGTCATCAGCCAATTGATCTCGGCTTTGGTCCACGTAGGCAAGGTCGACGGTGGAGCCCTTATCAATGGTGCCGCTGTCCGGAGTTTCCTGGCCTGTCAGCATTTTGAAGAACGTGGACTTACCGGCTCCGTTACCGCCGATGATGCCAACAATGGCGCCACGAGGAATGATGGCGCTGAAGTTATCAATCAGCAGGCGGTCACCAAAGCCCTTGCTGAGGTTGTTGATCTCTATCACTTTCTCGCCGAGCCGCTCGCCGGTGGGAATAAACAGCTCAGTAGTCTCTCGGCGTACTTCGCTTTCTTCAGCGACTAGCTCATCAAAACGCGCCATGCGCGACTTACTCTTGGCTTGGCGGGCCTTTGGATTTGAGCGTACCCACTCCAGCTCGGATTTGATGGTGCGCTGGCGGGCTTCATCCGTGGAAGCTTCCTGCTCCAAGCGTTTTTCTTTGGCTTCCAGCCATGTGGAGTAGTTGCCCTCGTAGGGCAGGCCGCGTCCTCGGTCCAGCTCCAAAATCCAGCTGGCGACATTGTCTAAGAAGTAACGGTCGTGGGTCACCGCGACCACGGTGCCCGGATACTCGTCTAAAAACCGCTCAAGCCAGGACACGCTCTCAGCGTCTAGGTGGTTAGTCGGCTCATCCAACAACAGCATGTCAGGCTTGGAAAGCAGCAGGGAGCACAGAGCCACCCGGCGTCGCTCGCCTCCGGACAGGCTGACCACTGGCGTTTCCCAGGCGGGAAGACGCAGGGCATCGGCGGCAATATCCAAGGTGCGGTCGATTTCCCAGCCGTCTACGGCATCGATTTGGGTAGCCAAATCGCCTTGGCGTTCCAGAAGCTTGGTCATCTCGTCGTCGTCCATGGGTTCGGCGAAACGCTCCGAGATGTCGTTGTACTCTTTCAATATGGACATGATTTCCGCGACACCAAGTTCCACGTTGCCGCGCACATCCAGATCGTCGTCCAAAGCCGGTTCTTGAGGCAGGTAGCCTACTCGAATGTCTTTTTGCGCTCTGGCTTCGCCATCAATGTCTGTGTCTTGGCCGGCCATGATGCGCAGCAGGCTGGATTTACCAGAACCGTTCAAGCCTAGAACGCCAATTTTAGCGCCTGGGAAGAAAGACAGATTGATGTTTTGCAGAATGGTTCGCTGGGGAGGAACAACCTTGGTGACTCCCTGCATGGTGTAGACGTATTGCGCCATGTGTTAATCCTTAAAAACAAAGACCGGTACTCCAGAAAATGCTCAGGTAACCGTAAGGTGGGGTGTGTTCTGGATATTTGAGAAGGGCGCATTCTACACGATCTGATACGGGCTTGAATCCAGCATTGCTGCTGGGAACGTTTGTGGTTCGTTGCGAGACGAGTTTCCGAGGGATCGGGTGTGCCCGTGTGGCAGGGGTAGGCCGCGGGTCTCGGTGTTTTCGTTCAAATCGCAAATTCGTCGACGGTGACGAGTCTCGGTCCTTGGAATAGCAAGCAGGCAAAAAAAAGGCCCTGACAAGCAGGGCCTTTCTCTACATCGAGTTCACCAAAGTGGGCTCGACGTTAGTGGCGAATCGCCTACTCCTCCAGCAACGTATAGGTGAATGATAGTTTGATCATTCGACCGAAGGCGTTGTGGGTGAATGGGTCGTAATTCAAGTCTCCTCTTGCCGCCGGCGGATCTTCGTCCGTGACGTTAACGACAGACGCAGACAAGACTAAGTCGTCCATACCGCGATAGACGTAGTTAAGGTCGAAGGTGGTGTGGCTATCAATCGTAGCGAGCCAAGGATAAGCCGCCGACGCTCCTGCGTCATCGTACTCACCGATGTGGCGCGCGATGAGGCCCGCGTAGTGCACGTTGTCTTCATAGGCAACATGAGCGGCCAATTTCAGTTCTGGCTTGGAGGTGAATGCAGAGCCCTGATTGTAGTTCAGGAAGCCCATCAGATCGCCACCAGCGGCAAGTTGAATGCTGCCAGAAAGGTCGAGCTGTGCGTCACGCTCATATTCCAGACCATAGGTGCCGTCAATACCAACGGTAACCGATCCGTCCATGATGCCGTCGAAGCGGTATTCGGCTTTGAAATCAATACCCGAGGTATCGATGTCTTGGCCGTTTAGCCAGTTGACGACGATGCGCTCCGTCGATGCCAAGCTAGTGTGCGCCGCAACTGGGAAGATGTGGGTACGCAGTTCGTTACATACCGCGCTGTTGGTAGGAACGCCGCCAGTGCCCAAACAGTCGTTACCACTGTAGGCATTGATGATTGAGTTAAACCCTTCGGTTTGGAACGAGTCCTTGAAGGAGAAGGCCCAATAGTCAATCGATCCGTAGAAGTTGTCGGTTTGATAAATCATACCGAAGTTTGTGGAGACTGCCTCTTCGGAGCCTAAACTTGGATTACCAACGGTATCGATGGCTTTGAACGCTCCAGTTGGAGCAACGTAGGATAGCGCGGTTGACGTGCCGGCCAACAAACTTTGCGGTGGTCCGCGGAAGGTCGTTGACGCGGAGCCCCGAATGGAAAGTTCCTCAGTGACACGCCAGCTAACCGCAAGCTTTGGATCCAGAGATCCACCGACCTCGCCGCCGTAGTCTTCAAAGCGAAGTGCGGCCTGTATATCGATGTCTTCGGTCAGAGGGATGGCTAGTTCGCCGAAGACACCATAAACGGTTCGTTCGGTGCTTTCTTCGTCTGTGGCCGCCAGGAAGGCTGAGTTACCAGTTTTGGCAGTACAGTTGGGTGACAACTGATCGGCTCCCACAATACCCAATGCCGCTGCAACAGGAGACGTGTAAGGACAAGGATTGATCGCGCGATTGCCGATATCCCAAAGCCTGAAGTCATACTGTTGGTTTCTGCTTTGTGCGCCAAAAGCGAACCCAACGTTTCCGCCTGCCAGCTCGATACCGGTTTCGCCTGAGAAGACGGCTTGGAACACCAACAGCTCGTTATCTTGGTAGGTACCACGTTCGCCGATCAAGTGGCGCAGCAGGCTTTCAGAGTTCGCCACCGCTGAGTTGTAGTCAGCATTGGTCGTACCGTTAAGGACGGAGAACGGCACCGCCCGTGAGAATGGGTTGTAGTATTCACAACCATTAACACCAGCTGCGGCCGCTGCTGCAGTTGGGTCAGCAAATGAGTAGGTGCCATCCGTATTTTGCACCGTTTCAGGTAGCGTACAGTTTGGTCCTCCATAGCCTTTAAGGGCGAGGCCCATTCGTTCTACGTACATATCTTGACCGCCATAAAAACGTTCCCGCTTGGACCAGGAGACGCTGACGTCATAGTTCAGCGCCTGATCAAACAAGGTGCCGTCCATGCCTGCGACCAGACGATAAGTTTCCGTCTGGCGCGGCTGTGCTTCGGCCTCGCCGGTCAAAAACGCGCCGCTTACACCCATGGCTCGGCCGAGGGTGAGGGCCTGAGGAGTGCCCGCTAGGGCTGCTGCTGCTGCGTCGCCTGCAGCGAGTGCATAAGTTGAACCGTCCACTGGATCGGTAACGGTGGAGCCAATGTTGGCTGCGGTCAAAGCTGCCGCGCCACCGACGTTTTGCAGGCCGTAAAATGAGTTGAAATCAACCAGTCCTGGATGATTCTCAAGCAATCTTCTATCCGGTCCGAATAAGGATTGTGGTGGATAGGATGGGGAAGTTTTCCACGCAGGAATATCTACGTCTGAATACATCGCCTCAAAGTGCAGTCTGTGATCGTCGCTCAGGTCGATGTTTAATTCGGAGTACAGTTTTGTATTCTTGGTTTCTTCGATCAAATTATCGAAGTAAGTGTACTGAAATCCGCACCCTTGTTGAGCTGTTCTGAAAGCACCGAGTGCCTCACATTGAGGGTCAACAAATGCCTTGGTTACGGTCGTATCGCCATAGGCTAAGTTTTGCGTGGTTTCGTTACCATCGGCATCCGTTACTGTGAAGTCGGCAGTGCCTGCGGCGACAGGAACGTAAAAATACGGAGTACCAGGGTTGCCAATACCGGACCAACCGGCTACCGGGTTTTGGTCAGTGTTTACCAATGCCCAGTCACGGTCTCGGATCGGCAACTCGCCTCGTTCGCCGTACTCTGCAGCGATCATCCAGTTCCAATTATCACCGCTGGTGCCGAAAATTCCATTGATGTCCCAGTCGCCGTCAGAGGCGTCTACGTCCTTGAATGAGCCGCCTACTTCCAGCCCTTCAAAGTTGCTGCGGGTAATGAAGTTGGCTACGCCAGCGATGGCATCCGAGCCATATACCGCGGCGGCGCCATCTTTAAGAACCTCGACACGTCCAATGGCACTGATTGGAAACGCGCTGATGTCAACACCGTCGATCTCTGAAGAGACATGGCGACGACCGTTTAACAGCACGAGGGTCCGTGATGCACCCAAGCCGCGTAGGTTGACGGTAGCCATACCTTCGTTGGCTTGACCACTGGTGGTGAACTGGTTTGTCTCACCGAGGTTTGCGGCGGTGACGCCGAGATTTCGAATCATCTCGACTAGTGATGGAGAGCCTTGCTGAAGCAAGTCCTCTTCCGTTATGACATCAATAGGAAGTTCTGCATCTTGGGGCGAGCCCTTGATGTATGAACCTGTGACTACGACCTCCTCAATTACTTGCTCATCCGCAGCTTGTGCCAAGGATGAAAAAGTAAACAGTGAAG
This sequence comes from Gammaproteobacteria bacterium, assembly GCA_038151515.1. Lineage (GTDB taxonomy): Bacteria > Pseudomonadota > Gammaproteobacteria > Pseudomonadales > Azotimanducaceae > UBA4421. Next base: position 11,107 of record JAYOVN010000032.1, on the reverse strand, counting down.
CCGCAGCCATCGCGCTTATGTAGCGCGACGCTTTTCGTTTCAACATGTTTCCCTCCCTCGGGTATTTGTTACGTCTTTATCGACAAAAGGAACAATAACAACGATGTGCGGTAGTGCAATTCATGTTTGTGAATTAAAAGTGGTTGAAATTAGCCGCTTTTTGAGGTTCATCTATCCGTTATTTTGGAAAGAAATATCCGTTGATACAGTTATTGATACCGTCGAGAACATAAAGATCCGAGAGCTTCCGACCAAGGTCACGAATCAGCAGGTTCCAAGCGAGACAACCAGTTGCGCAATTGACCTGTTGCAGGGAGCACCTTTGCGAAAGGCGCCTGTACGACTGGTAGGTAGATGGCCAGTGTCCCGTGTTATTGGAAGGCGTCGATTAGGATGCGCGGAAGCCGCGAATTCTTGTTAAATTGATGACGGTTGTCATAGGTCGAACCCCTGAAATGGCCTAATGTCGGAGCAATGGAGAGGGTAACCTTTGTGAGTTCAGAACAAGCTAACCGTTTCTCCCGCAGATTAATCTCCTTTGCCCAAGCCATGCCGCGCAACTGGTTTGGCCAGCAGCTAGCCCAACTTGCGCGCAAGTTGGTTCTGCGCCTTGCGGATTTGCCGATTCGTTGCCGGGTCGATGGCCTCAACTTCGAGTTCCATATAAGCGACAACAACTCAGAGAAGAAATACGGCTTTATGCCTTGGCGTTTCGATCTGGTGGAAAGAAACATGTTAGTAAAGGCGATGCCCAAGGACGCAGTGTTTGTGGACATAGGCGCCAATGTGGGTATCTACACCTTGTATGTGGCCAGTCACTTAGGCGCTGGTGGGCGGGTGATTTCATTCGAGCCTAACCCCAGTGCCTATCAGCGTTTATCCACGAACGTTGCGCTGAACGAGGCGACGCTGTCTGCTGATATCTCGCTGCTTCAGCTGGGCGTTTCGGGTAAGGACGAAACCGTTGAACTGTACTTGGACGATGGAAATCTGGGCAGTAGTTCACTGGTGATGGAGTCTGGCAACCAGACAAGGATTGAATGCAAGCCGCTGCTGAGTGTCTTGCAATCACAGGGCGTGGAAAAAATTCACGGACTGAAAATCGATATAGAAGGCGCAGAAGACATTGCGCTGACCCCGTTTTTGCAGCAGGCCCCTGCCAGCATGCTGCCACGCTGGATCGTTATCGAGAATTCAGACCACCTGTGGAAAACCGACTTAACCGCCCTCATCTTGGCGTCGGGCTTTCGCCTGCGGCACAAAAGCCGAATGAACAGTGTGTATGAGTACGCCCAAGATTAGCGCAAGGCTTACTTGTTGATCACGGCCGAAGGGATCGGGCGTTAGCTGTTATTTGGTCTTCGTCACATTCGCTGCCTAGCACGTTCAGCCCAGTATGCGCAGGACAGGGTACCCCGCGGATCCACTATTGCCGTCGCCAGTGTGCTTGAGGCCGGCTGCCCATGGGAAAGCGCGTCATAGGCAGGCAGTCCATGGCCAGGCGCCACAGCCCTTGATGAGTAGCTTTTTAGTTTAAGTCGCAGTTCTTTCAGGCCCCCTTGTCGCTTACTTGGTTTACACTAGGCGACTTATCCAATCGCACGTTCCGAGAGTAAAAGCCCATGTTTGCAGGAAACGAATCCATCGCCGAATTTGATGCCGAGCTGGCTGCTGTGATTGACGACGAGGCCCGTCGTCAGGAAGAGCACATCGAGCTAATCGCGTCTGAAAACTACGCCAGCCCGCGGTCCATGGAGGCCCAAGGTAGTGTTCTGACGAACAAGTACGCGGAAGGCTATCCAGGCAAACGTTACTACGGTGGCTGCGAATACGTGGACAAGGCGGAAGTGCTGGCCATTGATCGGGTGAAAGCGCTATTTGGTGCAGATTACGCCAACGTCCAACCCCACTCGGGCTCTCAGGCAAATGCGGCGGTTTATCTGGCCCTGCTAGAAGGTGGCGATACCGTTCTGGGTATGAGCTTGGCAGACGGTGGACACCTAACTCACGGCGCGTCAGTGAACTTTTCAGGCAAACTTTACAATCCGATACAGTACGGAATCGACGTCGAAACTGGCGAAGTGGACTATGACGACGTGGCCCGTCTGGCCCAAGAACACAAACCCAAAATGATTGTCGCCGGCTTTTCGGCCTATTCTCGACGCCTAGACTGGCAGAAGTTTCGAGAAATTGCGGACTCGGTTGGTGCTTATCTGCTGGTGGACATGGCCCATGTCGCGGGCTTGGTCGCAGCCGGTGAATATCCTAATCCCGTGCCTTATGCCGACGTAGTGACGTCGACGACCCATAAAACTCTGTGCGGCCCTCGCGGAGGCATCATCTTGGCCCGGTCCAATCCGGATATCGAGAAGAAGCTGAACTCCGCGCTCTTCCCCGGCAGCCAAGGGGGACCGCTGATGCACGTGATCGCGGCCAAGGCGGTGGCTTTCAAAGAAGCCATGACCCCAGAGTTCAAAGAATACCAAGCACAAACCCTAGCCAATGCCCGAGCCTTGGCAAAAGGTCTAATTGACCGCGGTTATTCCATCGTCTCAGGCGGAACCGACAATCATCTGTTCTTGCTGGACTTGGTCGATAAGGATATTACCGGTAAGGCTGCGGACGCCGCCTTGGGTGCGGCCAATATAACTGTGAATAAGAATGCGGTGCCCAACGATCCGCGCTCGCCCTTTGTCACCAGTGGCATTCGTATCGGTTCGCCTGCTGTTACCCGTCGGGGCTTTAAAGAGGCCGAATGTCTGCAGTTGGCCGGATGGATCGCGGATATCCTAGATGACATCGACAACGAGGCCATGAACAAAGCCGTGCAGGCCAAGGTTGTTGAACTGTGCGGGCGGTTTCCGGTGTATCCTAAAAGTGCCTGAACCCACTGGTTGAACGAGTCACCGGTCTAAGGTCCGGGATTCGCGGCCAAGGAGCTCATCACATGCACTGTCCCTTTTGTAGCGACCTAGATACCAAGGTCATCGATTCTCGCTTGGTTGCCGAAGGGGACTCGGTGCGCCGTCGTCGTGAATGCCTGAGCTGTGGCGAGCGATTCACCACCTTCGAGACCGCAGAGCTGGTCATGCCTCATCTGATTAAGCGCGATGGCCGGCGCGAGCCCTTTGATGAAAAAAAACTGCGTTATGGTTTGTCCAAGGCCCTCGAGAAGCGACCGGTGAGCGTGGATCAAATCGAAACCTCGGTGAATCATATTAAGAGCAAGCTACGTTCAACCGGTGAGCGTGAACTGCCGGCGCTCAAGGTCGGCGAAGCCGTCATGGCAGAGTTGCAGGCTCTGGATCCCGTAGCCTACGTGCGCTTCGCTTCGGTTTACCGGGACTTTCAAGACATCAGCGAGTTTGCGGAAGAAATTAACAAACTGGCCGCTAACAAATCCGCTGCTAGCGACCCAGCGTGACGTCGGCCATGTATTCATCAGATACCCTCTTTGTCAGAGCAGCCTTGGAACTGGCTGCCCTTGGTCGTAATACCTGCGCACCGAATCCGCCGGTTGGCTGCGTAATAGTTCGAGACGGTGCAGTTATCGGCCGTGGATATCACAAGAGAGCTGGCGAAGCCCATGCCGAGGTAAACGCCATTGCCGATGCCGGCGGAGACGTTGCCGGTGCCACCGTCTATGTCTCTTTGGAACCATGCGCCTTCGTGGGTCGAACGCCGGCCTGTGCTCAGACCTTGATTGACGCAGGTGTCGCCCGGGTGGTGGTCGGGGCTGGCGATCCACATCCACAGGTGGCGGGAAAGGGTGCCGACATGCTGCGAGGGGCTGGCATCGAGGTTCTGATGTTAGAGCTGGCCGAGGCGCAGTCGATGATTGCCGGTTTTGTTTCGCGAATTATGCGCAAGCGGCCTCGGGTAGTTTTGAAATCCGCCAGCAGCCTAGACGGTGCCGTGGCCCTCGCTAGCGGTCAGAGCCAATGGATTACTGGTCCCCAAGCCAGAGAACAGGTACAGGCACTGCGGGCCAGCTGCGATGCCGTGATCACCGGCGCGGGAACGGTAATCGCCGACAATCCCCTGCTCAATGTCCGCGATCCTCAGTTGCTCATGAATGGTGTGCAGCAGCCCTTGCGGGTGGTGCTTGATCCCAAGCTGCGAGTGCCCAGCAGCAGTCAGATTTTGTCCCCGGGGACCTTGGTTGTTCATGCTCAAGGGCCCGATGCCGGTTACGCGGATGTCCCCGCCGGTCAAGTGGAGTACCTAGCCCTTCAGAATGATCCCATCGACTTGGCCATGCTGCTTGACGCATTGGCCGAACGAGGCTGCAACAATGTGTTGGTTGAAGCAGGGCCAGCAGTGCTTGGCAGCTTCTTGACCCCTAGCTCGGCTCCCCTTTGGGATGAGTGGGTTTGCTTTATCGCCCCGAAGGTTTTGGGCAGCGCCAGTCAAACCCTAGCCGAATTTACTTTAGGGGATCTTGCTCAGGCTCATGCTGCTAACATCGTCGAGCGCAGTATGGTGGGTGAGGATTTATGTCTTCGGTTGGTGCCTCAGTAGCACCGCTCAGGGCGACGGAGTGAACTCGAGTTACTCCCACCTCAAAACCAACGAGAATTACAACGGCCGTTTGAGGCTTTTTCATAACCGCGGAAAACACATGTCAGAACAAACTGCCGGAACCAAAAACAAAACCAACATGTGGGCGCGTCGGAAGGCGCGCCGAGCGTTGGCTCAGGCCGCCTATCAGTGGCAGGTGAATAAAACCGAAGTGCTGCAGTTGCGGCGGGAGTTTGGTGAAAAGGCGCTGGACAAAGCCGACGCCGAGTTTTTTGCAGACATTCTGACGCTGATGGTTCGCCACGTGGAGGAAGTCGACGCCCAGCTAGCGCCGCTGCTGGATCGATCAGGGGAACAGTTAGATGTGGTGGAGCGCGGCATCTTGCGGCTGGCTGCCACGGAACTCAATCATCGAATCGACGTTCCTTACTCGGTAGTCATCAACGAATACGTGGAGTTGACGAAGACCTTTGGCGCCCAAGACGCGCACAAATACGTGAACGGTGTGTTGGATCGGCTGGCCCAATCCGTGCGCAGTATCGAAGTAGCCGCCAATCAAGGGCGCTGATTTTGGTGAACGGCGAGTTTGGATTGATCGATGCCATTGTCGCTGGATTGGGTGATCGCAGCGCTGGCGACTGGATCACCGTTGGCCCCGGCGACGACGCCGCGCTCATTCAATCTACCGCAGGCATGCATCAGGTTGCTTCCATCGACAGCTTGCTCGCGGATGTTCACTTTCCCTCATCTGCCCCCCCTGAGCTCATTGGATACCGGGCACTGATGGTGGCTTTTTCCGATTTAGCGGCCATGGCTGCGACACCAAGATACTGTTTGGTTTCTCTTTCCATTGACGAGGCTCAGCTGGCCTTGGGCAGCCACTGGGTGGTAGCCATGGCCCGAGGGATGGCAGAAGCCGCGTCGATATTGGGTGTCTATGTGTGTGGCGGTAATTTGAGTCGTGGCCCTCTAAACATTGGGGTCAGCGTGCATGGTGAGGTCGATGAGCAACAGGTTTTGCTGCGCTCTGGTGGCGCCGCCGGTCAGGGACTGTACGTAACCGGTCCCTTGGGCGGGGCGGCAGCCTGCGTCAGAACCCAGCAGATGGTGCCGGTGGATCCAACGGCGTTGACGGCGTTGCAGCAGGCCTATTACCGACCATTAGCCCGCTGCGATTTGGTAGCGGACCTAGGCTCGGTGGCCGCAGGCTTGGACATTTCCGATGGTCTAACTCAAGACCTTGGGCACTTGTGTCGCGCCAGTGGCTGTGGTGCTGCCTTAGACAGTGGGGCGATACCCCTAGCGGCTGGGGCATCTTTAGACGATGCCCTGTTCGGGGGCGACGACTATCAACTGCTGTTGGCAAGTGAGCAGCCGGTACCCAATGCTTATCGTATTGGGACGCTGACCCCGGGTACTGCTATAACTCTAGACGGCAAGCCGCTGGTGGCACAGGGTTTTGACCACTTTCGTCAAGAGAGTTAAACCGCCACATTGGCAGGACAAGACAAAAACATTAATCGGGAACTGACACAGTAAATGAGCGAGTTTGTAATCAGCCATGCTGACATCAGATGACAATATGCTTACGCCTGACCTGATCTTGCGCCCCACAGTTTTGTGGCTGACTGCCGGGGGCTTGGGTTTTTTGCGGCCGGCTCCGGGTACCTGGGGCTCTGCCGGGGCAGCAGTCTTTTGGTGGTTTTTCCTTAGTCCGCTGAGCTGGGGGTTACAGCTAGGCATTGTGATCGCTTACTTCGTGATTAGTTGGTGGTTGTGCAACCGACTGATCAGTCAGCTTGGGATCGAAGACGAACCCCAAATTGTTGCCGACGAGGTTGCCGGCATGTGGCTTGCCTTGATCTGGGTGCCGCCTACCATGGGCTGGGTCCTTACGGCTTTCTTACTGTTTCGCTTGGCGGACATCGCGAAGCCCGGCCCCATTGGAATGCTGGATCGACGCCTGCACAGCGGCCTGGGCATTATGGCCGACGATTTGCTGGCAGGTGCACTGTGTGCCGGTTTGTTGGCGCTGGTGGCCGCTGGGCTGGCGCTGCTGGTCTAATCAGTAGGATCGTTTTACCGCACGGTAGGCTAGGTTTGTGAGAAATTCCGTGGCCAAATCCGCTTTTTGTAGCAGCGCCAGTGACTCCTCCAATAATTCGTTAGCCCGCTGTTTGGCACCGTCCAGGCCCATGAGTTTTGGGAAGGTGTTTTTGTTCAGCGCTTCATCAGAACCCGCAGGCTTGCCTAGGGTTTCAGAACTTTCGGTGATGTCCAAAATATCGTCTACCACCTGAAAAGCCAGACCGATGCGCTGGCCAAAGGTGCTGAGTAGGGCCAGGCGCGGGTCCGTTGGCTCAACCTCGGCGCAATAGGCGCCCACCACTAAAGAGGACTGAATAAGCGCTCCGGTCTTTGCCGCGTGGAGTGCTTCTAGCTGTGCTAGCGTGAGTTCTTGTCCCTCGGCGGCAATGTCTAAGCATTGACCGCCGGCCATGCCGGGCCAGCCGGCCGCTTTTGATAGCAGGGCAATGCAGCGAAGCTTGGCGGTTTCGCTGATGATGGGGGCTTCAGCCAAGGACTGGAACGCCAACGAATGCAGGCTGTCGCCGGCTAAAATTGCATTGGCTTCGCCAAAGGCAATGTGAGTGGCAGCTTGGCCGTGGCGTAGATCGTCGTCGTCCATGGCCGGCAAATCATCGTGAATCAACGAGTAGGCGTGAATGAATTCGAAACTGCAGGCTGCGGGCAGCGCCGGTTGATAGTCGCCGCTAAACCCATGGCAGGCAGCGCAAGTCATCAGTGGCCGTAAGCGCTTACCACCGCCCAACACTGCATAGCGCATAGCATCGACCATGGACTGGGCGATTTCTGATTGACGTGGTAGCAGAGTGTCGAGGGTTTGCGCTATGGATGCTTTAATCGGTGCAAAGGGGTCGCTCATGCATCCTCTTGGGTCAGCTCTTCCAGCGTATTGGCAGCAGTCAGAGTTTTTACCTTCAGCTCAGCCTGACTCAACGCGTGTTGGCATTGACGGGTCAGCTTGATGCCTCGCTCAAAGGCTTGAAGCGAATCATCGAGGCTTAAATCCCCTTCTTCCATTTGGGAGACGAGTTGCTCCAGTTCAGCCATCGCCTTCTCGAAATTTACCGGTTCGGTGTCTTCGGTTTGGGCAGCGGCGGGAGATGTTTCTTGTTTACTCATGGGAGCAAAGTAGCAGGGCTGTGGTCCAGTGAAAAGTCACAACCGGCCAGAGTTTAGATTTTATTGTTATGGGCTTCTGCTTTTCATAGCAGCACTCAATACATCGAGTTTCTCCCCCAGCGCGCCGTGGACCTGATCGCCGGCTACATTCAGCAGCATGGTGTTGTGGGTCTGGCGGGAATAAGGCTGCCAAGGGGGTTCGCCGGTTAGGTTCGGGTTTCCGGTTTTCGCAAACTGAGTCCAATAGCTGGAGATACGCTCGGCCATCACAAAGTCGTCGGCCACCCAAAAGTCGCCGGTTTGTCCTACGTTGTTAAATACATAGGCAAGGTCGCCGGAGTGATAGGCGCCGGCACTTCGAACGCCGCCGGGCAGATTCAGATCTGGCTGATCGAACTGATAGATACGGAAGGCCGGCGGCACATAGTCCATGAAATAAAGGAAGGCGGAAGCATCGATGGCTTCCTGATAGCCAGCCCAGCGACGCATGGACAAGGCCATAAATAGGTCATCGCCAATCCTGTGTTGTGCCACACCCGGGCTCTCGGCAAGTTCTTCCCGATAGGCTGTCTTCACTTGATCGGCAAAGTCGCCAAAGGTGCGGAGCAAGAACTGATCGAACTGTTCGATCGAAAGATCTGGGTTCAGGGGCAGTAACTCGACGCCTTCATTGGCCAATGAGCCCACCAACAGAGGCACGGGTGTTTGCCGACCAGCAGCAAAGGTCTGCACCGGCGGTTCCGGTACGACCCAGCCATCCACGGTAATCAGCCCTCGGCCCGTGTCCCAGCCCGTCGTCAGGCTGGCTTGCAGCAGCGCCTCTCCATCGATGGCCCTGAGATCTTGGGCGCTGATGTCCTGCTGTTGGGGTAATAGGTGTTCTGCCAGTCGGCTGCCCCGGGCCTCGCCGGTGGGATCCGTGGCAAAGTGACCAAAGTAGGCCGCAGACTGGCCGATGGCTTTGTGGAACAAGCCGTTGCTCAGTGGCGACGCCATCAGGGCACAAATGCTCATGGAGCCAGCGGACTGGCCGAAGATGGTGACATTGTCAGGGTCACCGCCAAAGGCCCGAATGTTGTCCTGTACCCACTGCAGTCCCGCGAGTTTGTCCAGCAGGCCGTAGTTGCCGCTGGCGCCATGTTCAGACTCGGCGCTCAATGCCGGGTGGGCAAAAAATCCCCAAGGTCCAAGGCGGTAGTTGACGCTCACTACGACCACACCCTTGCGTGCCAGTTGGGTGCCGTCGAATACCGGCGCGTGAGTAAATCCAACGCTGTGAGCACCACCATGGAACCAGACCATCACCGGTAGCGGCTCTTGTGCATTGGTTTGACTGTGGCCCCAAACGTTTAGATACAAACAGTCTTCGCTATTGGGGAAGTCGCCACGGCTCCAAACAAAGTTCTCGATGTCTGTGGCTTGGTAGCAGGCGGGACCAAAGTTTTCGGCGCTACGTTCCGTATCCCAAGGTTCAACTGGGGCGGGTGGACGCCAACGCAGTTCGCCAACTGGTGGTTTGGCAAATGGGATGCCGCGAAATGCCGCGATGCCTTGGTCAGCATCTGCCCAGAGTCCGCGTATCGGCCCGGACAAAGTGTCACGGATCAATGTTTGCTCGGTCATGGACGCATTCTCCTTGGATCCGCAGGCGGTAAGCAGAGCGAGGAGCGCCGCCGCCACAAATGTTGTTTTCACTGCCCATGCCATATTGGATTCCGCGTCGTTAAACCAGACCCAAGCGCTGACAGGCTTGTTCACGCAGATCCCGTTTCAAGATCTTTCCCGATGCCGTGCGCGGCAGCGGATCGTGTTGTTGGTGCACATGGCGAGGGATTTTGAACTTGGCCAAGCGCTCTTGTAGAAACGCCGCCAAATCGTTCTCGGTTATCGTGTCCGCGACAAATAGCGTGGTGCCCACTTCTTCACCTAAGCGTTCGTCCGGCACGGCGTAAACCGACGCCTCTTGAATCAGCGGGTGCTCCAGCAAGGCGGCTTCTACCTCGCCACAGCCAATGTTTTCGCCGCCTCTAATCACCAAGTCTTTGATGCGGTCGACGATGTACAAATAACCCTCATCATCCAAATAGGCTACGTCGCCGGTGCGCATCCAGCCACCGGGCAAAAACGTTTCCTCGTTGGCATCGGGTCGGTTCCAGTAACCTCGGAAAACCCCGGCACCGCGAATCAGTAGCTCGCCGCGTTCACCGGCGGCAAGGGCATTGCCTTGTTCGTCGATGACTTTCAGTTCCATCACCGCACTGCAGCGGCCGGAACTTTCCGGATGATCAACGTAGTCCATACCCCCAATACCGGTGCCGATGGCGTTGGTTTCTGTCATACCCCAGCCGGTACCGGGCAGGGCGTTCACAAAGGACTTTTCAATACTACGAACCTGTTCTGGTGCCCGGGGGGCGCCGCCGCCGCCTACCGAGGCCAATGAGCTGAGATCGTGCCGACTGCGTTGGGCTTCTTGTACCAAGTCGCCGGTCATGGCCGCCGGGGCGATGAATGAATTGATTTTTTCCGCCTCAATCAGCGCGGCTGCTGTGGCTGCATCCCACTTGTACATGGACACCAGTTTGCGCTGGTGTCGGTAGCTGGCCAAGTACACCGCGTGTGAACCGGTGGCGTGGAACAGCGGTACGGCTAAAAGAGTGGCGGCTTGGTTCGCCGGCGGTGGTGGCGGCTCCGGCAACATGGCAAGTGCGCACTGTTGATCCAGCTCCCAACTCATGAGTGCCGCCAGAATGTTCTTGTGGCAAGACACCACACCCTTGGGGTGTCCGGTGGAGCCAGAGGTGTACAGGATCGTCGCATCGTCCTCGGGCTCTGGTCGCTGCTCGGGCATGGGTAAGTTACCAAGCTCGTTATGCTGCTTGGCTAGCAGAGCACTCAGCTCTGGGCTGCCAGCAAAGGCCGAGGTACGCACCGCGATGGTTTGAACTTCCAAGGTCTCGTCTATTTGCGCAAAACGCTGTAAGCGCTCGTCGTCCGCCAGCAGTACCTTGGCGCCGCTGTCCTTCAAGCCATAGGCCATTTCGTCCGGCTGCCAAAGCGCATTCATGGCCACGGCCACGCCGCCCACCGAGGTGACGGCCATAAACGCCAGCACCCATTCGGGGTAGTTACGCATGGAAATGGCCACCCGATCGCCCTTGGTTATGCCGTAGCCTCGCACCAGCAACTGTGCCACTTGGGCGCATTTTTCGTAAGTTTGGGCAAAGGTAAGACGCTCGTCTTCATAGACAAGAAATTCCGCATCGCTGGCGCTGTCAGCAAATAGCTCCCGCAGGGTGGCCGGTGCATTTTTGAAAAATCGGCATCCTCTGCCGTAGACGGTGCTATCGATGAGCTCGTAAGGCTGGTTTGGCGCTGTGAG
>JAYOVN010000031.1:0-22591 GCA_038151515.1 Gammaproteobacteria bacterium | reverse complement strand
ATAACTCGTGCAGGTAATAGACGTTAGCAGACACCTGAGCGCCCAAGGCTTTGATTCGACGAATTTGCTCCGGGGTGCTGAAGCCAAAGTGCTCGAATGTAAAGCCGTGGTTGAAGCGGGGTTTTTCGTTCTGCATTTTTTGCAGGATGTCTAACGTTAGCTCTAAGCCGAGATCTCCGGTCACGTGCACGTGGATTTGGTATCCCGCATGCCAGTAAGCCCGGATGTGTCGTTCCAGCTCTTCAGGGGCGGCCAGCCACTCGCCGTGATGGCCGTCGATGTAACCGGGTTCCTGCAGTTGCGCCAACTGACTGAAAAAAGCACCGTCACTGAATAATTTGATGTGGCGACCAAAGGTGAGTCGGTGGCTGTTGCGACTTAGCAACGCTGCGGCCATTTCTGGCCCTTCTTCCGGTTTGTGCCCCCCTTGGGTGAGCCGTGTGCCATGTACGACTAAGCGGGTACGAAAGGGCACATCATCGCCCTCCAGCTGTTCCGCCAGTGCTTGGGCTTCGGCGTCGAAATTGAACAGGCCGGTTGCCAAGTCTCCAATGCTGGTATGGCCGCCGTGGTGCACTACCTGTTTTAAACGCTGCAATCCCGCTGCGTATTGTTCCGGTGCCAAGATCCAAGGGTTTAACCGGTTAATGGCAAAGCCGAGGCCTACCTCGAAAAAGTGGCCGTTTTCGATGTCGATTTGCATACCGGGTTTGATCTGCGCCGGGTCGATACCGGCCATGCTCATGGCGGCGTCGGTCATGTACAGCTCATGGAAGGAGCGGTGCCAAACCACCGTGGGTCGGTCTTTGCAGATGCTTTGGATGCGCGCCTTGTCCATAGGGCCATGCCACAGCTGATGGTAACCCCAGATAAACAGTGGTTCGTCTGCCGGCTTGGTCTGGTGCAACTGGGCTAGGCGAAGATCGAAGGCCTCGGGGTTTGTTACCGGCTCGATTTCCCCCCAAGGAAGCTTCCAGCGCATGGCTGTGACGAACTCCATGGGCAGCAGGACGGCTGCCATGCTGGGGTGTAGATGGGGATCAATAAATCCGGGGCAGATAATGGATTGGGCGAATTGCTCGTCAACGACAACGTCTTCGTCTTGTATCCAAGGCGACATGTTTTCCGGCTCGCCGACCTCCAGAATCATTCCATCTCGGACCAACACTGCGCTGGCCCGTGGCATGGAGGGGTTCATGGTAATGACGGAACGGGCCTTGAACAGGGTCAGCATGGCGGTCTTCCTTAATGGCTCAGGCCCGTGCGGCCAGCAGGTGGTCTGCGCCTTTCTCAGCCAGCATGATGGTAGCGGCATTGGTGTTGCCGCTGACAACGTAGGGCATCACCGACGCGTCCATCACGGACAAACCGCTGACGCCCATGACATTGAGATGCTCGTCTACGACTTTGCCGATGCTGCAGGTACTTGTGGGGTGGTAGACGGTGTTGGCCTCTCTTCGTATGTAGCCCATGAGTTCGTCGTCGCTGTCCAGGTTCACCTCGTGTTCCGGCGATAACCGGCCGGTGAGATAGGGCTGTAGTTCGGTTTGGTCAAAAATGTTCAGCAGTATGCGCATGCCGCTCAGCAGTGTATCTCGATCAAGCTGGGAGCTGAGATAATTGGCGTGAATGGCGGGAGCGCTGCCAATGCGGGCATCCTTGATGTGAATGGAGCCGCGAGACTCCGGTCTGGATTGGTTCACTACGGCGGTAACCGCCGGGTTTTTCAGCGCCTGAATTTTGCCTTCGTTGTTATACAGGGTGCCACCGGAGGCGAAATGAATTTGCACGTCCGGGGCTTCCAAACCATCCCGGGTGTAGCAAAACGCCCCGACGGGTGCTGAACCTGTCGTGAGGGGGCCTTGGCGCAGGAAAAACCAGCGCAGTGCTGCGGGTATGAGCCGCAGACCTTGAACTTCTCGGTTGATGGAGTGTTCGGGCTGGGTGCCATAGACCACCTTGCACAGCAGGTGGTCTTGAAGATGCTCGCCGACGTCTGGAGCGTGATGTACCACGTCGATACCCAAGCTGCGTAATCGCTCGCCGTCACCAACGCCAGAGACTTCTAGTAATTGGGGCGAGGCCACCGCGCCGCCAGATAAAATGACATGGGCGCCATTTAAGATTTGGGTGGTGCCGCCACGACTGATTTCCACACCGCAGGCCTGCTTGCCCTCAAACAGCACGCGCTGGGTCAGTGCGTGGGTGATGATGGTGAGGTTAGTTCGAGAGCGAATGGGGTTCAGATAGGCGCTGGCGGTGCTCCAGCGGCGACCATTGTTCTGGGTGAACTGGTAGTAGCCGCAACCGGCTTGATCTGAGCCGTTAAAATCTGGATTTTTCGGAATTCCCGCCTGATTCATGGCGTTGATAAAGACATCGTCCATGGCGCGCTTGTCCCGGACGTCTTGAACGTGAAGAGGGCCGTCTGACCCGTGCATGGGATCGTGGTGAACCTGCTGCTGCTCGGCTTTTTTGTAGTAGGGCAACACCTCTTCCCAAGACCAGCCTTTAGCACCGGCTTGTTCCCAAGCGGCAAAATCTACGGGTACCCCGCGCACGTAGATCATGCCGTTGATGGCGCTGGATCCGCCTAAGGACTTGCCTCGAGGCCAATAGACCTGACGACCGCCCAACTCCGGTTCTGGCTCAGTCTCATAGCCCCAGTCGTATTTGGGATTGTTGAAGGTTGCAGCCCAGCCAGCAGGCACGTGCAGCAGTGGCGAACGATTACTGCCGCCGGCCTCAATCAGGCAGACCCGTATGTCTGGGTTGGCGCTCAGTCGATTGGCCAGTACACAGCCAGCGGAACCTGCGCCCACAATGATGTAGTCGTAATTGCTCATATACCCCTCCAAAGACCAAGCATGCCATAACCGGCGCCCAAGCGAAGCAGTCTAGTCTCATGGCTTGCCTGCAGCGGATCGTGTCAGGTTTTGGCCGGCGGGACGAAAGCCGTTAAAGTGCGCCCTGCAACGGGGCCAATAGGCGGCTCAAAAACCTAACGTTAAGGAGCGATATGGATCCGGTCAGTCAAGGCGTGGTTGGGGCGGCCTTTGCCCAAACCGCAGCACGCCGAGCGCAGTTGGCAACGGTGGCTTGGTACGGAGCGTTCGGGGGCATGGCTCCGGACCTGGATGTACTCTTTCAATCGCCCACAGATCCGCTGCTTTTTTTGGAGTTCCATCGGCAATTCACCCATTCGCTGGTGTTTATACCGTTTGGCGCCCTGCTGGTGTTCTTGGTCCTTCGCGCCATCGCAGCTCGGGTATCCCTGCTGCAGGGGCTGACCACAGCCCAAGGGTATTTGGCCTGTCTGATGGGTTATGCCACCCACGGCTTGCTCGATGCCTGCACGTCTTATGGCACCCAACTGCTTTGGCCTTTTTCCGATGCGCGCATTGCATGGGACAGCATGTCCATTGTGGATCCGCTGTTTACCCTGCCACTGCTGGTGTTTGTGATTGCTGCTAGCCGCAGCAAACGGCAGTGGCTTACCTGGTGTGCCTGTGGGTGGATGCTGGGCTTCTTTGTGCTGGGCTGGTGGCAACATCAGCGGGCCATGGGGGCTGCGGAACAAGTGGCCCAGATTCGCGGTCATGACCCCATGCGCATGACGGTCAAGCCGTCTTTTGCCAACTTAGTGTTATGGAAGGCAATTTACGAATTTGATGGCCACTACTATGTCGATGCGGTGCGGGTTGGCACCCAGCGGCTCTGGTACCCGGGTGCTCGAGTGCCCAAGCTCAGTTTGGCAAGAGACTTTCCGAGCCTGCAGACGGATTCGCGTCAGGCAAAAGACGTGGAACGGTTTCGCTGGTTTTCAGACGACTATCTGTCGGTTTTGGAAGACGGGCCGCATATTGTGGACATGCGCTACAGCTTTTCGCCGAACGATGTGGATCCCATGTGGGGTATAGAGATGAATTTGAAAAATCAAAATGAGCACGTGGCTTGGTGGTCCAGTCGACGATTGGACGAAAACACACGGCAAGAATTTTTAGCGATGTTGCTGGGCCTTGGGGGCGTGCCACTGGATGACTGAGACCGCGACACAATGAGAAGGAGATAGCGCCGTGACTAAACTGACACCCATGGCCGAACGGGTGGCCGACAAGCTACGGGCTCGGGGAGAAACCGTTGTGGTAGCTGAAACCTCTACCGGTGGTTTGATTTCATCTGCTTTGCTGGCGGTGCCCGGAGCGTCCGCCTATTACAAGGGCGGTAGCGTGCTCTATACCTACGAGTCTCGGAAGCGTCTGCTCGGCATCACTCGCGAGGATGTTGAGGGGCTTGCCCCCATGAGTGAGGCCATGGTCATGGCCTTTGCGCGCAAGGCGCAAGCCCAGTTTGATGCCACCTGGGCCATCGCCGAGCTTGGCATCGCCGGTCCAACCGGTGTGGCCTACGGTGAGGCAGGCTCCAGCGTCATTGGTATTGCGGGACCCAAGCCTCTCAGCGCGTTGTTGCAGACTGGATCAACAGAACGCGAAACCAACATGTGGCTGTTTACTGAACATGCGTTGCAGCTGTTGGATTCGGCGCTGTCTCAAGCGACCTGACCGCTCACCAAACCGCTCGAACTCTTGGCGCAATCTCAGTTTTCGCGTTGATCCCAAGGCCCGGCTGTGAAATTTCTCGCGCCGTCGGGTTAACCACTTGTAAGCTGATTAGAATTCTAAAATCGCCCGTCCGGTAATTTTGCCCGATGCCAACGCGTCGGTGGCCTCGTTGATCTGGTCGATGCTGAAACGCTCGGTGACCATCTTATCTAAGGCTAAGTCGCCGTTGTCTTCCCATTCGAGAAAGCGCGGGAAGTCGCGATCCGGCGCGCAGGAGCCGCCAATGCTGCCGATGAATTGTTTTTCGTTCACCAACAAATCTCCGGCATTAATTTCCGCCAATGTGGTTGGAACGCCTACCAGTACCGCCTTGCCGCCGGCCTCGGCGCCAAAGTGTCCGCTGCGGCAGGCAGAGACGATTTGCGCCATAGTCTGCTTGATACCGATGCAGTCAAAGGCGTAATCCACCCCAGATACGGGTTGTCGGGCAAAGGTAAAGCGACCCTCCCGCACGGTCAGTGCGTGAATGGCGGCGATGGGATCTTCCGTGCTGGCGTTGACCACATGGGTTGCCCCAAAGCTTTTGGCGAAGGCCAGTTTTTCATCGTCAAGATCAACGGCGATGATGGGATGCGCTCCAGCCATGCGCGCGCCTACGACGGCGGACAATCCCACGCCGCCGACACCGAAGATAGCCACACTTTCATTGGGTTGTACGTCCGCCGTGTTGATGACCGCCCCGGCACCGGTCATGACCGCGCAGCCAATGATGGCGGTGACATCAGTTTTGATGTTGGGGTCGACTTTTACCACGTACTGCTGATCGGCAATGGTGTGATCGGCCCAGGTAAAAACGTTTTGTGACGCGGCAACGCCATCTGAAACCTGCAGCGTGGCGGCGATAGGCGGTATGGATCCAGCTGTTGCCTGACGAGGTACCCAGGTCACCATCACCGTGTCGCCGGGAACAACGTGGGTGACATCGCTGCCGGTTTCAAGCACCACGCCAGTGGATTCGTGGCCGAGAATGACCGGGGTTTTGCGCTTGCCGTGCATCTGGTGCAGCTGAGAATGGCAAATGCCCGAAGCAAATTGCTTCACCACGATCTGATTGGGGCCAGGGTCCGGCAACTCAAGCGACTCAACGCGCAGGGTGGACGAATCTACTGGCAAGACAACAACGCGAGCGGGGGTTCCCATAACAATCTCCTCTAAATAACAACCTCTCGAATACCCTTGAGCATGGTCTGAACAGCAGATAAGTTCAACGTGGGATAAGCCTGAGGGGGTGCAGTCCCGACTCGAAGAAAAATAGAGCGTTGATTTAAGAGGGGAAGTCGCATGAAGTTGCATGAATCACCATCACCAAATGCCCGTCGAGTCCATATCGCCATGGCGGAACTGGACGTTGAAATTGACCGGGTAAGTGTCGATATCAGAGCCGGTGAAAATCTAAGCCCAGAGTTCTTGGCAAAAAACCCGGGCGGGCGTGTGCCGGTTTTAGAGTTAGATGATGGCACGTTTATTGGCGAGTCTGTCGCCATTACCCGCTACTTGGATGCCACCAGTGACGGGCCATCGCTTTTTGGAGATACGCCCTTGGCTCAAGCCACGGTAGACATGTGGCAACGCCGGGCCGAGCTTAATTTTCTGCTCGAGGTGGCAGGCGCTTTCCGCAACATCACGGCGTTTTTCAAGGATCGTGAAACCTGTGTTGAAGCTTGGGGCGTGGTCTGCGCCGAAAAAGCACCCAAGGCTCTGACCATGTTTGATGATCAATTGGCAAAGACTGAGTTTTTGGCAGGGGATCAATTCTCGGTAGCAGACATCACCTTGGGTGTTGCCCTGGACTTCGCGCGGTCGGTCAAAGTCGTGGAGCTGCCGGAATTGGCACACATCAAGCGTTGGCAGGGACAGCTAAACAGCCGCCCCAGCTTTTCCGCGAATTAGACTGGTGCGAGATTCTGGAGAAAAGGCACGCTGGAATCAGAGTTGCGCGAAAGGATAGTGGTGACGTCGAGTGTTGCTTGACGACCTAACAACGGCGGAATAATTTGACGGCGAGTTAGCGGCGTTCCCGGCGGTTGCTGGATAGGATGGCTACATGAAAACCCTGCAAAAACTCTCCCCGGGGGATACCGTTGCTGTGGTATCACCGAGTTTTGCGGCTCCAGGCCGTTGGCCACATGTCCACGAGCTGGGCCTTAGGCGCTTGCGCGATGTCTTTGGTTTAACGGTTTTGGAGTACTCCTCTACAAGAGACCTGGCGGCCACCGTGAAAGAAAAAGCTCGGGACTTAGAGGCGGCATTTGCAGACCCCAAGGTGAAAGCCGTGGTCGCAACCTTGGGCGGTGACATTCAGGTCACATATGTTGGCTCGCTCAGACCAGACAGTTTTGTAGAGCACCCAAAACCCTTCCTTGGCTTTAGCGACAACTCCCACTTCGCGAATTTTCTGTTTTTACAGGGCATTCCGTCCTATTACGGCGGCTCGCTGTTCACCCAATTTGCCATACATGGCGCCACGGATGAGTTTACCGTGAGGTACATCAAAAATGCGTTATTCGATCATGGTGAGATTGAGCTACAGGCCTCAGATGCCTACAACGATGTTGGTATAAGCTGGGATGAACCAGAACTGCTGCACAAACGGCGTCAGTATGAGACCAACGACGGCTGGTACTGGGATGGGGATGCCAGTACTCAAGGATTGCTTTGGGGCGGCTGTGTTGAATCCGTGGACGAGATGTTGCGGCATGATTCGGTAATTCCCTCGTTGCGTCAGTTTGAGAACATCGTGCTGATGTTGGAGACCTCGGAAGAAATAGCCCCGGCCAGCTACGTTTTTCGAGTCATTCGGGCCTTGGGGGAGCGAGGCATTTTGGCGAGGGTTCAAGGGGTCTTGATGGGGCGGCCCAAGGCGTGGGAGTTCCACAAGCCCTATCCACCCGAGCGCAAGGCAGCTCATAAGCAGGCCCAGCGAGAAGCGGTGTTAACCACCTTCCGCCAATACAACGCCCAAGCTCCTGTGGTTCAAAACCTGGATTTTGGTCATACCGACCCCCAGATCCCGATGCCCTATGGTGGTCAGGTTCGCCTAGACAGTAGCCAGCATAGAATCTGGGCGACGTTTTAGCAGCGCTTGCTCAATAGCCATGTTGAGTTGTTAATTGCGGTCTATCCCAACGTAATCGGTATGGCCTTATAACCTGCGCTCTCGAAGGCCTTCTGTACGCCTGCGCTCTCGCCGGGACACAGGGCAATCATGGAGCCGCCGCCACCGCCGCCGGTTAGCTTGGCGCCAATGGCTCCATGCTTGCGGGCGATGTGTACCAGTTCTTCCAGCTCCGGCGTCGAAAGTTGCAGCGCGTTCAAATAGCCGTGGCACAGGTTCATCAGTTCGCCTAACTCGGCTAAACGACCTTCTTGCAGAGCATCGTGGCCCACTTGGGTGATCTGACCAATCTGATCAAAGATTGCCTCGTAGCGATCTGGATATTGCTGCCAAGAACCTCGCACCCGAGCAACAGTGTCCGCGGTCAGGCTTTCTTTGCCGGTGACGCCGATGACCAGTTCTAATGGCTGGCCCAGATTGACGTTGGTAAAGGTCGCCTGTTGTTGGTCTTGTTCTTGCTGGCGCTGGTAGAGCAGCGGTGCGCCGTAGGTGGCCACGGTGTTATCAATACCGGAAGGCGTGCCATGGGCGGTTTTTTCGCACTCGAAGGCCAGCTCGTTAATCCGGCCATCGGTGAGGTTCAGGCTATAGGCATGGTCCACTGCTCGTAGAATGGCCACCGCCAGCGCAGAAGAACCGCCCAACCCCATGGCGCGGGGAATGTGGGGAAACACTTCGATGGTCATATTCTGCTGGGCCAAGCCCAGTTGACTCAGCAGGGTAGCAATGATGCCCGCAAACCCCGGCGCCGATGGGCGCACCTTTTGCTCAATGCCCCAGCGAGGAATCAGTACGTTGATGCCTTCGCCTTCTTTTCGAACGGCGGCTTCCACGGCAAGAGGAATGGGTAGGGCGATGGCCGGGCGGCCATACACAACCGCATGTTCGCCCAGCAATATGATCTTGCCATAGGCCGACTGCCGCTCAGCGGCTTCGGGCATTACCATGCGTCGTGACAAGGTTTTGGCGATTTCTTGGGCCTTCCATACCTTGATCTCGCCGGATTCGATCAGGCTTTCCACCACGGTTTCAAAAAACTCTTCCGGCACGCCGGCGGTGCTGGCTACGCTTCGGGCGTGCAGGTTCATATGATTTTGTTGAATGCCATCGGTGGACAGCGCGCGCAGGGCGGCAAAGTTTTGGGCTAGCCCCACCACGCCCATGATGCCTGCCAGTTCCGAGGCATTGGGTGAGCCCAGCAATCGATGATTGATGCGCACGCTGGGATTAGTTTCTAGGGATCCGCCTACGGTACCCACTTTCATTGGGATGGCGATTTCGCCCACCAGATAACCTTCTTCGCGTTTGTGCCAGCGGGTCAGCGCTCGGTAGCGGCCGCTGCGCGAGGCGTAGGCGTGGGCGGCGGCTTCAATGGCGCGCCAGTCGTTGCCGGTGGCAAGGGCCAGGGCGTCAACGCCGTTCATAATGCCTTTGTTATGGGTGGCTGCTCGATAGGGATCCGCGAGTGCAAGGTCGTTGGCCAGCACGATGCCGTCCCGCACCTGTTCGCCGGTATAGCCTTTGCCTTCCAGATTTTTGACCGGAATTTTCACTGTTGCTCGGGCAATGGCGCGGTCGGTCAGGTTAGACAGAATCCGCAAAAACACCTTTCCGCCTGTTAAACCCTCTACATAGGCGGCAACGCCCTCGCACATGGTGTTGACCAAATTCGCGCCCATGGCGTCTCGGGTATCCACCAGCAGGTGCATGACCACCATGAGACGGCCGTCTTCCTCGGCTTGGTAGTCGAACACTTCTATATCCAAAGCGCCGCCACCCCGAGCAACCATCTTCGGGTGTAGGCTGTTGGCCAGCGCTACGATGTCCTCGCGATGCTCAAGCAGAGTGGCCTTAACCTGTTCAGGGTTTGAATCGATGACTATCTGTACTTGGCCAATCAGCACTGGATCTACCGGCGCTACCGTAAAGCCGCCACCCAGTCGGGCCATTCTCGCTGCGCCAGACAGACCGGCCACGATGGAAGGTTCTTCCACGACCAATGGCACCACATAGTCACGGTTGTTGATCAAAAAATTCAGGGCCACACCCATGGGCAGTCCAAAGACGCCCACCACGTTTTCGATCATCTTGTCAGCCACGTTTAGCTGTACTTGATGGTTGCCACTACTGAGCAGTTGCACATCTTCGTTGCTGATTAGGCCTCGTTGGTGCAAGGCGCTGATGCGTTGCTCAATGGGCATACGAAAGAAGTTGGGGATGCGAGAAGAACCCTGTTGGTCAAGGTTGGTGGCCGTGGACGAATCATTGTCCGTGGTGGAATGCGACGCCATGCGTTGCTGTCTCCAAATCTAGTGGTAAGAAACCGTTTGTATCGGCTTGTTGTCGAAAATCAGCCAATGCCAGCGGGTCATCTGAGAATGCAATGCCGATGTCACCGCCGCCAGCGCCGCAGGGCTTGTAGAGCACTCCCGAGGCGGCGGCTAGTGTACCCAACCTTGTATGTTCTTGGGTGAAAATATTGAGAAGAGCGACGTCGTCGAGGGTTTTTAGCGCAAGGCAGTAGTCCGCCAGAACAGATAGGGTCGGGTTGTCACAAAGGGACCGGCTCAGGGAAGCAAGATCATCTAAGGCGTCGGTGTCAGCGCCTTCCCGCCACTGGTTGAAGTGAGAAATGTGATCGGTGGTTTTGGCACTGGTACCGCTCCAGATGATCTGCCAGCGGAGTCCTTGGGGCATCTGAGCCACGGTTGCCTGACCCCGCTGAAAGTGAATCAGCCCGCCATGCCAAACCGAGGCGACGTCCAAACCGCTTCCCTTGCCGCCTTGCCAATTTCTGTGAATCGCCAGGGCCTCGTGGAGGCTTGGCGTGCGGCCAGTAATCTGACAAAGCAGGCGATAGGTCGCCGTGCATACGGCGGCGGAGGAACCCAGTCCCAGCTTACGATCACCGGAAAAGAAGTCTGAGCTGTCCGTGGTGATGTTTAGCGGTGTTGAACAGTCAGTCAGAGAAGGCGACTGCCAATGTTGAAGAATGGCCCGGACAAAGGCGCTCCCAACACCCTTGGGCAGTTGCTCTGCCGAGACGATCTCTGGCTCTGCCTCAAAGCCTTTGCTGCCAAAATGCCAATATTCGTCGTCTGAGTAATGCCCGCTCACCGTGGCCCGGCTGCTCACGGCCATCACCGCAGCAGGCGCGTCTGCGAGCACCGCGTATTCGCCCCACAGGACGATTTTGCCCGGTGCTGACGCACTGCTCATGTGACGACTCGTGCTCCATCCCCCAAGGGGCTGCGGATGATGTCGATGACTCCCGGTGTGTCTCTCAATGCCTGCGCTACGACGTCGGCACTTTCCGGCAAACACACTGCCTTAATCTGGGGGCCAGCGTCGACGGTGAAGAACACGTTTTCGCCTGCTTCCCGCAAGGAACGCACGCGATCCATGCAGGCGACACTGGCGGGAGTCCAGTAGCTCAGGGTGGGTTGGCTGGTTAGCATCAGACTGTGCATCTTTAGGCAGTTCAGTTCCGCCACGGCGGCCAGCCCATGGAAGTCTTTGTCGTTAATGGCCTTTGACCCGGCAGCAAAGTCTGTGGCGGCATCGCGAAGCCAAGCCTTGTAGTAGGGAGAAGTCAGACGGGAGCGTTCCATACCCTCACCGGAACTCACGCTTTTGGCTTCGTTGCTGGTGACTGCGACTACTACCTCAAGAGGCCAATGCTCCCGTGACGCCAATCTCAATGCTTGCCATTGGGGTGGCACTAGAGCCACAAACCCACCAAAGATCGAACGTGCCGCGCTGGCAGAACCCATGCGTGCCCAGTCGGAACGCATCTCTTCGTTCAGACCCAGTTCGCAATGGGCATTGATGGCGGTAATCAGCGCGGCAAAGCCAGAGGCCGAGGACGCAAGTCCTGCGCTGGTTGGAAAATCGTTACCGCTTTCAATGTGCAGGGGGGGCACGTCAAAGGTGTTCCGTAGGGTGTTTAGCCAGCCCTGCAACTTGGGGTCTTGGCTTGCCTTACCGTTAAGCACAAAGTGGTCTGTGGTTGCATCCTCTACATGAGTCACCGTGCTCAGTCCCGCCAAGGTAATGGACAGGTTCGGCGTCGCCGGTAGATTGCCGGGCTTTTCCTGCTTGCCCCAGTACTTTACTAGGGCAATGTTCGGGTGGGCGTGGGCGGTTGTCATGCTAGCGCTTGGTCTTCCTAAGCGTTGTGTTATTGGTACGCCGCTGGTGGCGTAAAGTCGAAGCCTAGGCGTTCCAACTCTTGGGCGATGCCGATGGTGACGAGGTCACCAAATTCAGGCCCAACAATTTGCACCCCGATGGGTAAGCCGTCTTTGTTCAAGCCTGTGGGGATCACGGTGGAGGGCAAAAACGCCACCCCAGTTAAACCGGCCCAAAACACCTGTTCGAAATAGGGGCGTTCCGCGTTATCGACCAAGATTGTTCGCTCACCAAATGGCCGGTGATCGTGTTTGAAGGCGGGGGTTGCCATGATGGGCATGACCAGTGCATCAAACTCCTGGAAGTATTCGTGCCAAGCCCAGCGCAGCTTTTGTCGCGCCTCGTTGGCGGCACTCCAGTCTCGAAATGAAGAAACCTGTCCCCGAAAAACTTTGGCGGCATCACTCTGATCGCTAGGGTCCAAGGATTGCACGTGTTGAACCAATGAGTCGTAATCTTCGTCGGGCATACGAGAGGCCATGGTGGCCTGTAGCAGGTGCCCATACACATCATGGGACTGTGAGGGATCGAAGGCCGGGCGCGCTTCTTCGTTGAGTTGCGCGCCGGCATCACGGAGGGCGGCGGCGACCTTGGTTACTCGGTCTTCGACTTCCTTGGCAATAGGGGCACGCTCTTCGCTACGCCAAATGCCAATCCGAAAGTCCGACAGGCTGCGGCCGGCGAGGTTAGGTAAATCCAGCTTATAGCCTCGTGCGACGATGGGGTCTGGGCCGGCAATCAAGTCCACAGAGGTGCGTAAATCCGCAGCAGAACGGGCTAAGGGCCCAATCACAGAGATGTCCGGGGTGGAACGTATCTTGGGCGCGACGGCATGCCCCTTCATCCACAACAAGCCATGTGTGGGCTTATGACCAAAAACACCACAAAAGTGGGCAGGGTTTCGTATCGAGCCGCCAATGTCCGAGCCGATCTCCAGTCCGGTCAATCCCGCAGCCAAAGCCGCAGCGGAACCGCCGGAAGAACCGCCAGGACCACGACTGTGATCGTAGGGGTTGTTGGTGGTGCCATAGACATCGTTATAGCTTTGAAAGTCTGCTAACGAGATGGGTATGTTGGTTTTGCCAAAGACGTTAGCGCCGGCGCCCTTGAGTCGCTTAACGGCTTCAGCATCCTCGTCAAATACATTGTCTTTTAGAGCGGGGTTGCCCCAGGTAGAGGCGGTACCCGCGATGTGAAAGGACTCCTTTACCGTCATGGGTACCCCATGCAATGGGCCTCGGCTCACGCCCTTGGCTAAGTCCGCGTCTGCGGCGGCAGCGTCGGCTAAGGCTTGTTCTCGGGTGTCCACTACGACAGCGTTCAAATCGCCATTAAAGCGGTCCACGCGCTCTAAGTAATGATTGAGTAGTTCAACAGCTGATATGTCTTTGTTTTGAATTTTTTCGGCAAGTTCAGTGGCCGACGCAAAGCTGAGTTCGCTCATGATATTTCCTCCAGTCCCTCATAACTTCAGACTGCCGCTTCCGAGAATCGTTGGCAAGCCGGTGCCGTTGGTTCTTTACGCGACTTAGGGATGCCGGTCTTTGGTTTCGCAGTCGGCATCGCTTTTTAGTTGTTCCATCCAGCGCTCAATGCGATGCCGGGTTGGGGGTAGATCGAGGGCTATCAGCGCCGCGCCCAAGGGCAGCATCCAGAAGCCAAGCACAGGCAAAAATCCGAACACACCGCCCACCATGAACAACAGCCCAAGGATGCTGCGAAAAACCGGCGGCACGCTGTCTTTTGCCCAAGCCAAGACCCGATACGAAAAGGCCCTTACTTTGCGCTTTAGGGAACTGGACGGGTCGGTCACTGGCTTAGTCCGGTACGGAGGTTCGGTAAGAAAGCCCGATGAGGCAGATACCGGTCTGACAGACATCTGTCAGACATATATCTGTCAGACATAGGCAGGCTGATCATCCGGGGCCTCATGGTCGTCTGGGTGAGCGCGACGAGACAGGGACGGATCAACGGATAAGAAGCGAAAGACACCGTTTTCATCCTCGGTACGCTGCAGACGATTGCGGTGCATGAGCAAGTGCACGTGGGCAATTGCCTCGCCCAAGGCCATCATCATCTGGCGAGAATCCAGTTTTCTGGCAAACAGCACAGGCAGCAAGTCCTTGGCAATTTGCGGTTCCACGCAGGCTTCTTCAATGGCCAGCATGCGGTCTTCGTGATGATTAATCAGGTCTCGCAACCTTGGCCGTACACCGAAAAAGGGTAGGTTGTGGGCGGGGAGCACGAAAGTGTCTTCTGGAATCACCTCTAAGAAGTGATCGTGGGAGTCCATCCAATTTTTTAGCGGATTTGCGTTGGGTTCCGAGGGATGCACGCTCACGTTTGAGGTGATCACCGGCAAAATCTGGTCGCCGGAAATCAGCACCTTCAGTGCTGACGAATACAGGCAAGCGTGTTCAGGGGAATGGCCGGAACCGACCACGACCTGCCAGTCCGTGTCACCGATTCGGAGAATCTGGCCATCATGCAATCGCTCATAGCCCTGCACCATGGTAGGCATGCTCATGCCTTCGGATTCCCGGCTTTCCCACATTTTTGCCAGCTGCTGCAGATAATCCGCAGGCATGCCCGCTTGGGTATAAAACTTCTCGCCGATCCACCCGGAACGGGAGTTGCTGGCTCCGTTGGAGAAAGCCCGGGCTTGATAGTACTCGGCTTGGGTCATGTACAACGGACACTGGAAGCGATCGGTGATGGTTTTGGCCTGTCCGATGTGGTCCGGGTGCATGTGTGTACAAATGACCCCAACGACGGGTTTTCCACCCAACTCATTGGTAAAGACCTCGTCCCAGACTGTCTCGGTGTCAGTGTTTGCTAGGCCCGTATCCACGACCCACCAGCCTTGGTGATCTTCCAACAGATACAAATTAATGTAGGCCAATGAGCCACTCATGGGCATGGCCAGCCAGTGAACCCCCGGGGCGACTTGCTGCAGTTTGCCGCGCTCGGGTCGCTGGTCGAAGGGGTAGGAAATCTCGTCGAAGGATGTTGGGGCTGTAATACTCATCAAGCAAGTATAGCGCTTCGCTGCCACCGCCGCCGCTTGCTTTTTGCTCAGGTACCGGTTCTAGCTAGGATGCGCAGCCTGTTTGATGTGCTAGATTCGGTCGAAGAGGTGGAAAGGGCGATGTCAGTAGGGGGAGACATGGACAGCGTGTTAACGAATATCACCGTGGTGGAACTCAGTCAGAGTCCGGCAGCCGGTCTGGCCGCCATGGTCATGGCGGACTTTGGTGCAGAAGTGGTTTGGTTTGAGTACGCCCCGGAGTCGGTTAAAGAGCGGGACGACTACCGGGTATGGCATCGGGGCAAGACTCGGGTGCCGGTGGAGATTGATGGCAATGTCGAAAATGCCAGCGCTCAAGCTGACATCATTCGTCGCCACATTGTGGCAAGCGCCGATGTGTTTCTGACGGATGTGAGCTCGCAAACCCTGCAAGACTTGGGCTTGGACTGGGCAACGCTAAGGCGATCTCGTCCCGACTTGATTCATGCCGAAGTCAGTGCCTTTGGTGATGACAATCCATACTCCGGGCTGGCCGCCCACGGTGCACAGGGCATGCCCAACGAAAGTCTGGTGGCCGCGGCCATTGGTCGCATGATGATCTTTGAAGGTTTGGCCCAGCGACCAGGACCGGCGTACCCGGGAGTGCGGGTAGGGACTCACGGTGCGGCCCAAGCCACTCTGGCGGGGGTATTGGCCCAGCTGGTCGCTCGGGCCAAGGGTCGGTTAGGTCAACGCCAGCAAGCCACTATCCTCCGTGCACTGGTCGCCTACGATTTGGTCGGTCTGGGGGCCAGTCAGCTAGAGAAATCGCCATTGCCCGAGATGAACCCCATGGAACTGATGCCCATGCTGAACTTTCAGCCTGTGCAATGCGCGGACGGCCGCTGGTTGCAGTTGGGTAATTTGTTACCGCACTTGCAGGTCAACTTTCTTCGAGCTATCGGGCTCACAGACATGTTGGACGACCCGCGCTTTGCAGAGCAGCCGTTGGAGGAAGCCGTGGCCGAGGAATTTCGCGAGCGGGTTTGCGCGCACATGGCGACTCGGTCTTTAGAGGAGTGGATGGCGGTATTCGTTGCCGATGGCGGGGTGGCCGCCCATCCCTACCAAAGTACTCAAGAAGCCATGTGGGACGCGGACATTGTGGCAAACGGCCACAGTGATGATCGGCATGGCTTTCGCCAACTGGGGGTGCTGGGACAGTTTTCGGCTACGCCGGGTCAGGTAGCAGCCCCGCCGAAAACCCACCCATTACAGGATCTAGTGCTGCCCGAGAAATTCACTGCCGCTGTCGATGCCCCAGCCGACAGCGAGCGTTCGCTGCCTTTGCAGGGAATTACCGTGGTAGAGGCGGCGGCCATTATCGCCTCGCCCCTTGGGGCGTCTATGCTGGCGGATCTGGGCGCACGGGTAATTAAGCTTGAGCCATTGGATGGCGATCCCTTTCGGGCCATGCTCTTTGGTTTGGCCGCAGAACGTTGCAACACGGACAAAGAAAGCCTGGCTCTGGATTTAAAGAGTGCAGAAGGTCAGCAAATCGCCCAAGACCTGATCGCCAATGCGGACATTTTCATACACAACTACCGGCCCGGAGTTCCCGAGCGATTAGGTTTGGATTACGACACCCTGTCCAAGCGCAACCCGCGGTTAGTGCATTTGTCCGCCACCGGTTACGGCACTCAAGGACCGGGTAAGATCCGGCCGTCCACCCACCCGGTGCCCGGGGCGGCCTTGGGGGGTGTGCTGTATCAATTTGGGCAGCTGCCCACCGAGCTTCTGGACTACCCGACTCTGCGAGATGTGAGCCGTCGTTTGTTTCGGGCCAATGAGCTTAATCCAGACCCCAATACGTCCTTCGTGGTAGCCAGTGCAGCGGTGATGGGGTTGCTGGCAGCCACGAGTACCGGCCAAGGTCAGGTGATTAGCCTGGACATGTTCGGTGCCAATGCCTACGCCAACTTTGACGACTTTACCCAGCGGGCGGGAGGCTCAGCTCGTCCGGAGATCGATCCAGACTATCGGGGCACAGGCGACTTTGAGCGGCTGTATCCCTGTAAAGAAGGTTGGCTGTTTATCAGCGTGCCCCAGCCAAGAGATCAGGACAGACTGATGTCGGAGATTGGCAGTTGGGAGAATCTTGCGAGCGAGACTGCCGAGTATTGGCAGAATCGTTTGTTGCCCATGGGCCTCGGCTGTATTCGCGCTGACGGCTCGACCACGGGTCTACGCATGCAGGAGGCGCCCTTTGCTGGCAGCGATTTGGCGGTTGGATTTGATCATCCTGTCCACGGCCAAGGCCTGCGTCATGGTGCTATGTCTCATTGGCCTGATAGCCATCGAACACTTCAGGGGGCCTGCCAAAAAGGCGACAGCACCGAAAAGCTGCTGTCAGAGTTGGGTAAAACTTCGGATGACGTTCAAAGGCTGTTGAGCAGTCGGGTCGTAGCAAAGGATTAGTCGCCAAGGACCGGCAGCGAGCCGGTGGAACCCAGGGCTCAAGGATCAGTTTTGGCCTGTTGAAACCGTGAAGTGGATCGATTTAGAGGCTGGAATCCGTCAATGTCTCGGCGTTACTATAGCAGATCAATAGATGTTGCAGAGAGGCTCCAGTTGAAGGAGCCATAGTGATATGAGCGAAAAACAAACAACGCTACAGCGACCTACAGATTTTTTTACCCAAGACGAAATCGCCTATCTGCGTGACGTGGACCCATGGCGCAGTGCGCTGGCTATCGCCCACTGCTGGGCGGTTATCATCGGCACTTGGGTTGTGGTTTCTATGTTCCCCAATCCGATAACCATCACCTTGGGTATTATGATCATTGGTGCCCGGCAGCTGGGTTTATTCGTGCTCACCCACGACGGTGCTCACGGAGCGCTGTTCAAAAACCGCAAGCTCAACGATTGGGTTTGCGAGTGGCTGCTGAACCGAGCGTTCACAGACGAAAAGATCGATACCTATCGCAAGTACCACATTGTCCATCACGCCAATACCCAGCAGGAAGACGACCCAGATCTGGCCTTGTCAAAGCCTTTCCCAATCACGAAAAGCTCGTTCCGCCGCAAGGTGATTCGTGATCTCACCGGCCAAACCGGCTGGGATCAGTACGGGCGTATTGTGAAGTCCGCCTTCAAGGGCGATACCTGGCCAGAGAGATTACAGCGGGCTTGGCCACGAATCGGCCCGAATGTGTTGATCAATCT
This sequence comes from Gammaproteobacteria bacterium, assembly GCA_038151515.1. Lineage (GTDB taxonomy): Bacteria > Pseudomonadota > Gammaproteobacteria > Pseudomonadales > Azotimanducaceae > UBA4421. The sequence continues at coordinate 4,431 of JAYOVN010000031.1, read as the reverse complement.
GGCGTTCTTAGCGGCCTTTGCCGCTGCCGGGGTTTGGTACATGTACTTTGTGCTGTGGATCGTGCCGGCTTTTACTTGGAACCGCTTTGTTGTGCGTCTGCGTAACATCGGTGAACACGCGGTTGTCCCCGACAACGACGACCGCTTGCGCAATACGCGAACCACTATGGCGAGCTGGTGGGAGCGTGCCCTGATTGCGCCGTATAACGTGCACTATCACTTAGAACACCACTTGGTAGTGAACTGCCCCCATTACAAGCTGCGAGATGCCCACAAAATGCTGCTGGCCAAGGGCTTCCGTGACCAAATGGAAATTCAGCCCGGCTATAAAGCCGTGCTGAATTTAGCGCTGCGGCCGGGCTAGCAGTCGCTAGCGTTTCAGGCTGTTCAAATAGGTGATCAGCGTCAGGGTCTCTGCCGGATCCATACGTCCTACCGGCGAATTACTGTAGGTCGAGAACATTACCTTGCCCTGAGAGTTCAGGACGAATTCGCTAGGCTGAATAAAGTTTCGGCGCTCATCCCACCAAGACCCCAAGGCATCGCCAATGTCCCGAGTAACCCCATAGGCCACGGGAAAGTTCAAAGGCTCTGCTACAGTTTGAGTGTCTTCCAGAGAATCCACTGTGCCAGCGATTACACTGACGCCTTGAGCTGAGAACGCATCACGGCGCTCTTCATAGCCGGCTAACAGCCGGCGACAATAAGGTCACCAATGGCCGCGGTAGAACAAAACCACCGTATAGGCTGTTTCTAAATCAGCAGGCAGATTGATCGTCTCATCCGCTGTGGTTGTTAAAGTGATGTCCGGAAATTGATCCCCGGACGAAAGCATTGCTGTCATTTCACCTCCGATTTTTCTTTTTCTGAGTCCCGGCAGCCTGCCACCAAGCCACTAATTGAACAGCGTGTCGAAATCTCGCGCCTCGTTACTGCCCCGGCAGCTTTTGATGCAGCGTGCCAGTACAGGTAGACCCTCGCTGATCTGTTCCATGGTTAGGTGTCCAAAGGCCAGCCGCAGGTAGGGCACGTGGGCGCGCTGGTAGTGAAAGCTTTGGCCGGGCAAGTAGTTCAGGCCCTGTTCCAGAGCCATGGGCCGCAGGGCCTTGGTATCCACATCTTCGGGCAGCCGCACCCAGATAAACAGACCGCCGACGGGTTCCGACCAAACACATATATCGCCTAGTTCCGCTTCAAGTCCTTGTAAAGTGAGATCGCGCTTGGCCTTGAGTACCGGGTTTGTGGCCTTGGCGTGTTTTTGAATACCGTCCTGATAGAACTCGGCGGCAATGGCGGCGGCCAGATAGTTGCTGCCCGCGTCGTGACGCCGATCGAGAATTTTTTCCAGCATGGGTGGTCGGGCGTAGATGTAGCCCAGACGCAGCCCCGGCGCCAAGATCTTTGACAGCGAGCACAGATAAATCTGGTTGGGATCATCATCCAAGGCGTAAAACGCCGGCTCCAAGGGGCCGTCGTAGTGCACATCTGCATAGCAATTGTCTTCCACAATGGGGACACCATAATGCTTGGCCATTTCGATGATCTGCAGACGGCGTTCCCGTGGCATCACGAACCCCGTGGGGTTTTGATAGGTGGAAATGGTGTAAATGAACTTAGGCAGCCGTTTTTCTTTGTTCAGCCGATCCAGTTCGCGTTCAACCGCATCAGGGCACATGCCACCCTCATCAAGGGGGATACCTACCATGTCGTACTTCAGTGAACGGTAGGCGCTCAAGGTGCCAGGGTAGCAGTACTCTTCGACCAGCACCGTGTCGCCGTGATTTTCCTGCAGCGCCTCGGCGGTTAGCGTCACACCCTGCATGGAACCGTTGGTTAGCAGCAGGTGTTCCGGGTCAATGGCAATGCCCTCGCGGTCTTCTTCGCGCTGGGCCATGGCGGCCCGCATCCCCGCGTGGCCTAGATTACCCGGGTATTGAGTAAGGGCTTCGGCCTGCTCCTCAATGACTTTGCTTGCGGCGGCTTGTAACGCCGCCACGGGAAATGTTTCCGGGTCTGATCGGCCGCTGCCGAAGTCGTATTTAATGTGTGTCACCTATGCCTCTCCCTAATGCGCCCTCTGGCGGTTGTCCTCGGAATCAACCATAGCTGATTCGCCCCCGATGAACATAGGCTCTAATGAGTTTGGATAGACTTGGTAGCCACGACCGCGCAGGTTTCAAGATCCGGGTGAGGCAGCGATTGTAGGGCTCAGGCCGCCTGTTGTCGTAGCGGCCAAGGTCATCTTGCGGCCCTAAATTCAGCCCCCAGAGTGGTCGGCGAAGCTAGCCTTGGCCGGGGTCGGGGCCGGGGCCGGATTACGGATCAACTGGGCCGACGGGGTCTTACGCTCGTATTTTTCTGCTGGGGTGTTGATGATCTCCAGCAGTTCACCTTGGGCCTGACCCGCCTTCACCCGTTCGTCGCTGACCTTGCCGTAAGCGGTAGAGCGCTGCTGCGGGTCTCGGTTAAGGCGCCGGATCAGATTAGCCATTTGACGCGGATTGGTTTCCTGTCCGTGTTGGGTGCCAGCCGCACGGCTGATGGATTCGTTCATCAATGTGCCGCCCAAATCATTGCAGCCAGCGTTCATGCAGGCTTTAACGCCTTCATGGCCCATCTTCACCCAACTGGTTTGGATATTGGCGATCTGGCCATGCAAGGCCAGTCGCGCCACGGAATGCATTAATATTGCTTCACGGAAGGTAGGCCCCTTACGCGCTTTACCTTTCAGGTACATGGGGGCTTCCATGTGCACGAAGGGTAGAGGCACGAATTCGGTAAATCCGCCGGTGCGCGCTTGTAGCTCCCGCACCCGCATGATGTGCCTGGCCCAGTGTTCGAGCTTTTCCACGTGGCCATACATGATCGTGGCCGTGGTTTTGAAGCCGACGTTATGGGCTGCTTCCATGACATCCAGCCACTGCTGGGTGTTGATCTTATCCGCGCAGATAATGTCCCGAACCTCATCGTCCAGAATTTCTGCCGCGGTGCCCGGCAAGGTGTTTAACCCAACATCTTTTAGTTGTTGCAGGTAATCACCCACGTCCAGCCCGAGGGTTGCCGCGCCTTGCCACACTTCAAGGGGTGAGAATGCATGTACATGCATATTGGGCTCGGCTGCCTTCACGGTTTTGACGATGTTGATATAGGTTTCGCCGGTGTATTCCGGGTGTATGCCTCCTTGCATGCATACCTCGGTGGCACCGCGCTCCCAAGCTTCTTGGGTGCGGCGGGTGATCTCATCGTCGGACAAATCGTAGGGCCGGCCGCGCAAATTTTCAGACAGCTTGCCTTTGGAAAAGGCGCAAAACTGGCATTTGAAATAGCAAATATTGGTGTAGTTGATGTTGCGGTTGACCACAAAGCTAACGCTGTTGCCGTTGGTGGCCGCCCGCAGGGCATCGGCCCGCTGCACTACCGCGGTAAAGTCGTCGCCCCGACTTTGGAACAGCCGGATGATCTCGGCTTCTTCCAGCGCCTCACCGGCACTGGCTTTGTCCATGATGGCGCTGATCTCTGGGCTGATGTGGCGCGGCGTGTTAACGATCGCGTTCATCACATCCGACGGTGGCAGTACGTCTACGTCCCCCGGGCACCAATCGTCGATGCGCGGGAAGCCTTCGGCATCCACCATTTCCAGTACCCGAATGTGCAGGTCCGGGTGAACCCAGCGCTCGATGTCGGCGGCGTAATCGGGATAGACCGTAAGCCTTTCGGTGAGGAATTTGCCAGCCGAAGCGGTTTCTCGCGACAGATCGTCAAGGTGCGGCCAGGGCGCTTCTGGATTCACAAAGTCTGGGGTTACCGGCGATACGCCGCCCCAGTCATTAATACCTGCATGCACAATTTGCGGCAGCACGCCGGGGCTGAGGTTCGGCGGTGCCTGTACGCTCATGGTGGGACCGAAGATCAGACGAGCCATGGCGATGGTCCACAGCAGCTCGTTCAGATCCGGCTCCGGTGCGTTGACCATTTTGGTTTCGGGCTTGGCGCGAAAGTTCTGCACGATGATTTCTTGTACGTGGCCGTACTGCTCGTGAATGGCACGAATGGCCAGCAAACTTTCGATCCGTTCCAGTCGGGTTTCGCCAATGCCAATTAGAATACCCGTGGTGAAGGGTATGGCTGCGATACCGGCATTGGCCAAGGTTTGCAGGCGCACCGACGGAATCTTGTCCGGTGAGCCATAGTGGGGCATGCCTTTCTCGCACAGTCGTTCGGATGCGGATTCCAGCATGATGCCCATGGAAGGGGATACGGTTTTCAGCCGGGCCAGTTCTTCCGGTTCCAAGTTGCCCGGGTTCAGGTGGGGCAGCAGCCCAGTCTCTTCAAAAACCGCCTTGGCCGCAGCAAACAAGTAGTCGGTGGTGGACTCGTAACCCATTTCCGCCAGCGCCTCTCGGGCGGCCTTGTAGCGCAGTTCGGGTTTTT